>JAFRVX010000105.1 GCA_017438305.1 Lachnospiraceae bacterium | reverse complement strand
TCTGATTATCATAAGTCTTCGCCGAAAACCGGCTCTCCTTTTACAGATTTGATCAGTTCTTCGGCAGCTTTTATCTGATCCTCCGTCCCCTCGATCCCTAAAAGCACGGAGCCTTCAAAACCGGCTACGCCGCCGGAAGAAAGCAGGATCGTCCTGACGCCGCAGACGGATAAGGCATCTGTCTCGGTATAGGGTTCTCCGGGGGATAAAGCCAGCCGGGTACCGGTACAGTCGGGAGCATTCACGAATTTCATAAGCTCCGTGATCGGAAGCTCCACCCGTTTTTCAAGGCCGATGGGCGCGATCACCGCCACGCGGCGTCCGAAATAAGCCCTGCCGATGTGATCCAGGGTCCCATAGCGGGCATTCCCTATAACGACGCCAACCTGCCGGTCTTTCAGATAAAGGGCATTCCCGCCCTTCAGGATCATATCGCCCTCTTCAAGTTCCGGTTCGATGTCATCGATCACACGGCCCGTGATGAGCTCTCCTTTCCGGATCATGATATCCCCGACAACAGAGGAAAGCTTCGCTGCCTGCGGTCCCTTGAAGATGCCGCGGAAAAAGCCGGAACGGTCAAACGTTCCGAGCCCCAGGGCTTTCAGGATCTCTTCCGCCGCGTAACCGTTTGTGGTACCGCCGATGATCACCAGGGTATGCTCCCTGGCAGCCTTCAGGACCCGTTCGTCGGAGGCAAGCCCCTTCGCGATAAGCCGTTTCCCTTCCGCCGGTGTCAGATAGATCTGTCTTTTCATAAAAACCTCCCAAAAAACACGATCTTTTGTTTGAAATCATATCACAACTTCAACAGATTAACAACAAAAAACGCAGATTTCTATCGGTTCTTTCAGCGTTTCTTACAGCGTTCTTCCTCAAGCCTTTTTCCCTCTTAAGATGATGTCCGGGGCTTCCGCCCGGTTCCGGTACTGCCCCCGGGGATTTACCGTATTATTGGACATCCTGATCTCGATACGATCACCGAAGAACCTGCATTCATACCTGTGATCGCTTAAGAAGGCATGGCTTCTCATAACAAAGGCAAAAACATCCGGGGCCTTCCATCCGCCGCTGTACATGGTCTTCCGGACGTCATAACAGAAATTATGATCGATGTCCGCGATCTCTTCCGGCTTCTTATCCGTCAGCAGATAGCCGGCATCGGTTTCCGGGAATTCATTCCGGAGACCGCAGATAAAGGTGTGGGTCCCTTCTTTATCTTCGGTAAGGATCAGGACCTGGTCCTTTTCAAACCGGAAGCATATATTCTTCTGCCCCCAGGGATTCTCTTCCAGATGATAAACGGCATCACTGACCTTATCGGCCGTTTCCGACCAGGGCAGGACATTTTCCGGACCAAGAGACCAGCTGTCAGCATAATGTTTCAGCAGCGCTTTGTCATAGGGATCCGCCTCGATGGGATGATTAAAACATTCCGCGAAGACCGTATCGAAAAACACGTCCAGGATCTCGTTGGCGTTATTCGAGCAGCTTAAGATGCCCACAGCCATGTTCTCGTCCGGAAGCACCATGCCGAACTGCCCCTGTCCTCCGTCAAACCGGAAGCCGCCGCCTTTATTCCGCCACATATGAAGCGCATAGCCGGCAAAGTTTCCCTGGCGCTTTCCCAGGACCCTGTGGGAAGACGGTCCGTGATGCTCTCCCGCCAGGACAGCCAGATCCTCTCTCAAAAGCTGTTCGCCGTTCCATTTTCCTTTATTCAGATAGAAAAGCGCCAGTCTGGTGATGCCTTCCGGCTTAAGCTGCATCGTAGAAGAAAAGAACAGGTCTTCCGGCAAGGTGAAATTATTGGTGTAGGCCACGCCGATCTTTGAAAAAAGCCGTTCCTCCAGATATTCTCCGGTGGTCTGCCCTGTCTGATAAGCGACGATCTCGTTCATCACATACTGGGCGCCCATATCATACAGGAACCAGGTTCCCGGCTCATAGGCAGGCTTCACGTCAAAGAAGGTTCTGATCCAGCAGTCCCGCTTCCACATCTCAAACATCGTATCCCTGTCGTGGCCCGTCGTCATGGTCAGAAGATGATAGACCGTCAGCCGGTTCCACCTTTCGTCCAGATCCTCTGGGATCCATTTTGTGGGAATCAGCGGCACAACAAGAGAATCCAGGGAAAACCGGCCTTCCTGGATACAGAAAAGGATCGCTGTTGCCACGATGCCCTTGGCCGCCGAATAGATCCGGTGAAAACTGTTTTCATGATAAGGCTTCGCGATGACGCTGAAGCAGAGTTTTCCGTTCCGGACGATCTGGAAGCTGTCCACCCCCAGATCACGCTCTTTGACGGTTTTCAGAAAATCCATCACCGCCGCTGACGGGATGCCCTGCTCTTCCGGCGTGGAGACCGGCAGCGGTTCCGTATATTCAGGGATAAAAACATGTGTCTCTTTCATGATTCTGACTCCTTGTATTATAGTATCAAAGCTTCTTTTACCTTTTCTGCAGGTCAGGCTATACTCCTGAGGATGCTGTGGATCAGTTACATCCCTCCTGGAAAAAAACACAGAAATATAAGGAAAGTATAATATAGGATGCGGCACAGCGTCAATCCGAAAGCAGGGAATTATCGTAAGAAAACCTGAAACACCGGCGCTGAAAAAAGAAATCAGCGGCCTTAAAAACAGGAAACAGCAGACAGAAAAAAAGACAGAAAAAAAAACAAAAACAATCTGGAATTTTAGTTTCACTTTAAGTACAGGCCTTATCATAATGCCGTCGAAAGATAAAAACAGGAGGTTACGCTAATGAAAACCACGAAGAAATATGAAAAAACAAAAACAGACAGTGAAAAAACAAACAGAAAAACCAGCAGGAAGCATGTCATCAGAAAGGGCTTGACAGGGGCGGCGATGGCCTCCATGATCCTCTCAGGTATCAGCCTTGCATCGGTTCCGGCCTTCGCAGATGAAACCGTCGTTTCCGCCGAAAGCCGCCTGGTCTCCTCCCAGGAAGAAACCCCGGCTTTTCTGGAAGAAGGAACGATGATGATGCCCGGCCGGAATGATGATTCAGGCATGTTCCCCGGCGGAAACGACAATGAAAGTGAATTCTCTGGCCGAAGCGGTGATACTGAAATGTTCCCCGACGACCGTGGCGGGATGGGTCCCTTCTCCGGCGATAATGGCGAATCAGGTGAGTTCCCTGACCGAAGCGGTGGCTCTGAAATGTTCCCCGATGCAGACAATCGTATGGGACAATTCCCGGGTATGGATGGCGATTCAAAACAGTTCTCCGGCAATAACGGTGAATCAGGACAGTTTCCCGGCATGGGCGGCAGGATGGATGGTTCGATGGGTGGTGCGATGAACGGCATGGAACAGAATGCAGCCTCTGCGTCTTCCCCTTCGGAGATCGTGGAAAGCAGTACTGTGAACACCGCTTCTTCCCTGGAAGCTGACGAGACTTCCACCGAAACCATTATCATGTCATCTGAAAACAGCCAGGTAAAGATTGAGGAGGCCGGAACCTATATCATCTCCGGGACCTGCTCTGACGGCAATATCACCGTTAAGAAAGGCACCACCGGCGTCGTCCTGATCCTGAAAGACCTGGATCTTACGTCCTCGACCGGCGCTGCGGTCTCCTGCAATAAAGGCTCCGAAGTGAAGATCATTATCGAAGGCAGCGTAAAGCTTACCGATGCCGAAGATCCGGCAGACGAGGATTCTTCTGATGCTGAAACCGCCGACGCCTTTGACGGAGCAGCCCTTAAGATAAAGGACGGCGCCAATGTATACCTTACGGGAAGCGGGACTCTTGCCATCGATGCTTCGGCCTGCAAAAACGGTATAAAAGTCGGTGATGAAGATACCCCTTCCTTTGTGATCGACGGAGATCTGACCATCAGCATTACTGCCGCCAACGACGGCATCAACAGCGGTTATGATCTGACGATCCTGAACGGTAAGCTGAATATCACCGCTTCCGACGATGCCATCCATGCGGACCGTATCCTTACCATCGGTTCTTCCGACGGCTCCGGTCCGGAGATCAACGTGCTCTCATCCAAAGAAGCCTTGGAAGGCACCGTTGTCAACCTTTTTGGCGGGAAAGGCACCGTCAAGGCTTCCGATGATGCGGTAAACGCAGCGAATTCCGACGGAACCTATAAGGACACCCTTACTTATTCCATCAATATCACCGGAGGCACCTGGGATATTACCTGCACCGGCGGCGACGGGCTGGATTCCAACGGAAATGTTAATATCACAGGCGGTTCCACCACCATCAGCAGTGCGTATAACGGCGGAGAGGCAGGGATCGATTACGACGGCTCTCTCTATGTTGAAGAAGGTACGCTGACAAACCTTTCCGGCATCTCCGGTCCCGAC
>JAFRVX010000010.1 GCA_017438305.1 Lachnospiraceae bacterium | reverse complement strand
CGGAGACGCGGACCAGCTGCCCTCCGTCGGCCCCGGCGAAGTGCTGAAGGGGATGATCCGCTCGGAACTTTTCCCCTGCGTGCGCCTGAACCGGATCTTCCGGCAGGCGGAAGAATCAGATATTATCGTCAACGCCCACAGGATCAACGAGGGCAGCATGGTGGATGTTAAGCCATCCAAAGATTTCCTGTTCATCTTGAGGGACAACCCCGGAAAGATCACCGGCGCCACCATCACCCTGCTTACGGAAAAGCTTCCGGATTATGTTAAGACCGATACCGCCCATCTGCAGGTCCTCACACCCATGCGGAAGGGCTTTCTCGGGGTGGAAAACCTGAATAAGATCCTGCAGGAGCATCTGAATCCTCCGGCAAAGGGGAAGGTGGAAAAGGCTTTTTCCTTCGGCACCTTCCGGGAGGGAGATAAGGTGATGCAGGTGAAAAATGATTATCAGCTGGAATGGCGCGTAAAAGACACCTTTCCGGAAGAGACCGGACAGGGCGTTTTCAACGGCGACACCGGCATCATCCGCTGGATCAGCCATTTTGACGAAAACCTGACCGTGGAATTCGACGAAGGCCGCATGGTGGTCTATCCCTTCTCTTCCTGTGATGAACTGGAGCTGGCCTATGCCGTGACTATCCATAAGTCCCAGGGATCGGAATATCCCGCGGTGATCCTGCCCCTGTATTCCGGACCCAGGATGCTGATGAACCGGAACCTTTTATATACCGGGGTCACCAGGGCAAAGTCCTGCGTCTGCATCGTCGGACGGTACGAGACCTTCCGGGAGATGATCCTGAACAATGAGGAGCAGAAGCGCTACACCGGCCTTGTCAGCATGCTTAAGGAGATAGAAGATGCTGATTGATCTACTGTTCCCGAAATGCTGCCCGGTGTGCCTGGACGTACTGCCGCCCGGGAAAAAACTGATCTGCGCGCCCTGCGTGAAGAAGATGCCCCGGGTACAGGAGCCCTACTGTCTGAAATGCGGAAGGCCCATGGAAACCGGCGATGAATGGAAGGAATACTGCAGAAACTGCGAAAAAAGGTTCCCTTCTTTTGAAAAGGGGCTGGTCTACGGCGTTTATCATACGGAGATCATGAGCCGGCTTATGGCCCAGGTAAAATATCATGAGGATCCTCAGCTCCTGGATTATCCCTGCCTGGATTTTGCGGAAAGCACCAGGGAACTGGTACAGAGTTTCGAGGCTGAATGCCTGATCCCGGTCCCGGTGCATAAAAGCCGTTTAAAGGAGCGGGGATACAATCAGGCGGAAGAGATCGCCCGGCGGCTTTCGAAAATCTGGGAGATCCCCACGGACAGCCGGTATCTGATCCGGAAAGAGAAAACCGCGCCTCAGAAGACCCTTACGGATTACGAGCGGCTTCTGAATCTGCAGAAGGTCTTTTCGATAAACGGACCGATGAAGAAATACCGCCGGGTCATCCTGGTGGACGATATCCTCACCACCGGGGCGACGGCGGAGGCCTGCACCTGGACGCTGAAAAAGGCGGGGGTGGAGGAAGTATATTTCGCGGCGCTTTCCGCCGTCAGAGGGTAGAGCGTAAGCCCGCCGGCAGGATAAATACAGGCAGCGGTAAAACCTTCCCCTGCTACGAAGAAAGAATAACCGAGATCCACGGAAAAAACGGCAGATGAACGGAACTTGGTTTTTTCTGCCAGTAAGAGGGAAAAAAACCGGTGGATGAATAAGGAACACGGCGGAAAGAAGGGGAAAAGCCTGCCGGACAGCCGGGAAGAGAAACGAGGGGCAATATATGGAAAATTATCTTGAAGACTGTTCGGTCTGCCCCCGGAACTGCCATATCGACAGACGTTCCCGGAAGGGGCGCTGCGGTGTTGACGGGGAAGGGATATATGTTTCAAGGGCAGCGCTTCATTTTTATGAAGAACCCTGTATTTCCGGCAGGAACGGATCCGGAACGGTCTTTTTCTCCGGCTGCAGCCTTCACTGCGTCTACTGTCAGAACCGGGCCATATCAGACGGTGTCCATGGAAAGTATCTGACAGAAGAGCAGCTGGCCCGGGTCTTCCTGGACCTGCAGGAAAAAGGCGCCCATAAAATCAACCTGGTCACGCCCACCCACTATACTTATCAGATCCGTGAAGCCCTTATCCTTGCCCGGAAGCAGGGGCTTTCTCTGCCTGTGGTCCATAACGGGAGCGGATACGAAAAACCGGAGACCCTTAAGGCGCTAGAGGGACTCGTGGATATCTATCTGACGGACTTCAAGTACATGGACGCGGACCTTGCCCGGGATCTTTCCGGCGCGCCGGATTATCCCGAAAGAGCGAAGGAAGCCCTGGCGGAGATGGTAAGGCAGCAGCCGGCGTGCGGGTTCGGCGAAGACGGTCTGATGAAAAGGGGCGTCATCGTCCGGAATCTTCTCCTCCCGGGACACGTCAGCAATTCGAAAGCGGTGGTCCGGTATCTTTGGGAAACCTACGGAAACCGGATCTATCTGAGCCTGATGAACCAGTATACCCCCATGGGAACTTTCGAGCGGTTTCCCTATCTTAACCGGAAGGTCACCCGGCGCGAATATGAGCGCCTGATCTCCTATGTGCTGGAACTCGGCGTGGAACAGGCCTTTATCCAGGAGGGCGATACGGCGGAAGAGAGCTTCATCCCGCCCTTTGATGAAAGCGGCCTGGAAGATTATTGAGGGCAGGATTCAGAGAACAGGTCAGGAAAACAGATCAGCTGAAGCCTGTTGAAGTATTGAAAACAAAATTCAGAAACTGTTTGACAAGCGGAATCTTTTGTGATATCCTTTAAAAGCTGATTTTGAGGAGAGGTATCGAAGAGGTCATAACGAGGCGGTCTTGAAAACCGTTTGTCCGAGAGGGCACATGGGTTCGAATCCCATCCTCTCCGCTTTTTAAGAAGCATCGGTTTTCACACAACTTCATATGTTTCTTAATTCAACCATGGAGAAGTACCCAAGTGGTCGAAGGGGCTCCCCTGGAAAGGGAGTAGGTCGTTAATAGCGGTGCATGGGTTCAAATCCCATCTTCTCCGTAAGACTTGACGCAGGCGCTTAAGCGTCTGCGTTTTTCTTTTTAATGCAGATCCCGGGCTGCCCATTCGGACCGGAAGGCCGGGGATGGAATGTTTTTGGAGAAAAGCAAAGGAGGTTCCGGATGACAAAGACAAAAACGGCCAGATCCAGGATGGATCTTACGGAAGGACCTATTTTTTCCACCCTGATCCGTTTTACGATGCCGATCCTTTTAGGCACCATCGTCACCCAGCTGTATAATCTGGCGGATTCGGTCATCGTGGGGCGGTTCGTCGGCTCGGACGCACTGGCGTCGGTTTCCGCTGCGACCCCGGTCATGAGCATCATCAATATGTTCCTGATCGGCCTGTCCTCAGGATCCAACGTGGTGATCGCCCAGCATGCCGGAGCGAAGAATAAAAAGCTGCTTCAGAATTCCCTGGAGACCATATCCGCTCTGACGCTGATCTCTGCGGGCCTCATCACGGTCATCGGGCTGCTGCTGAGCCGGCCGCTTCTTTCCGCCCTCGGGACGCCGGAGAAGATCCTGAAGGATTCCTATCTGTACCTGGTGGTGATCTTCCTGGGGGTTACGGGAAACCTGATCTATCAGATGGGCAGCGGCGCCCTCAGGGGAATGGGAGATTCCCAGTGGCCTTTTTACTTCCTGGTCTTCTGCAGCATCCTGAATGTGGTGCTGGACCTGGTGGCGGTACTGGTCTTTCACTGGAGCGTTTTCGGCGTGGCTATTGCCACTTCTCTTTCCCAGCTGATCTCAGGCATTGGGATCATTTACCGGATCAATCACGGCGGTTACGACGTCAAGGTCGGCCTTAAGCAGCTGAGACTGGATAAAAAGGAGGTCAGGAAT
>JAFRVX010000009.1 GCA_017438305.1 Lachnospiraceae bacterium | reverse complement strand
TAGCGTGCATGTACAGTATAAAGGAATCTATAGCTTAGAGCAGTAAAATGGCTCTGAAACTCCGGAATCAGTGGCTCTCATTCTCCGGAATGGTGGCTCTCAAAGTCCGGACAGGTGGCTCAATTTGGACCGGAATAATCAATGGTGGGAGTGCGAAGCACGGAACCATCCGGAATCTACTTTTGGCGACTATATCATATAATTAATTACAAAAGAACAGAAGATGGTAAGGCTGCGTAATGTCATGCTGATCAATGCGGAATGTTCTGATCAGTCTTGTACACGGGTGATCTCTGAACAGAAGGGACAGATGAAGGTATAATAAAAGCACGAAATAAAAGGAGATTTATATGCAGTATCTTAAATTTCATGAGTGGGAGCTTTCCCGTCTGGGCCTCGGCACCATGCGGCTTCCCGAAAAAGACGGCAGGATCGATTACGACAGGACCGCGGAAATGATCGATTACGCCCTGAAGCACGGCATCAACTATTTTGATACCGCCTACCGTTATCATAACGGCGAATCCGAGTCGGTGGTGGGGGAGATCCTGAACCGCTATCCCCGGGATACCTGGCATCTGGTGGACAAGTTCCCCGGGCATATGCTGTCAAAGGAGGCGGACGGCCGTCTGGCCTTCCACGGCTTCCCCGGTCGGACCGACTATTTTGATTCCGCCGCGGATCTTTTCGAGATCCAGATCAAGAAATGCGGTGTGGATTATTTTGACATCTACTTCCTGCACAATGTGAATGATACCTCCGTGGAGTTCTACGCGGATGACTCCATCGGCGTTGTGGAGTATCTTTTCGAGCAGAAGAAACTCGGGCGCATCAAACATCTGGGCTTTTCCAGCCACGGAAGTCCCGAGACCATCGATAAGTTCCTGACCAAATATGAAGGCGTGTTCGACGAAGTGCAGATCCAGATCAACTATCTGGACTGGACATTGCAGGATGCCGAGACCAAATATGAGGTCATCACCCGGCACGGCATTCCGGTGGTGAGCATGGAATCCATCCGGGGCGGCGCGCTGGCCCGGCTTCCGGAAGGCGCGGCGAAGATCCTCAAGGATGCAGAGCCGGACCGCACCCAGGCTTCCTGGGCACTGCGCTGGCTGATAGCCCTTCCGAACATCGGCGTTGTTTTAAGCGGCATGAGCTCTCTGGAACAGCTTAAGGAGAATATCGAACTGTTCGATGAGTACAACCCCCTTGACGAAGAAGAGATCAGGATCGTAGAAAGCGCGGTGGCTGCCCTGCAGGAGCGCATTCCCTGCACCGCCTGCCGTTACTGCACGGAAGGCTGTCCCATGGGACTGAACATCCCGCAGCTTATCGAGTATTACAACCAGCTGAAAGCCGGCGGTTCTCTCTGGGATATCATGGGCGGCATGAACCAGATCGAAAAAGACAAATGGCCCGCAGCCTGTATCGAATGCGGCGCCTGCAGATCGATCTGCCCCCAGGGCATCAACGTACCCCAGGTCCTGAAGGATTTCGCGGCCCAGCTGTAACGGTTTTTCGCAGCTCAGGTGTAACCGGCCTTCTGCAAGCCTTCCCCTCTGGGGAAGGTGGCGCGAAGCGCCGGATGAGGCCCCTCTGGGGAAGGTGGCGCGAAGCGCCGGATGAGGCCCCTCTGAGGAAGGTGGCGCGAAGCGCCGGATGAGGTTTACTTTTCCCTGGCAGCTTCCACCAGGGTCATAACCCCTGCATTCATTGCATATCTGACGTCGCATAAGATGTCGATATCCAAAGGATTATGGGAGCAGAGCAGGATGGTCTTTCCCCGCTCGCGAAGATCAACAAGCAGAGCCCGGATCTGTTCCACGCCGGAATTGTCCAGTCCGTTCATGGGCTCGTCCAGGATCAGCAGATCCGGATCGTCCATGAGGGCCTGGGCTAAACCCAGACGCTGCCGCATTCCTAAAGAATATTTGCTGACGGGTTTTTTATTCCCCGGATCCAGACCCACAAGGTCCATAGCCTCCTCGCATGTGGGGAGGCTTTTTGCTGTCTTTCCTGAGCTTCTTCTTAAATACCGGAGATTGGAGAGGCCGCTCTCCGTATCGATAAAACCGGGGGTCTCAATGATCATGCCGGTGTTTTCGGCAAAGTCACAGTCTTTTCCGATCCTCTTTCCGAACACCGTGACTGTTCCCTGTTCAGGCCGCAGAAACCCCAGGATGCATTTCATCAGAACCGTTTTTCCGGAACCGTTCCGGCCGGTGATCCCTGCTATGCAGCCTCTTTCCAGGCTGAAGTTGATATCGTGAAGGATGGTTTCCTTCCCGAAACTTTTATATACATGATCTACAGTAAGAATGTCATTCATTGTCCTTGTCCCCCTTCATTGCTCTTCTTTTTTCTGAACCATATTTAACTGATTCCCTGCCATGAGCTTTTATCCTACCTTGAATGGCTTGTCTGTCCTGAACCCCTGCCTATTCCGCATCATCCCCCAAGCGGAAGATGAAAGGGATCCTTTTCGAGAAAAGGAAACAGGCCAGAATAAAAAGTGAATTGATCAGAAGGAACAACATGTGGCTGTTCCTGAGCGATGGAAGCCGGTCATAGCCGTTTGAATGCATGGAGTAAGTGGCCTGCTGAAGGGGAGAAACCCAGGCAGAAATCAGATTGGCTATGTATTTCCCCTGCTGAGGCAGGCTCAGCCAGTTGACAAACCGTTCCGGAGATAAAAAGCAGCAGAGAAAGCTTACTCCCATGACAGCCTGGATGCCGGCCTTTTTCCCGAACAGAAGTGAGAAAGCCAGATTTAACAGAGAAAGAAACAGCATATACTCCAGGATCAGGGAAAAGACCATAAAGACAGACTGCCATGGCAGAAACTGTTTGATGGTACGCCGGATCATCACCAGGGTGGTCTGCAAGTGCGGAGGCACATAACTCATTACCGTCGCCGTATCACTCCAGCGATTCTGAAAGAAGGAAAGACCCAGGGTCAAAGAAGAAGAAAAGAACAAAAGGGCAAAAGTGTAGATAAAACTTACAGCAATGACAGTCAGAACCTGGCCCAGGATCCAGTTCGTTCTCCCGGTGCGGAAGATCAGATAGGAAGCCGGTGCATCCAGACGGGGAAGCCGGGACAGGGGCAGAAGCAGGGCGAGGGACGCAAAGAGGATGCTGTCACTGTCTCCGAAACACCAGATAAAGGGTTCGAAAACCTGCAGATCCGTTCCCAGGATCCTGGAGTAGGAAATGACCTTTTCCGTCAGGAAAAAGCAGACGCCGAACCCCATCAGGAGCCCCATATAAAACCGTGGACTTTTCAGGAGCATTTTTATGTTCCAGGAAAAAGCAGTGAGACTTTTTTTCAGGCTAAGCACGGGTGTTCACCGCCTTTCTGATACAAAGGGAATACAGGATACATCCTGCCGTCACAATAAAAAGCAGGAAAATCAGCGCCTGCGATTCACCGGAAAGCCACCAGGCGGGATCTATCCAGTCTGTTTCATAAAAAAACCGGTTATGAAGCATGGATAAAGAGAAACAAAGCGCCACCGGGAAAACATAGGCAAAAATACTGTCCGATAAAAGGACCGCGGCAGTACTTCCGGTCAGAGCGAAAAAGAGTGAAGAGATCAGTCTGGCCAGGAGCTCCTTTATTGTAAACACGGGAAAAGGCATAACAAAGATCCTGAAAAGAAGCAGGAAAAGCCCCATTCCGCATCCCATGGACATAAGGGTAATGAACAGGAGTCCGGCGACCCGGCTGAAAAGGAAATTGTTCAGTCCGCATCTGAAAAGAACCGGCCGGAAGCTTTTCGAAGCCAGTTCTTTGTGAAAAAAAGATGCTGCCGGCAGGGCCGATAAGAGCGGCAATGATAAAAGCGTCAGATTCATGGAAGACCGATCATGAGAAAGAAACAGCACCAGTACCGTCATAAAGACCGTAAACCAGAACCATCGGCTTTTCAGATTCATCAGGATCTCAGCAAAAAAAGCGTTCATGACGTCTCCTGTCTGACAGTACCCGGAAATTGGTTTTTTAATAACCCAGATCCCGGTCGATGATCGTGCCGTCAATGGCATTAATGGTGAAAAGAGATTCGGTATAAGTGGGGACATACCATTCCTTCCAGGCAGCATATCCGCCTGTCCCCTTCAAAACGGAGGTTCCCAGAAAATCCCATACCGGTGTATAGCGGTAGCTTCCATCCGGCTGCAGGACAGGCATATAACCAAAACGGATCTCCTTGATTTCCCGTATAGATTCCTGAAGATCCGGATTATTGACCTCATAATGCTGGAAGGTTAAAAGGAAGTCATGGGAAAAAATATCCCAGATGTCCTCAAAAGGCAAAAGATGAACATCGGTCTCAATAGTATCTCCCTGATCCGTGGGGTTTATATAGTTGAAATAGACAATGCCGTCATCGTCAACCAAGACTGATATGACACCGAAAGAAGCAACATAACCGTAGCCTCCTTCAACAGCACCTTTGTATTCTCCGTGCAGACAGCTGGTCACGGGAATACCGTTTAAATGGCAGGTATATCTGAACTGGTAAACCTGTCTTGTCTTATTCTCCAGGAAACCGCTTTCTGTCAGGGGAGACGGGCCGTAATCTGTCAGACGGTAGTCAGGCGCAACCGCCTGAACGACCTGATCTGCCATTTTAAGGGCTTCTTCCAATGTGATTGTACAGTGAATGGCATTGCCTTCTTCATCAAACGGCAATATATCGCCTGCAGAAACAGGCGAATTAGATCTTCTATATTCAAACCTCGGTTTAAACATTAAATCACCCGTCGAACGTAGTTTTTCATAGTCATATTCCAGTATCTTCTGGGTAAATTCCGGATGATCCCGGTACCATTTCAAGACTTCATTGTAAGTCTTGATTTCCCGGACTTCCGGAGGTGTATTTGTAAGATATAACCAGAAGTGATCATATTCCTTTTTGCCCGGGTCATTGAGTTGGACTTTACCTCCTTCGATGGTGCCGTCCCAGGGGACTCCGTTATCTGCAGTCCAGCCGCCTTCCGGTTCGAAGTATTTTGCGGCGGAAAGGATTTCTTCATCGGTATGCTCGCGGGGGAGGGCCGTGATCACATCAGCTCGGCCGGCATCGGGCATTGTGATATCCGCATCAACATAGACCTGGCTGATACCGGATTTGGAAACGAAACTGTCCTTGATATGATCCGGGACCGAAAGCTTTTCCTTAAGGGAAGGACCGGTATAGGAGGGACTGCTGTCAGAAGAAGCAGCATTCTCTTCGGAAGAAGCGGTCGTTTCCACAGATCCGGAGTTCTCCGATGAAGGAACCGTTCCTGTTGGCGTTTCTGTGCCGGAGCAGCTTAACAGGCTCATGACTAAAACTGCAGACATTATAAGGATAAGAATCTTTTTCATTTTGACCTCCTCTGATTTGACCGGAAACAGGCGTCCTTTCCGGAAAGAGCTCTCCGGTACGGAAGCTTATGAATCATGGCACGCGCAGCGTGTCATAGCTGGGGGTAAAAGGTGATATCCGGAGCGTTACGCACTACGTGCTCCCACGCTCCTCCCACATTCCGCACTCTCGTGGAGATAAATCTCCACTTCGTGCTCCATGTCGGGCGGGTCCCAAGGTCTGATCCCCACATACATGTACACATGAGTGGGGATCGACCTTTTGACCCTGATATCATCATTATATACAGGAAAAGGACAGAAAGTATTCCGCTCTGTGTCATCAGTTGTCATAAAACTGTAATTATGAGATTTCTTCCCGGCTTAAGGGAAGCTTTACCGTTACTGTGGTGCCTTTGTCTTCTTCACTCCTGATGTCCATGGATCCCTTATGACGAGAAATGATTTCCGAAGAGATGGCCAGTCCCAGGCCTGCCCCGCCCATTTTCCGGGAACGGGCTTTATCCACGCGGTAAAAGGGCTCGAGGACACGATCGAGGTGTTCCCGGGGAATGCCTATACCGTTGTCGCTGACACGGATCAGACTAAAGCTGCCTTCCCGGGTGAGGGAAACGCTGACAGTCTGGTCTTCCATAGAAGCTCGTAATCCGTTCTGCACCAGGTTCCCGATAAGGCTTGTAAGGAGCAGTTCATCCCCGTAAAGATCCTGGCCGTCAGTTTCATATAAGACCCGTTCCGGAAACAGCTCCTGAAGAGATTTTATGATCTTTTCCGGATCGATGGGGGCATAGGACAGCACTGAGGATTCCGGCATGCTGATAAATTCAATGATCTTTTCGGAAAGCCCTTCGGCGCGCTTCTCCGCATCCCGGATCTTTACGGCGCTTTCAAGGATCTGTTCCTGCGTCATGGGGAGGCTTATCAGAAGTTCCGCATATCCGGCGATGGCGGTCATAGGGGTTCTGATCTCATGGGCTAAGGCTCCGGTCAGGAATGTACGCCTATCGATCTCTTCGTCCAATGAACGGATCTTGTCCTCAATGGACGAGGCCATGGCATCAAAGGCTTCAGACAGTTCACCGATCTCATCCTTTGAATGGCAGGCCGTCCGTAAATGATAATGGCCTTCAGCGATATGGTTGGCGGCAGCTGTCAGGGAAGCCACAGGCTTCAGGGCTTTTCTGATGATCAGGAAAAGAAAAATGGCGCTTAAAAGAAGCGAAAAACCCAGGACCGAAACTGCTGTGATGTGGAGCATCTGAATGCGGTTTTCTGTCCCGGAGATGTTTTTTATCAGGAATACCCGATAGTCGTTTTTTAAGGGCAGCGACAGTCTGGTCAGAAGGATCAGAAGCGGTCCCTGTTCTTCTGCTGTCCTTTTGACGAAACAGCCATCATCTTCCCCGGTCATTTCGGTATTGACATCAGGATCAGGGAAAAAGTCAGTGATCTCAAAGGTGCTCCGGCTGTACAGGGTATCATTGCCCTTTAGCAGCCCATACCAATGGGTATCATCCTTCAGGAGCGAATCATAAGTGGAACAATACCAGATCAGCATGCTGCGGAAAGAAACGTCGGAAAAATCAATTTCATGATAGGTCATCGAAGAAGTGAGATTCCGGGAAAAAACCGTCAGTTCCCGCTTTGCCTGCTCCTCTTCAGCTGTCCGGATCGACCGTGCCTGAGAGGAAACCGTAACAAAAACGGCTGACCCCAGGACAAGGAAAGTCACCGTCAGAGTAAGCAAAAAGATCTTCTGCCACAGTTTCATGCCTTATACCTCCAGCTTGTAGCCTACCCGGAACACGGTGACAATTGCTTTGGAAAGATCGAGTTTTTTCCTGAGGATAGCCACATGGTTATCCACGGTCCGGGTCTCGCCGAAGAATTCGTCGCCCCAGACCTCCTTTAAAAGCTGCTCCCGGGTAAAGACGATGTTCGGATGCTTGAAGAACATCAGAAGAAGGGCGTATTCCATGGGCGTGAGGCGGATTTCCTTATCCTGAAGCAGCACCCGGTGTTCTTTCTCCAGGATCTTTACGGTGTCATACTCGATGACAGCCTCGGCAGGATGACGCCTTTCCAGGATCTTTTCCGCCCTGACCAGAAGCTCCAGGACACTGAAGGGTTTGACCAGGTAGTCTTCGGCCCCCAGTTTAAGGCCTTTGACCCGGTCCGCTTCCTGGCCTTTTGCGGAAACATAAATGACAGGAATTTCTTTTTCCATGAAAAAGGGCAGCAGCTCAAAACCATCCAGTTCCGGCAGCATGATATCCAGGACCGCCAGATCATAGCTGCCGGCCTTCACTTTTTCCAGCGCCTCTTTGCCGTCTGCGGCAGTGGTGGTAAGATACCCTGTCTGCGTAAAGCTTAATTCAAGGAGGTCGCGGATATCGGGATCATCCTCAACGATAAGAATATGATACATGAAACAGCCTCTTTCTGAAGGGGTCTCGCACTTACTTATTTGGGAAAATGCGCCGGATTTGCGCAGCATGAGCTATAAGTATTATATCATGCCCGCGGCGGAATTAACCGGTTAAGAGCCATTATTTACAAAATCATTACATCCACCCTTCCAAATCTTCTCCTTTGGGTAATGCAGACACTTGGTGAACACGAGCTTTCAGCGAAGTGTGAGCTTAGTGACTGCTTATACAGCGGAGAAGGTGGCGCGAAGCGCTGTATAAGGTCTTCTGCATGCCTTCCCCTCTGGGGAAGGTGGCGCGAAGCGCCGGATGAGGTCCCCTGATCCTTTTCGACCTTCTGCTTCCTTTATATTTGCCGGTTTACACGGATTCAAAAATAAAGTATACTTAGCATAACGAGTATATCAAATAAGGAGGACGTGTAAATGAGTACGATGCGTTTTAATTACCGCAGCCAGATCCTGGGCTATTACCTGGACATCACCGTGGTGCTGCCCACCGATAACATGAGCTTCTGCGACGCCGAAGAGCAGCTTCGCCTGAACCCCAGGCTGAACCAGTCAACGGTGAAACCCCAGTACAAACCCGGCATGAAGTTCCAGACCGTTTATTTCATGCACGGCGGCGGCGATGAGGACAGCCTTGTGGCCCGTTATACCAATGCTGAGCGCTATGCTCAGGACAACTGCGTTATGCTGGTCATTCCGAACGTGGTCCACAGCTTCGGCGCCCATGCCCTTTACGGCCGGGATTATTCGGCCTTTATTACCGATGAGCTGCCGAAGGTCATCCAGGCTTTGTTCCCCTCCAGCCCGAAGCGTGAAGACAATTTCATCATGGGCTATGCCATGGGCGGCAACGCGGCTCTGGGAAATGCCTTCATGAGGCCTGAAAACTATGCCATGTGCGTGGACATTTCCGGCGGTATCGGCTACACCCTGGATACGGACCGGATGGTAAAGGATCTCTCCCAGCCCCATCATCTTCCGGAGTATAATTCATGCTTCGGTCCGGCGGAGACCTTCCCCGGCTCCGTAAACGATATCGGCGCCATTGCCGAGAAGCTGGTGAAAGAGGGCGTTGAACTGCCGTTCTTCACGGTCATCTGCGGCAGCAAGGAATTCATCAGGCAGAGAGTAGAAGGCGACGTCCGCCGCCTGGAGGAGCTGGGCATTCCCCATAAATATATCATTGCCGAGGGCTATGACCACAACTTCGATATGTGGGAAGACTGGACCAGGAAGACGCTGGACGAGATCCTTCCGCTTAAGAGAAAACCGCTGTACGAATAAGCAGCGGAAAAAGCGCGACAGGTAAAAAAAGTGCATCAGGACAGGCACCATTTAAACGGTGCCTGTCCCTTTATCGGGTTTAATGCATTGTATTACGAATGGATTACGAGGAGAAAAGGCTATGAATATCGGGCTGAAGGGCGTTCATCACATTGCTGTTATCTGTTCCAATAAGGAGGCTGCCATGGCGTTTTACCATGAAAAGCTGGGCTTTCCCGTTATCCGGGAGAATTACCGTCCCGAACGGGATGACTGGAAGATCGATCTTAGGATCAATGACACCGCAGAACTGGAGCTTTTTATCATGAAGGATCATCCGGCCCGGCCTTCTCGGCCGGAAGCGAACGGCCTGAGGCACCTTGCCTTTCGGGTGGACAGTGTCGACCGGGTGGTGAAGGAACTTGAGGCAAAAGGGATCGAATGCGAACCGGTCAGGACCGATGACTATACCGGCGAAAAACTCACCTTTTTCCGGGACCCCGACGGTCTGCCCCTGGAGATCCATGAGTGAGAAGAACAGCCTGATGCGGTCAGGGTTTTATATTTATATACAGAAATCGTCCTGGAATCTGCATCTGCTGACAGTATCTTAGTTCCGTCGGTATGGTTCTGATCGTGTCCTTGTTTTTGCGGCTGTTGCAAATTCAGTCAATTGATGGCATAATAGCGGAAGTGTCTGACCGGCTTTTGCCGCGTCCCGGCACAGTATTAAATACAGAAACGGAGTTTACGCAAAATGAGAATTGCAGTACCCTATGATAACGGTAATATTTTCCAGCATTTCGGAAGGACGGAAACCTTCGGGATCTATGATGTGGAAGACGGAAAGATCGTCCGGAAAACTCTTTTCAATTCCGACGGCATCGGCCATGGCGCCCTGGCGGGATTGCTGGAGGAAAACAGCATCGACGTTCTGATCTGCGGCGGGATCGGCGGCGGCGCCCAGGCAGCCCTGGAAAACCGCGGCATCGAGCTTTGCGCCGGAGCCTCGGGAAACGCGGACGAAGCGGTGGAAGCCTATCTTCGCGGCGAACTGGAGAATACAGGATCCAACTGTGATCATCACCATGGTGAAGGCCATGAGTGCAGTGAGCACGAAGACGGTCACTGCGGCCACGGAGAAGGCCATGAGGAAGGCTGCTGCGGTCATCACGGCGGGGACCATGACTGTGACTGCGGAAAAGAAAACGAAGCCGGTTCCGGCAATGCCGAGGAAGCGGGAGACGCCATCACCGGTCCCAACGTGGGAAAGACCTGCCGCACCCATTACCGGGGAACCTTTAACGACGGCACCCAGTTTGATTCTTCCTATGACCGGGGCGAGCCCCTGGAATTCGTCTGCGGCGCCGGCATGATGATCAGAGGATTTGACCGTGCCGTTGCCAATATGAAGGTGGGCGAGATCGTTGACGTCCATCTGATGCCGGAGGAAGCTTACGGCGAAAAAGATCCGGAGGCGATCTTTACCGTTGACATCGCCCAGATGCCCGGCGCCGAAAATGTGGAAGCCGGCCAGCGGGTATTTCTGCAGAACCGCTTCGGGCAGCCTGTCCCGGTGCTGGTAGCGGAAAAGACGGAAACCACTATTACCTTCGACGCGAACCATGAGATGGCCGGAAAAGAGCTGAACTTCCGGATCGAACTTGTGGAAGTGAAGTAATGAGTTTTCTTTTTACGAATGGATAAAGAACCTGTATATATCTATACAAAGCTGACCGCTTCCCATGACGCACCGCTGGCGGCCATCATCCGGGCCAATCTGAAGCGTTTTCATCTGGACATTCCCGGAACAGCGTATTATGATAAAAGCCTGGACCGCCTCAGCACTTTTTATGACTGTCCCGGCCGGTATTATCTGGTCCTTCTCCGGGAAGGCCGGGTGATGGGCGGCGTGGGTCTGGCGGAATGCGAAGCTTTTTCCGATCCCGCCTGCTGCGAGCTGCAGAAGCTCTATCTCGCAGATGAGGCAAAAGGGCAGGGCATCAGCTATGAACTGATGCAGCGTATAGAGGAGAAAGCCCGGGAAACGGGCTATAAACGCATGTATCTGGAGACCCATACGAACCTGCAGGCAGCCATCCATCTTTATGAAAGATGCGGCTACCGGGAAACAGAGCGGCCGGAGGGCGTGGTCCACAGCACCATGAACAGGTTTTACATCAAAGAACTATAGCATAGAGGAACTATAGTATAAGGAGCCTTGACATGTTCTATTTTCTGCTTTCGTCGCTTCTGTCCTATAAAGTTCTGCTGATCATTGCCGCCGTCGTGCCGGCTCTTTTCCTGATGGTAAAGGTCTATCGGTCGGACCGGCTGGAACCCGAAGATCCGGCGTTTCTGTGGGTCCTGATCAGGAGCGGCATCCTGGCAGCGCTGATCGCCCTGGTCCTGGAAAGGGTCTTCGGTTTTATCCTGAACCATACGGTGAAGGATGAAGGCACTTATCAGGTGCTTCTCTACTTTGTCGTTGTGGCTTTTTCGGAGGAAGGCGCCAAATATTTCATGATGCACCGTGCATCCTGGCGGTCTGTGGAATTCAACTGCCAGTACGACGGCGTGGTCTATGCGGTCTTTACCTCTTTAGGCTTCGCCCTCTGGGAAAACATCAGCTATGTGGTGCATTACGGCTTCTCCACCGCGCTTGTCCGGGCGGTGACCGCCATTCCCGGCCATGCCAGCTTCGGCGTCTTCATGGGCGTGTTCTACGGTATAGCCAGAAGGCTGGAAAACCAGGGACTGCAGAAGGAATCCCGCTGGTGCCGCATCCTGGCGGTTATTATGCCGGCGCTCCTGCACGGGACCTATGATTACATCGCCAGTACCGAACTGGACAGCGTATGGTTCATTCCCTTTGTCGTTGTGCTGTTTGCGGTTTCCTTCATCATGGTAAACCGGACGGCGAGAGAGGACAGGTTTATACGGTGAGGACCTCATCCGCCCCTTCGGGGCACCTTCCCCAAGGGGGAAGGCATAGGATGTTCTTCCGGGTACCATAAAGCCTTCCCCTCTGGGGAAGGGGGACCACCGCAGGTGGTGGATGAGGCAGCCATCTTCCTGTTGACATATGACAGGACCTGTGGTATGATTTCACAAATTTAATATACTAAACCGTTGAAGCGGAGATAACGGCAGTTATGCCTCTACAGAGAGCCCGTGTTGCTGAGAGTCGGGTAAGAAACAGGCTGTCAAATGGACCGCGGAGGGCGCAGTCAAATGCGGGAGCCAGGCTCCTGCAGAGTATTCTGCGACGTTCAGGCAGACGTTACCTGCCGGGGATATGCTGGTATCCTGCTAAGCGCACGCATTATGCCGTGAATCAAGGTGGCACCGCGGATAAACTATGGATTTATTCGTCCTTGACAGACATTCTAAAAGTCTGTCAGGGAATTTTTTTATGCCGCAGCCCTTGGCAATCAGAACGGCAGAAAAGGTCCCGCGGCAGGAAAAGCTGATTTTTCCTGCAGACAGACGATAGTCCAACTGATCAAAAAGAAGTAAGGAGCACCATCATGATCAGAGAAGCCATTGTAAAAATCGTGAACAAAGAAGACCTGACCTATACAGAAGCCTATACCGTCATGAATGAGATCATGAACGGAGAGACCTCACCCACCCAGAATGCGGCGTTCCTTGCGGCGCTTTCCACGAAAAGCGCCCGGGCGGAGACGACAGACGAGATCGCAGGCTGCGCCGCGGCCATGCGGGACCATGCCGAAAAAGTGGATACCGGCATGGAGATCTTCGAGATCGTGGGAACCGGCGGCGACAACGCGAAGAGCTTCAATATTTCCACTACGTCGGCGATCGTGGCGGCAGCGGGGGGCGTCAAGGTGGGCAAGCACGGCAACCGGGCAGCCTCTTCCCTTTCCGGAACCGCCGACTGTCTGGAGGCCCTGAGCGTCAACATCAGCCAGAGCCCGGAAAAATGCGTGGAACTTCTGAAAGAAGCCGGACTGTGTTTCTTCTTTGCCCAGAAATATCATACTTCCATGAAGTACGTAGGGGCCATCCGCCGGGAACTGGGCTTCCGGACGGTTTTCAACATCCTCGGCCCCCTGACCAATCCCGGCTCGCCGAAGGTCCAGCTGCTGGGCGTCTATGACGATTATCTTGTGGAACCTCTGGCCAAGGTGCTGATGAATCTCGGCGTACGCCGCGGCATGGTGGTATACGGCATGGATAAGCTCGATGAGATCTCTTTAAGTGCGCCGACCCTGATCTGCGAGTTTAAGGACGGCTGGTACAAAACCTATACGATAAAACCCGAGGACTTCGGTTTTGAACGCTGTACCAGGGAGGACTTAAGGGGCGGAACGCCGGAGGAAAACGCGGAGATCACCCGGGCCATCCTGAAGGGAGAAAAAGGCCCGAAGCGTGACGCTGTCCTCTTGAATGCTGGCGCAGCCCTTTACTTAAATGACAAAGCCCAGGACTTTAAAGGCGGTATCAGCCTGGCAGCGGAGATCATCGATTCCGGAAAAGCCTACGAGACGCTGGTAAAACTGATCGATCTCAGCAATAACTGACCGATGCGGGTAAAATCAGGCAGTGAATGGCCGCAAAGCAGCTGCAGCTCAAAACAAGCAGCAGGCTGCAGCGGGCTGCCCGCAGACCAAAGCAGGATGCGGACAGCTGCCGACAGACATAAACTGCGGAAAACCGCAGGCGGCAGTGAGTATGAATAAAGCAGGTGATATGATATGACGATCCTGGATCAGCTGGCGGATCACGCCCGGGCCCGGACAGAAGAAAAAAAGAAGCGGATCCCTCTCACGGAAATGCGGAAGCGGGCCGGGGAAGGGTTTCGGGAGCTTGCACCGTTTTCCTTCGAGGAGGCGCTGAAAAAACCCGGCCTGTCCTTTATCTGCGAATGCAAAAAGGCGTCCCCTTCCCGGGGGCTTATCGCTCCGGACTTTCCTTATCTGAAGATCGCCCGGAAGTACGAAGAAGCGGGAGCGGATGCCGTATCTGTACTGACAGAGCCGAAATGGTTTCTGGGTTCAGATGAGTATCTTAAGGAGATCGCCTCCGCCGTATCCATCCCCTGCCTCAGAAAAGACTTTACGGTGGATGAATACATGATTTATGAAGCGAAAGCCCTGGGAGCGTCTGCGGTGCTCCTGATCGTTTCGCTCCTTGAAAAAAGCCGGCTGAAAGCCTGGCTGCAGCTCTGTGATGAGCTGGGCCTTTCGGCGCTTACAGAGACCCATGATGCTTCGGAGATCGAAACAGCGCTTGACTGTAAGGCCAGGATCATCGGCGTAAACAACCGGAACCTGAAGGATTTTTCGGTGAATACGGAAAATGCCGGAGCATTAAGGCAGTTCGTGCCTGAAAACGTGCTTTTCGTGTCAGAAAGCGGCGTAAAGACCGCCGAAGACGTCCTCGCCGTAAAAAGGTCCGGGGCAGACGCAGCCCTTATCGGAGAAGCGCTGATGACAGCCGAGGACAAGTCTGAAAAGCTCCGGGATCTGAAGCGTCTGCTTTAGCCTGGTACAAACCAGCTGCATCGGCAGACGCGACAAGGCGGCTGTACGGCGGGCTGGCATGACAGAGCGCGCTGACAGTATGCGCTGACAAGGTGCATAAACAGAAAGTGAAGAAACAGATGGACCTTAAGATCAAATGCTGCGGCCTATTCCAGGAGCAGGATATTCTTGCCGCCAACCGGCTCAGACCCGATTATATCGGTTTTGTCTTTTATAAAAAGAGTCCGAGGGCGGTCACGGAGGAGCAGGCGGCAAAACTGAAAGCCCTGCTGGATCCCGGTATCCGGGCTGCGGGCGTTTTTGTGGATGAGGATCCGGCGGTCATTGCCGGACTGCTGAACCGGGGCGTGATCGATCTCGCGCAGCTTCATGGCAGCGAAACGGAGGCCGACATCCTGGCCATCAGAAAGCGGACGGAGAAGCCGGTCATCAAAGCATTCGTCGTCGAGACCGAACAGGACCTGAAAGCTGTGGAAGACAGTACTGCGGACTATGTTCTTATAGACAGCGGCCGCGGAAGCGGCAAGACTCTGGACCGGAGCCTGCTGAAGCGGCTGACAGTTCTGAAACGGCCCTGGTTTCTTGCCGGAGGGCTGGATCCGCAGAATATAGAAGAAGCCCTGGAAATCTTTCGGAGCGGCCAGGCGTCGGATTCCTTTCTCTACGGGGTGGACGTGAGCTCCGGCATTGAAACGGACCATCTGAAGGATCCTGCAAAAATGGAACGGTTTATCAAAACCGTCCGTAAATTCCGGGGATGAAATATATCCGCAGTTCCATGGAATGGGATTAACAGTTTATACGGCTGATATGCAGCCGATAAACAGAAAGCATAACCCTTATCACAGTATGAAAGGAAGATACCATGACAAACCCAGACGGCCGGTTTGGCATCTACGGCGGCCAGTATATACCGGAAACTTTGATGAATGCGGTCATTGAACTGGAGAAAGCCTATAATCATTATAAAAACGACCCGGATTTCAACCGGGAGCTTCAGGAACTCTTCAATGAATATGCCGGGCGGCCTTCCCGTCTGTATTATGCGAAGAAGCTGACGGAGACCCTGGGCGGTGCGAAGATCTACCTGAAACGGGAGGATCTGAATCATACCGGCGCCCATAAGATCAACAACGTGCTGGGACAGGCGCTGCTGGCGAAGAAAATGGGGAAGACCAGGCTGATCGCGGAGACCGGGGCGGGGCAGCACGGCGTGGCCACTGCCACGGCAGCAGCCCTGATGGGCATGGAATGCGTGGTCTTTATGGGAGAAGAGGATACGAAGCGTCAGGCGCTGAACGTTTACCGCATGAAGCTTCTCGGCGCGGAAGTCGTACCCGTTAAGACCGGGACGGCAACCTTAAAGGATGCGGTGTCGGAAGCCATGCGGGAGTGGACCTCCCGTATTTCGGATACCCACTATTGTCTGGGATCTGTGATGGGGCCCCATCCCTTCCCCACGATCGTCCGGGATTTTCAGGCGGTGATCTCCAAAGAGATCAAAGAACAGATCCTGGAGAAGGAAGGACGGCTTCCGGATGCGGTGCTGGCCTGTGTGGGCGGCGGCTCCAATGCCATCGGCAGCTTCTATCACTTCATCGAAGACCGGGAGGTAAGGTTGATCGGCTGCGAGGCCGCAGGCCGGGGGATTGATACCTTTGAAACCGCGGCTACCATGAATACCGGGAGCGTCGGCATCTTTCACGGGATGAAATCCTACTTCTGCCAGGATGAATACGGGCAGATCGCGCCGGTCTATTCGATCTCCGCCGGACTTGACTATCCCGGTGTAGGGCCGGAACACGCCTGGCTTCATGACATCGGCCGGGCTGAATACGTAGCCGTTACCGACGATGAAGCCGTCAATGCCTTCGAGGTCCTGTCCCGGACGGAGGGGATCATCCCGGCCATCGAATCCGCCCATGCTGTGGCCCATGCCCTGAAAATCGCGCCGGAAATGGGGCGGGACAAGATCATTGTCATCACGCTTTCCGGCCGGGGCGACAAGGACGTGGCGGCAATAGCCCGCTATCGGGGAGAAGAGATCTATGAATGAACCTGTAAAAGCCGGACAGATCTGACCGGAGATCCCGGAAATGGAAATGTCGGGACTTAGATGACCGGAGATCCCTGAAAAGGAAATGCCGGGACTTTAATGACCGGAATATGGCAGAATAAGGAGTTATTATGAGCAGAATTCAAGAGGCTTTCCGGAACGGAAAGGCGTTTATCCCTTTTATTACCTGCGGGGATCCGGATCTTGAGACCACAAAAAAGGTCGTAAAGGCCGCCGCGGAGGCAGGCGCGGACCTGATCGAACTGGGCATTCCCTTCTCAGATCCCACGGCAGAGGGGCCGGTGATTCAGGGGGCCAATATCCGGGCTCTGGCAGGGGGCGTCACAACAGATAAAATATTTGATTTTGTCAAAGAAATCCGTTATGATATAGAAACGCCCATGGTTTTTATGACCTATGCCAACGTGGTCTTCTCCTACGGAGCGGAGCGGTTTATCAGCACCTGCCGGGACGTCGGCATGGACGGGCTGATCCTGCCGGACCTGCCTTATGAAGAGAAGGAAGAATTTGCCCCTCTCTGCCGGAAGTACGGGCTGGACCTGATCTCGCTGATCGCACCTACCTCCGAAAACCGGATCGCAATGATCGCAAAAGAGGCGGAGGGTTTTCTGTATATCGTTTCCGGCCTGGGCGTCACCGGCACCCGGACAGAGATCACGACGGATATCGGTTCTATCGTGAAGGTGGTCCGGGAAAACACGGCGGTTCCCTGCGCGGTGGGCTTTGGGATCTCCACCCCCGAACAGGCGGCGAAGATGGCCTCCCTGTCCGACGGCGCCATTGTGGGATCCGCCATCATCAGACTTCTTGAACGGTATGGAACAGAGGCCGCGCCTTATGTGGGGCAATATGTTAAAAGCATGAAGGACGCACTGAGGGCGCTGTAAGACTTTTTACCCCGGGGCTGATTGAATTTTTAACAGGCCGTACGGGAAAGACGGAAAGACCAGGCCGCCAAAGCAGACAGACCGAAAAAAACACAAAATAAAGAAAAGACAAACAGACCTAAATCGTATAAACAGAAGCGGAGAGGAAAAACAGAATGAACCAGGTGGAAAGAATTCAGGAAATGGAACGGATCTTTGACAAGGCAAAGGAAGCGGTTTCGGACCTGTCGGAGGCGCTGGAGGCGTTTGAAGGCTGCGAAAAGGAACTGAAGAAGCTGGAAGATTATTACGCCGGCGCCCGCTGGATGAAGGATTTTGAAGACGATGAAGCCGGGAAGCTCCCGGCGGATCTGAAACGTGGCGTCCTTTCCGAAGACGGTGTTTACGACCTGCTGACGGACAACCGTGAAAACCTGATCCGGATGATGAAGATCTGCACCAGGGTAGCGGAAAAGCACCTGATATGACCAAAGTGCAAAATAGCCGGGGATAATTCTCAGAATTCCCGGCTTGTTTATGGAAAAAAACAGGCTATGATAGAGCATAAAAGGATCATCCGGCGGAGAAAAACAAACCGGTTCTGACAGGACCGGGAGGCCTGCTGCCGATTACCTCATGGCAGAAAGCTGAAACGCCTGTGGGGCTGAAATGCCTGACACCCGGGGACCAGAACATCTGCAGGGTCGGAATACCTGACAGTCAGAGGCTGGAGCATTACAGGATAGAAATATCTGCCGGAATAGTCCTTGTTATATATTTTTCTTTTGATGGGAGGAACAGAGATATGAGTCTTCAGGTTTCACATCTCCATAAGAAGTACGGGGATAAGGTTGTTGTGGAAGACCTGAGTTTTACGATGCCGGGTCCCGGCGTTTACGCGCTTCTCGGCACCAACGGCGCCGGCAAGACCACGTCTATCCGTATGATGCTGGGCATGCTGAAGCGGGACGGCGGAGAAACGTTATGGAACGGTAAAGAGCTGACGGTGGACAGCTGCAATATAGGCTATCTTGCGGAAGAGCGGGGCCTGTATCCGAAATACGGGCTTATGGAACAGCTGATCTATTTTGCTTCTTTGAGGGGCGTCTCCAAAGAAGACGCCAAAAAGCGGATCCGGTCCCTGGCGGAACGTCTGGAGGTTACGGAATATCTCTATCCGGGAAGCCAGCCTTCGGGGGCTTTGGCGGACAGAAGCGCTATGAACCTTGCGGGAGGCGGCCCGGCCCCTGCCCAGGCGGGCAGTTTAAGAGGCCTTGCCTTACGGAAAAAAGAAAAGCCGAAGCTGGCCGATCAGCTTTCCAAGGGCAATCAGCAGAAGATCCAGTTCATGGCCGCCATGCTTTCGGATCCGGAACTCATCATCCTGGATGAGCCGCTTTCAGGCCTGGATCCCGTGAATACGGACCTGATCCGGGACGTGATCCGGGAAGAGATCGCGAAAGGCAAATACCTGATCATGTCCAGCCACCAGATGGCCACAGTGGAAGAATTCTGTACGGACATTACGATCCTGGACCGTTCCCGGACGGTGCTCCAGGGCAATCTTAATGATATCAAGAAAAGCTACGGCCGGGTGAACCTGCATCTTAAGTGCGAGGGCGATGCGAGACCCTTCATCGAAAGATCCGGCGCTGTGGTACTCAGTGAGAAGGAGCAGGAGTATCAGCTTAAGGTAAAGGGAGAAGAACAGGCGAATGCCCTTCTTTTCCAGCTGATGAGCGCAAAGGTCCCCGTGATCACCTTTGATCTCAGGGAACCTTCCCTTCATGAGATCTTCGTGGAAAAGGTCGGCGAAGTCCATGAAGACCAGGAAAGCTATTGAAAAGAAGGCAGGTGAATTCCATGAATATTAAGGATGAATTCAGGGGAACCGGCCAGGTCTTTTCCTTTACCCTGACCCAGCTGCTTAAAGCCAAGGGCAATATCGTCTCCATGATCATCATGGTGCTTTTTGCGCTGATCTCGGTGCCCCTCACGGCCCTGGTGGGAGGCGGCAGTTTCTTTAACGAGAACGCCTCCGTCAAGACCCTGTATATAGAAAACAAAACAGACCTGGATCTTACGGGACTGCCAGCATATCTTAACGGGACCGGGGACTACAACGGACTCACGGTCACGTCCGGCATCTGTCCGGAGGATGAAACAGATGCGGAAGGCCTCCGGGTGGAAAAAACCGAGGAAGGCCTGGCGGTTGCGGTGGTAACTGCCGGAAAGAAACTCAGCACTTATTCTGTCCAGCTTCTGGCGGGACAGGTCAGACAGTATGTCAACGGACAGGTCCTGAAGGAGGCCGGCCTCAGCGAAGAGGCGGCGGCTTTTCTTCAGAAGCCTGTGTTCAGCGCCTACGGTGTCCAGGGAGATGAAAACTCCGGGGAAGAACCGGAAGAGGAGTTTTCCTTCAATGATTCCGACTATTATTCCCAGATGGGGTATTCCATCATCCTGATGATGTTCTGTATCTATTCGGTAAGCTTCATCATCCGGACGGTCATTGAAGAAAAATCCTCGAAACTGGTGGATCTTCTGATGGTCAGCGTAAAGCCCGCGGCCCTGCTTTTCGGCAAGGTCCTGGCGGTGCTGGTATACGTCGTCATTTATATGGCCCTCCTTATCGGCGGCATGCTGCTGTCGTATTTCATCACGTCCCGCTTTATGGACCTGTCCCAGGTCACCGGCATCGCGCAGATGATCATGAACATCAGGATAACCGGCTCCGGCATCGCGGTGGTTCTGATCACCAGTATTTTAGGCTATGTTTTCTTCGGCCTTTTAAGCGGCGTTTCGGGAGCGGGCTGCTCCAATATGGAAGAAGCCAGCGGCGCCATGTCCGTCAGCATGCTGCTGATCATGGCCGGCTATATGATATCCCTTTTTGCCAATATCGGAGGCTCCGGAAAGCTGAACACCGTGCTGTGCCTGCTTCCGGTCACGTCCCTGTTTACGGCGCCCATGAGCTTTATGAGGGGTACCATCGGTTTCGGCATCGTGGCCCTTTCCTGGCTGCTGCAGCTCATCTGCATTTATCTGCTGATCCGGCTGAGCGCCCGGGTGTACAGCCGGCTGATCATTTACAACGGGGCCAGGCTGAAGCTGACTGACATTGTGAAAATGGCGCGGAAGGAGGAGGCATAAGTGATGAAAGGCCTGAAACAGATTTTTACCTTTACGCTGAAACAGCAGCTGAATATAAAGAGTGTGAAGATCCTGACGGTGGTCATGGCGCTTCTTCTGTTCTTCGGACCCTTTCTGGGCGTCGTCATAAGCAGCACCAGAGGATCCGGCAGCCAGGCGGGGACCGACGCCGGAACGGATATCGTACCCGGTCAGGACGATGCTCCTGCCGTTCCTTCGGAGGATCTTTACAGTGCCGACGGGATCAAAGCCGTTTTCTGTGTCCTTCCCGAATCCCTGCGTTCGGCGGACAACTTTGAAGAGACCGGGTTTCCGGAAATGACCCAGGCGGTCTTTTATCAGAAAAAGAGCCTGGAAGAGGCTTTCAAGGCGGCGGCAGAAACGCCGGATGCCCTGGTGCTCTCCGTGACGGACCGGCAGGATGACATCATGGTGCAGGCGCTCCGGCCGGAGGGCTCGGCCCTTCCCGAGGAAAAAGCCATGTTTCTTTCCGATACGGCATCAACGTATCTGCCTTATCTTCTGACCCGGGATGCGAAAGCGCTGGAAGCCGCCATGAAAGCGGTGACGGTGCGCACAGACCTTCCCGATGCTCCGGAAGAGAGCATGAGTGAAGAGCAGGCGGCAGCGGAAGAAATGCGGCATATCTTCAGTATGATCCTTCCCTATGTGAATGTCATGCTGATCTACTTCCTGGTCCTTTATTACGGACAGAGCAGCGCGACCTCCGTCATCCTGGAAAAGACCTCCAAGCTTATGGACACGTTCCTGACCTCTGTAAAGCCCGAGAGCATGGTGCTGGGAAAAGTGCTGGCCTGCTGGGCTGCTGCCCTGATCCAGTTTGTGATCTGGGTGATCGCCCTGGTTCTGGGCTTTGCCGCGGGAAGAGTGGCCGTGGGCCTGATCCCCGGCGCGAAGCTGCCCGGCCTGTACAGGATCTTTGATCTTCTGAAGAGCGCTTCCGGGGCCTTTACTCTGCCGAATATCCTCCTGGCCGTCATTCTGGTGGCAGCGGGCTTCTTCATGTACTGCTGCCTGGCCGGGATCTGCGGTTCCTTTGCGTCCAAGCAGGAAGAACTGGCGTCCACCATCGGCATTTTCACGATCCTCCTGGTCGTCAGCATGTTTGTAGGCATCCGCGTAGGCTTTATGCAGGGCGAAATGTCCACAGGCGCTGCCTGGTACGACTTCGTACCCTTCACCGCCATCATGATCACGCCCGCCAGACTGCTGCTGGGAAAGATCAGCCTGGTCTCAGGGCTGGCATCGATCCTGGTCACTGTTCTGTTATCCCTGGTCTTTGTCCGGATAGCAGGCCGGGCCTATAAAGCCATGTCCCTCTACAAAGGCAACGTCCCGAAGCTGAAGGACATCCCAGCCCTTCTGAAAAACTGAAGCCTTCCCCTCTGGGGAAGGGGGACCACCGAAGGTGGTGGATGAGGCTGCCTTCCCCTCTGGGGAAGGTGTCATGCGGAGCATGACGGATGAGGTTCGCAGAAAATAAAAAAAACCCTTGACCTCCCCGGTTTTTATGGTATAATGTCCCTTGTGTTGGGGGCGTAGCTCAGCTGGGAGAGCGCTTGAATGGCATTCAAGAGGTCAAGGGTTCGATCCCCTCCGTCTCCATCATTACGGAACTTCTGATCGTCAAAACCTTTGCTGATCAAGGGCAGGTGAGATGATCGGAAGTTCTTTTTTTGCCGGGGTTTATATGAGAAGATAACCCGTCAGGAATGTACTCTTTCGGATATACATCAAAAAAACAGGCAGGAGGCCGTCGATGCGGCTTTCCTGCCTGTTTTTTGCTTCATGATCTCAGCTGTTTTCTGATCTCAGTTGCTTCATGATCTCAGTTGCTTCATGATCTCAGCTGTTTCATGATCTCAGCTGCTTCCCGATCTCAGTTGCTGAGGGGATCCAGGAATGCATTCAGTTTTTCATCAAGGTTATGATCCCAGCCTTTAGGATCCTGCGTAATGGCAACATATACCTTTGCGGTACCGGCGAGAACCCGGGAAATGGTATTCGGAAGGCGTTCTAAGACCACATCGGCGTCCAGACCTTTTTGGATGGACTGGGTGCAGGAATATTTACCGGACTCTTTGGTTGCCATGATGATATAGACGTTCACGGATTTGTCTGCATCACCGGTGCCGGTAAATTCGAGCTTGCTGTTTTCCGTGTACTTCACGGCTCCGCCGGAAGCCGGCACGGCCTCTCCGTCTACCTTCGCGGCAAAATCCTTGATCGCGTCGCCGACCTTGATGTCAAAATAGAGCTCACCGTCGTTGGCGAAGGGAATAACATCCAGAAGCTTTTCAGCAGCGTCTTCATTCGTGGGCTCGGCGGATTCAGTAGCGGCCGGAGTGGAAGCTGCAGGTGTTGTTGTCGGGGTTTCCGTTTTTCCGCAGGCCGCAAAAACCAGGGCCAGGGTCAGAATAAGAATCAGTGCTGTGATTTTTTTCATGTCTTTTCTTCTCCTTTGAATCTTTCTCGGCAGTATTTCCGAAAACGATAACTTCAGACAGAGTTCTGCCGGTGATTACGGGTACAGATTATAGAATAAGACGGGCTGAAATACAAGTGGGAGGGAACGAAATGTTCCACCACCTTTGATTACAGACTTTTTGATGATATAGTTTATATAAACAATGTTAAACACACATCAGGCCGGAGGACCGGACGGGTTCGGACAGCAGAGACTTAAGATTACGGCATCCGGTCCGCAGCCTGAAGAAAGAATTATGGAGGTAAGGGTGTTAAGTCGTGATATTGAGCAGATCTGCAGCGGTATACTCTGTGTAGCCTCGCTGATCGGCTTTGTCTATTCACTGATCAGATTTTTCAAACCCAGGAAAGCCCTGTATCTGAAAATGGTGGGCTGCGCGCTGGGATGCATGTTCCTGGAACGTTTATACGGCTTTGTCCAGTATATGGTCATCGGAGATCTTACCCAGACCTTCCAGATCGGTACGTTCGGAACTATCGGATGTTATCTGTTTCTTTTTTCCGCCAATTACGGCACGATCGATTCTCTTATGGACGATGGTTCCGCAGAACTCAGAAAGTACCGGCTGGCGGCCCTTGCCGCGCCTCTTGTCACGGTGGCGGCTGCGGTCGTGATCCTGACAACGCCGTCGCTCCCCGGCAGGCTGATCACCTGCGCGACAGAGGAACTTTTCGTGGGTTTATCGGCATATTACAGCCTGAAACATCTGATCATACCCAGAAAATATTCCGACTTCTTGTCCGCTCTGAGAGCATTCCATGCGGTATCGCTGCTGCTGGCTCTCGGCACGACCGTCGAAAACCTGATGTGGTGTTATCAGGTTATGACTCAGGCAATATGGTATATTCCGTATGCCATACTGGCGGCGGCGTTTCTTGCGCTGGCGCCTTCTCTGGAAAGGGGTATACAGAAATGGAACGTATAGGATATATTGTTTTTATCTGTTTTGCCCTTCCGTTTATGCTCGGGATCCCGATCGTACGCGGAAGAGCGCGGCTGGTCATTATCTTTATCTTTGTCGGGATGTGCTGCTGTCTCTTCATTTCGGAGATCAACGGCCTCATCAATAACGCTGTCGGCAAGGGCATATACTATGTGACGACAAATATCACCCCGCTGACAGAGGAAGTGATCAAGGCGCTGCCTGTCCTGTTATACGCGGTGTTTATTTCATCCGAGAGGCAGTCGCTCCTAACGATCGCCTTTATGACCGGCCTGGGGTTTGCGCTGCTGGAAAATTCAACGATCCTGGTTCAGACCGTGATCCTGCAGGGTTCGGTCGATTTCCTGTGGGCTTTGATACGCACGCTTGGCGCAGGCCTGCTGCACAGCCTGTGTACGACCTCCGTGGGCGTGGGCATCTCCTTCATCCGTGATCACAGGAAGTTCTTTCTGTGCGGCTCATTCGCGCTGCTTTTTCAGGCCATTGTCTATCACTCGGTTTACAACAGTCTGATCCAGTCGAAATATAAATACTTCGGAGCCGCGATGCCCATGGTCACGTACCTGATCATCATTGTGATCCTGGTCATCATTTATGTGCAGAACGGGAAGAAACAGGAATTATTCCAGTGAAAATAAAGAAGTTCCGGAAAAACATCGCTGCGATGGCGCCCGCATCAGACACAGTGTCAGGCGCAGCAGGGAGAGCATCTGCCTGAAAAAGAAAAGAAGGAGATAACAGCATGAAAAAGTGGAAGCAGTGCGCAAAAATGATAACAGCGCTGATCCTGGCGCTTGTCATGGCGGCAGCAGCGCCGCTGCAGGCCCATGCATCGTCAAACAGCGGCAAATACGTGTCCGAGGTTTTCGTAGCCTACGGCAAAGACGCGGAGGATGCGAAGAAGACGCTTGGCAGTCTGGGCTTCACCCCGGTCGAAGGGAATCTGAACGACGGCGGCAAGACCTACGTGATGCTGGGCTACAAGACCACCGATGATATCCGGGATTCCATCACGGATCTGGCGGTCATGAACATGCGCGGCGATTACAGTGTCGAGGATTATAAGACACTGATGAAAAAGCAGAAGACCGAGATCGCGGAATTCCTGACGGAATTCATGACCGTGATCAGGGAATACCGCTCCAATCTCAAAGCCGGAAAAACAAAGGCGGTCTATGTTCACGACGCCCTCAACAACTACATCGAGGATGATACCGGCATGAAGATGGGGGACCTTCTGAATTCCGAGACCCTGCAGGACAGGGTCGGCATCACGGAAAGCGTGGAAGCCCCGAATCCCGAAAAGCTTCCGAATCTGATCACGATCCTGATGCAGGGCAACGCCCAGGTCATCAAATCGATCGAGATCCTGCTTTCCATGGCGGCGGATACGGCGGAAAACACATGGCTTGACCGCTTTGCCGAACAGGATTACGATACCCCGCTCGATAAGGTCAGGAAAGAACGTCCTGATTTGAATACCTATACGAAACGTTTGCAATATCTTGAAAATGTTTACGGCGAGGAGGCGGAAGCGTTCGGAACCGCTGCGAAAGCCCTTCGTATGCGCCTGAAGGATTATGCTTCCTCCGGGTTAAATATCGGCACCGTGACCGAAGATGATATCAAAAAAACCTTCGGAGATATCGAAAAAGACCCCAGGGCGCTGCTTAATTACCAGGATTGGCTCTCCATAGGCGTGATCTATGAAGGACTGAAAAACTATGAGGGCGGCCGTTACGGTAAAGGAGAGATGCTTGATTTCTTCCTTGAGGAAAACGACCCCGGGGATATCGAATTCTTTATCCCGATGGCGGCTGCGCTTTCCGAGGGCCAGCGTTACGGTCTTCCTTTTGTCAGCTTTGAACAGTTGGTAAAGTATGCTCTCACGTCGGAGGAAAGCTGGAAAGAATCCGCCGATCAGAACAAAGTCTTCTCAGACGGACTGGAAGATGTATCTGTTTATCAGAGCATAGACCGGGATCTCTACAGTGAGGACGGCTTCGTAGCCCTGACCGGTTCCGCCCAGCGCGCGGAGAACACGGCTGCCGGCACCACCGGCACCGAAAAGGAGCAGTTGGATACCCTCTCCAGGATCACGGTCATCAGCTGGGCAGCCACGGCGGTCTGTACGCTGGTTACGATCGGATCGTTGGCTGCAAAAACGATATTTACCAAAGCAGCTATGGGGTTTCGTTCAGACATGAGCGATTATGCTTATAAAGTAATCGTTTATGATGATCTTTATGCAAATGGAGTTGATCCTATGCCTCCAGGATTACTGAGCAGGGTCAAGGCAGCCCGTTTCGCTGTCAGACTCTCCCGTATTATGATGGTCGTGACTCTGGCGGTCGTTGTCTGGGCGGCGGTGATGACAGTCATCGACCTGCTCAGCGACAAGAGCATCGAACAGCTCCCGATCCCCCTGTATCTGGTGGATAACTGCACAGACGCCGATGGCGGCAGTTATGTGCTGAATTATGAGTCGGTAAAGTGCAACCGCGGGGAATACTTTCGGCGTGGATTATAAAGTGCAGAAGGGTTCCTGCGCAGATATCATGGCCGATGAAGGCAAACAATGGCTGGCCCTGTACGCTTCAAAGAACTCGAAGGCGGGCAGGCCGTTAACACCGGATTTTGCTGTACAGAAGAGCAGCCAGGCGCCTGCCCGTTATGAAGGCATGGTGCATCTGTTCGGTGAAAAAGGCGCGGTCAATATAGCCAGCGGCGTCTTCAGAAACTACTCCACCGCCAGCACTATCTGGCAGGCTGCTGCCGGAGACAAAACCATGTACGTTTTCAGTAAACTGAGCACAGATATCAAGACCTACGATGAATCCGCCGGCAACATGAGGGCTTCTGCCTTAAGCACAGGTGAGGCAGCCATCTACGGCTTCAGCGGCCTGGCATTAGGAGCGGCCTTAGGCACAGCGGCAGTAGTATTGGCCGCAAAAAGAAAAAAGAAAGAGGTTACAGCATGAAAAAGATGAAGCAGTATGCGAAAATGATCACAGCGCTGGTCCTGGCGCTGGTCCTGGCGGCAATAGCGCCGCTTAATGCCCATGCATCGTCGAACAGCGGCAAGTACGTATCCGAACTCTATGTTGCTTACGGCAAGGACGCGGAGGATGCGAAGAAAACCCTTAACGGTCTGGGGTTTACCCCGGTCGAAGGAAATCTGAATGACGGCGGCAAGACCTATGTAATGATGGGTTACAAGACCACCGATAATATCCGGGATTCTATTACGGACCTGGCCGTCATGAACATGCGCGGCGATTACAGTGTCGACGACTACAAGACTCAGCTTAAAGCACAGAAAACCGAGATCGCGGAGTTCCTTACCGAATTCATGACTGTGATCTGGGAGTACCGCGCAAATCTGAAAGCAGGCAAAGCCAAGGCGGCCTACGTCCGCGACATTCTCAACAACTATGTCGAGGATGACACCGGAATGAAGATGGGCGACCTGCTGAATTCCGAGACCCTGCAGGACCGGATCGGCATTGAAGAGAGCATCGAAGATACGAATCCCGAAAACCTCCCCAACCTGATCACCATTCTTCTGCAGGGCAACGCCCTGGTCGTTCAATCCATCGAAGTCCTGCTCTCCATGGCGGCGGACACCGCCGAAAACAGCTGGCTCGACCGTTTTGCCGAAACGGACTATGATACCCTGCTCGATAAACTCGAGGAAGAGCGCCCCGAACTTAACACCGAGACGAAGCGCAGTCAGTATCTTGACAACCTCTACGGCGATGCCGCGGCTCAGCTGGGCATGGAGGCTTCCGATCTCCGGGGCCGCCTGAACGACTACGCCGCGATGAACCTGAGTATCCTTACCGCCACAGAGGAGGAGATCAAAGCCGCCTTCGGCGACGTCGAGAAGGATGCGAAGGCCAGGGTCCAGTATCAGGAATGGCTTTCCATCGGCCTGATCTATGAAGGCCTGAGAAACTACAAGGGCGGCAAATACGCCGAGGGCGGGATGCTGGAATTCTTCCTGAAAGACAACGACCCCGAGGATACGGAGATCTATATCCCTATGGCGGCAGCGCTTTCGGAGGGACAGCGTTACGGACTGCCCTTTGTCAACTTTGAGCAGCTTCTGAAATACGCTTTCACTTCGGAAGACGGCTGGAAGGAGTATGTCGATCAGAATAAAGCGGACTTTGGCAATCCTGAGGATGTTTCCGTCTACCAGAACATCGACCGCGATCTGTACAAGGAGGACGGCTCTGTCGCCCTGACCGGTGCGGCGCAGCGCGCAAACAACACCGCCGAAGGCACCACCGGCACCCGGGAAGAGCAGCTGGATACCCTCGCCAGGGTCACGGCCATCAGCTGGGCGGCCACCGCGGCCTGCGCTCTCATCACGTTTACCTCTTATATTATCAGGTATAATTTCGCTAAAGCCGCAGCGTATAACGTTAAAGCCGGTTTTTGGGATGTTACTTTAACTAATGCGGTCTATGAAAGTGATTTGTATCAAATGTATAAGGGCTGCTTCAGCCCGGAAACGAACCGCCTTGTGGATTCTGCCCGTTTCGCTGTGAAGCTTTCCCGTATCTTCATGACCGTGACACTGATCATTGCCGTTGCCTCAGCCGTTATGACAGTGATTGATCTGCTTCGCGACAAGAACATTGAACAGCTTCCGATCCCCCTGTATCTGGTGGATAGCCATACAGATGCCGACGGCGGCAGTTATGCGCTGAATTATGAGTCGGTAAAGTGCAACCGCGGGGAATACTTCGGCGTGGATTATAAAGTGCAGAAGGGTTCTTCGGCGGACCTTCTTGCCGATGAAGGCAAACAGTGGCTGGTCCTGTATGCTTCAAAGAACTCGAAGGCAGGCCGGCCGTTAACGCCTGATTTTGTTGTACAGAACAGCAGTCAGGCCCCTGCCCGTTATGAAGGCATGGTGCATCTGTTCGGTGAAAAGGGAGCGGTCAATATAGCCAGTAGCGCTTTCAGAGACTATTCCACCTTCAGTACCATCTGGCAGGCAGTTGCCGGGGATAAAATGGTGTATGTTTTCAGTAAACTGAGCACAGATATCAAGACCTACGACGAATCCGCCGGCAATATGAGGGCTTCTTCCTTAAGCACCGGGCAGATAGCCATTTTCGGCTTCGGCGGCCTGGCCTTAGGCGCGGTCCTTGGCGCAGCGGGTGCGGTACTGGTCGGAAAAAGAAAAAAGAAAGAGGCAGCAGCATGAAAACGATAAAGCAGTACACGAAAATGCTAACAGCGCTGGTCCTGGCGCTGGTCATGGCGGCAGCAGCGCCGCTTAATGCCCATGCATCGTCAGGCACCGGCAAGTATGTATCAGACGTCTACGTGGCCTACGGCAAGAATGCGGAAGAAGCCATAAAGACGCTGAAAGACAAGGGCTTTACCCCGGTTGAAGGCAACCTGAACGACGGCGGCAAGACCTACGTGATGATGGGCTACAAGACCACCGATGATATCCGGGATTCCGTTACCGATCTCGCTGTCATGAACATGCGCGGCGATTACAGCGTTGAGGATTATAAGACGCTGATAAAAAAGCAGAAGGCCGAGATCGCGGAATTTCTGACGGGATTTATGGCCGCCATCTATGAGTACCGCGCGAACCTGAAAGCCGGAAAAACCAGGGCGGTGTGTGTCCATGACCTGCTGAACTGCTATATCGAGGATGACAGCGGCAGGAAGATGGGCGATCTGTTAAATTCCGAGACCCTGCAGGATAAAGCAGGGGTCGAGGCGAGCATTGAGCATGAGAATCCCGATAAACTTCCGAACCTTATCACCATAGTGATGCAGGGCAACGCCCTGGTCATCAGATCGGTCGAAACCCTGCTTACTCTGGCGGCGGATTCGGCTGAAGACACATGGCTTGACCGTTTCGCGGCGCAGGATTATGAAACCATGCTTGATAAGATCAGGAAAGAACGTCCTGATCTGAATACCGTGATGAAACGCATACAGTATCTTGAGAATACTTACGGCGATGTGGCGGAAGCGCTCGGTCTGGAAGCAGCCGAACTGAGTAAGCGTCTGAATGATTACATTTCTTCCGGGCTGAAGGCCGACACCATGACGGATGAAGATGTCAGAAAAACCTTCGGCGACATTGAAAAAAATACGGAAGCGAAGCTTCGTTACCAGAATTGGCTGTCGATAGCCGCAGTCTATGAAGGACTGAAAAACTTTGAGGGCGGCCGCTTTAAAAAAGGGGAACTTCTCGACTTTTTCCTTAAGGAGCCTGACCCGGAAGACAATGAAAGCTTCATCCCCATGGCGGCAGCGCTTTCCGAGGGACAGCGTGCCGGGCTCCCCATTGTCAACCTTGAACAGCTGATCAAGTCTGCCTTAACTTCGGAAGAGAGCTGGAAAACATTTACCGATCAGAATAAAGCGTACTTTGATGGACTGGAAGAGGTATCTGTCTATCAGAATATTGACCGGGATCTCTACAGGGAAGACGGTTCCGTAGCCCTGACCGGTGCTGCACAGCGCGCGAATAACACAGCTGCCGGCACCATCGGAAGCATGACAGAGCAGATGGATACCGTGGCCAGGATCACAGCCATCAGCTATGCGGTCACAGCGGGCTGCACGCTTGTAACGCTCGCCACATGGGGCGTAAGACGTTATCTGCTCAGTAAGATAGATGATCCGTCAATGATCATTAACGGTGAGAATTATGAGTATTTTATGTCACTTGCGAACATGGCGTGTAAGCCTAAAGCCTTAGCTGCACTCAAGAGAATGCGTCTCGTGGTCAATCTCAGCAGGATCTTCATTGTCGCGACCCTGGCGGTCGTTGTCTGGTCGGCAGTGATGACGGTCATCGATCTCTGCCAGGACAGAAGTTATGAGCAGCTTCCGATCCCGAAATACCTGGTGGATAACTATACAAATGCAGACGGCGGCAATTATTCCCTGAACTATAAGGCGGTGGAGTGCAACCGGGAGGCATACTTCGGCGCGGATTATAAAGTGCAGAAGGGCTCTTCGGCAGACCTGCTGGCCGATGAAGGCAAACAATGGCTGGTTCTGTACGCTTCAAAGAACTCAAAGGCCGGAAAGCCGCTCACGCCGTATTTTATGGTGCAGAAAAGCAGTCAGGCGCCTGTAGGGTTTGACGGCTGGGTGCATCTTTTCGGCGAAAAAGGCGCGGTAAATGCAGCAAGCGCTGCCTTCAGAGATTCTTCCACCTTCAGCAGCATCTGGCAGAATATCGGAGGGGATATAAAAAAGCTTTACGTTTTCAGTAAACTAAGCACAGATGTCAAGACCTACGACGGATCCGCCGGCAATATGAGGGCATCTTCCTTAAGCAACGGACAGTTAGCCCTCTTCGGATTTGGCGGTCTGGTCCTGGGAATACTCTCAGGCATTGGCGGAACTGTTCTGGTAAAGAAGAGAAAAGAAAAAGCTGCAGCATGATCATTTATGAAGGAAGGGGTATGGCTAAAACCCTGATCAGACACAGACAAAGAGGTTCGCGGATCATAGTATATTTATCAGCCCTCCTTATATCGGTCATTCTCTTCGCAGCGCCTCCCTTCTGCCGCTCTGTAAAGGCGCTCCGCACCGTCATCTATAAGGTGGAGGTCACTTCCGATTCCATAGCGGACGGCTGGAATAAAGCAACGTTAAAGATTGGTTTTAAGACAGCCGGCCGTTCCCACCTGCTGGATATCAAAGACGAACTGGCCCAGGGCAAAACGATGAGCTGGACCTTTGAAATGACGGACGAGGTTCCGGCCTATCTGCAGCTGTACCTCGACTTCGGCGGCGGTTTTACCATCCGCAGCCACAGCGGCAGGATCAGACTTTATTGCGAAGGCGAAGAATTGCTGAATGAGCCGTACAGCGCAAGATCCTATCCCTTTGTAAGCTCCGATGCCACACTGGATTTTATCGTGCGGGGCGTAGCTCAGACAGAACTGACCGGGCCGGACGGCGCTTCGGCCGTTTACCCCACCTTCAATCATGCGTGGAATAATGCGAAGGAACAGGACGGCTGTACCATAAAGCTTACCGAGGATACCACTGTGGCCGGAACACTGGAGGTGACCCGTAACGTCACCGTTGACCTGAACGGCCATCTGATGAACAACAGTGAGACGACCCCGCTTTTTTACGTCAGGTCCGGCGGCAGTCTGAAGCTTATGGATTCCGACCCGGAGCGCGATACAGGCGAGGATTTTTTCGTCACGAGGGGCATGACCTCCGAAAATGATACGGAAGACCGCATCTTCCGCCTTACGGGCGGCGGTATCTTCCGCGGAGGCTCGGAAAAAAGCGGCGGGGCGGTCATCGTTGAGAACGGAGGCACACTGAATACAGAGGGCTGTACGTTCACGGACGTCCATTCGCAGGAAAGCGGCGGCGCGATCTACAGTGAAGGAAAGCTGTCTCTCAACGGGACGAGATTCATCAACTGTACCGCAGAAGACAACGGCGGCGCGGTCTGTCTTACAGGCCGGTATGACGCCTCCTTTGCAGACTTAAGCTTTGAAATGTGTTCGGCGAAAGAGAACGGCGGCGCCATATGCCTTGATAACATAGAAACCGAAGGGAAAGTGAGCCGGTTTGAAGGCTGCAGCTTTAACCGCTGCGTGGCGGAAGGCAACGGCGGAGCTTATTATCACGCCGGCTACAGTTTTATTACCGCAAACGGCCTTTCCTTCAGGAAGTGCTTTGGCAAAAACGGCGGCGGCATGTATCTTGGCGAAGGTTCGCTGCATTATGACAAGGCGTCCTCGCACAAGATCAGCGATACAAAATTCGAGGATTGCTCCTCATCGAAATGCGGCGGCGGTTTAGGCTACAGAGACGCCAAGGAACTGATCCTTGAAAACGTTGAATTCAGCGGCTGCGCCTGCGGAGGAGACGGCGGAGCGGTCTATCTGCTTCGTTCCTGGGGCGCCTATGGATACGGTCAGGATATCCGCCTTTCAGGCTGTGAGATCCATCACTGCAGCGCGGAAGATTACGGCGGCGGCGTCTATATTGAGGACGGGAACGGGCTGCAGATGCCCAGTAAAACGGTATTATACAAAACAGCTGTCCACGATAACAGCGCCGATACCGGCGGCGGTCTGTATGTGGAGTCATATCTTGTCTACCTGATCAGTACCGGTGTGACGAACAATCAGGCGAAAGGCAAAAACGGCGGCGGCGTGTATGTGGACTCCCAGGCAAGCATAGATCTTGCGGAGGAGATCGTGATCCGGGACAACACATCCAGGAACGGAACGAATAATCTCTGTCTGCAGAACGGCATTTCCTCTACGGCCTATGCTTACTGCGGCGGTCTGTATGACGGTTCCTCTATCGGGATCAGCTCCACAGGCAGCAGCTCTGTGACCGCCGTAAAGAATATCAGCCAGTATCAGGCAGGCAAATTTATCCGGGCAGACGATCAGGGGCGCAGGCTTTCCCTGGCAGACACCAGAAATGTGGAAACGCCGCTGTTTGCCTCGATGATCACGGACGAAACTTCCTGGATCATTATCATTTCCGGCGCCGTTTTGATCGCTGCCGCGATCACCATATTGCTCCTGCGTAAGCGCAGAAAGGAGGCGGAGAAATCATCATGAAACAGCAGATAAAAAGACTGATCGGAAATCCGCGCATTCTCATCTTTCCTGCGCTTGCTGTCATACTCTCCCTGGTGCTTCTTTTTTCTGAGCAGTTCAGGATCCTGATCTCTGCTGAGAATAACGGGACCTCGGCAAAGTATGTCAGTGAGGTGCGTATTTATCAGGGGAGCACGGAGGAAAAGGCCAGAGACGCCTGCCGGGCGGACGGCTTCATCCCCGTTGAGGGCAACCTGAACGAAGGTACGGACTATGACGCCGTGGTCATGGGGTATGTTACGACGGAAAACCCCGACGAGGCCATCACCGACATCCGCATGATGCAGATGACCTCCGGCTTCAGCACAGTGAATTATACCGATCTGGTGGCCAGACAGTATCCCGGTCTGGACTCGATGATCGACGAACAATATACGACGATCCGGGAATTCAGAGAAAAGACTGCGAACGGAAACTATAACGCCGGGACAGCGCTCAAATATCTCAATCTCTTCAAGATCCCCGAGATCAATATGAAGCTCGGCGATTACTTTATAAGCGATTCGCTGGATAAGGATATGCTGAAAAAGCTGTTCCTGCAGACCACGGCGGTCATCAGCACGACGGTCTGGAATCTGCTCTCGCTGGGCGTATCGGACAGCTCTGAGGATAACTGGGCGAGCCGCGTTTATCAGAATAAGGATATCCTCGACATCGGAAACGATGACGAAGACAGCGTCGATGCGGGAACCGATCCCTTCGCGGACCTCGACAGAAAGTATCTGTCAAGCGCGGAACGCCTGGTCATGACGATACAGGACTTTTCGACAAAGGTTCAGAACGGTCAGGCGCGGGCTGCCGCGAACGGCGGGGAGATCCCCCGTCTCGACCCCGAAACCGCTTCGGAAGAAGAACTGAATGCCCACGCCGCGGAGCCGCTGTGCATGACGGCTTATGAGGTGCTCAATTTATACCGGTATGACGATGATACCTTACTGGGCGACTGGCTTGTGGATATGGGCAGCCGGACTCTCAGCAACAAAGCAGAACTGCGGGAACTCTACCCGCTGATCGCTTCCATGAGTTTCGGCCAGATCATGACCGCTCAGCTGACCGGCTTCCATCTCTGCACCTTCTATTTAACGGAACTCTCTGCTGCTGACGATAAGTTTACCGACGCGGTGAATCAGGCCAGGGCAGTGTGCAGCAGTTATGATCATACCGACGCCGTTTCCGTCTGGGAGGGCGTGGATCAGAAACTCTTTGAGGCGGAATGTGCCGTGACAGGCGACGCGCAGAGATATACCAACGTGAAAGAAACCATGGATAATCTCGTCAGACGCAGCCGTGGAATAGAAGTACTGGAGCAGCTTTCCACGATCTGTACGTGGGTCACATCCATCGCCGGCGGCCTGATCGCGCTGTTTCAGCTTCCGACCATGATCGTCACCTGGTTAGGCGCCGGTCAGGCTCCGCTTCTTACCATAAGCTGGTGCTGGCATCACGGCACCATGTTCTTCGTCTTCGGCCTCCTCGGCAAGGTCGCTTCGTTTATCGCTGCGGTAAGCAAGATCCTTTTTCTTGTTACGCTTGTGATCATGCTGGTGGTGTTCCTGTATGAACTGTTCAAACCGGAATGCGATGATCTTACCTATACGAAGATACCTGCGATGGCCATGGATCTGAGTGTTGACGGCAGCGGCTCGGGAACGAACGGGCTTTTGCGGTATGACCTGATCCAGAGCCCGGACCGGAAGGGCGATCTGAACGCCTATGAGGGAAAACAGTGGAACGCGCTGTATTCTTCCCAGAATACCGACGCAGGCAAACCGATACAGGTTACCGAAGGAAAAGCCCCCTTCATCATTAAATATAATGACGCGGAAAATCCCGCGGGTTTTAAGGCGGTCAGAAACTTTGACGAGATCTACGCCGCCAACCTTAACGCGAACGTCCGGGAGGACGACGCACCGGCAATATTCCTTTTCTGCGCTCTGCCGGGAGAATCCGCCGGCACCACGGAGGTAAAGGAAGAGGATATCCCGAAAACAACGGCCGAGGCGTCTTCGGAAGAGAGCACGGCAGAATCTTCAGGCACAGATGAGCCGGCACAGGAAACCACAGAGCCTGAAGAGACCGGAACTTCCGAAACCGAGACTCCGGAGACAGGGTCTTCCGAGACGGAGACTCCAGAGAGCGGGTCGTCCGAAACGGATACTTCTGAGACCGGATCCGAGAGGTCCGAAACTTCGGAGACGGAATCTTCCGTCACGGAAACGCCTTCGGAAAGTACAGATGAGACAGCGTCAGCTGTGACGGATCCTGCAGAGACAACGCCTTCAGAAATCGAACCGACGGAGACAGAACCGACGGAGACCGTTCCCACGGAGAAAGAATCGACAGAGACCGTTCCCACGGAGTCAGAATCGACAGAGACCGCTCCGACGGAGACGTCACCGACAGAAACGGTTCCCTCGGAGACAGAACCGACAGAGACCACTCCCACAAAGACCGAACCGACGGAGACGTCTCCCGCAGAGACCGAACCGGCGCCTCCGGAGAAGAAGCTGTACATCTCTTCCCTCTACCTTTTCTGCGAGGAAAGCGAGACGCTGGCGAAGCTTCAGCTGACGCAGAAGGGATATTATGTCGTCGACGTCAACCTGACGCCTTCTGTAAGATATCCGAACAAATACGGTTTCCCGACGGTCAGGGCTTATACCTATCTGGGCTATAAGACCACGGAAAACGAGAAGGCGGCGATCACCGATATCCGGATCGCCAAACTCAAATCCACCTCCCAGGGGATGATCTACGGGACGGTCAGATATACGGCGGCAGGCTATGACGGACACAATCATTCGATCTGTTATACCAAGGATACCGCCGCCGGCTCGCCGATCCTGGCCGATGATATCCAGATCGCCAATAAGTTCTCCGACCGCAAGGAAGGGTACGAACCCGTGGCCTATTTCGGCGGAACGGCGTATAACTTTGACGCCTGTGAGGAGTTTGATCAGTGGGACAAGGGCAAATACATTTTCTTCTCGCCGTCCGAAAAATACACTTCCGGCACCGAGTACGTCTCCGGGATCTTCTTTGTGAGCGGCGCAAATATTTCCCGGAACGGAGATGACTCCGGCCTGTCGCTTGCGGAGTACGCAGGGCAGCTGGGAGGAAAGCTCCTGGGAAACGGTGATTTTACCAAAGGCCGGGAGTGGAAAAAATGGGACAAAGATTCCCAGGCGACCTTCAAGGTCAATAACATGCGGACGTATCTGTGTTATACCACGACGCATAACCCGAAACGCGCGATCTATGACGTCCAGTTTTACGCGGGAACGCCGACGATGCAGAATTTCATTCCGGTGCTGACAGCCTTCACAGGCAATTCGGAGGCCAACTATGCCCAGACGGGCTATGGGATCACATCTGTCTTTATGCAGAGCGCGAAAAAGATGGTCATCCAGCAGACCGATGAGGTGGGCTGGAGATCGAAGGTCCAGCATTACGAGCTCAACAATTACGATGATTTTACCTTAAGCTCAGGGGAAAATTATCAGTGCTATGACAAACTGACGGACAATATCATCCCGGGCGTTTCATGGCAGTCGGTGACCAGCCAGCCCCGGATGCTCTATGCCTGCGGTTATAAGAACGGATACGCTCCCCTGACGCCGGGCGATCTGGTGCTTTCGAACATCAGTACCGCTCCCGCCGGCTTCGCGTCCGTCCAGGACGTCAGGTTCCCCTTTGAGAAAGAACCTCTGAACCTCGCGTATTCCTTCCATGAGAAGAGCAGCGACTGCACCCCGGTTTATCTCTATATCCATCGGGCCGCCCCGGTGAGGGGCAGGTACATTGCCTCTGTCAGCGCGGCGTCCTATAATCCGCAGGCGAACTGGAGCGAGGACGAACGCCGGGCGAATGACGCTTTCTCCAACGATCTCTGTTATATTTCGCTCCTCGGTTCTTCCTCGGAGATCATTACGCATAATCTGAGCCTGCTTCCCGCTGATGCGTGGTATAATAAGACCGGTGAAAGGGAAGATAACAGCTACGGCAGGTATTCCGTCCTCGGTTCTTATGAGTACGATGCAACGGCAGCCTACCTGGGCGTCACCTACACGGATAATCCGGCCAAGGCCGTTCACGGCCTCCTCCGCTTAAGAGCGCAGGCCGGAAAGGAGCCTTCGGAGACGCTGACGGTGAACGGCGCCAAATACTCGCTGGTTCAGAACGTGACGTCACAGAAGCCCGTGCCCATCACATCGCCGAACGGCATGCAGTATTATCTGTATACCACCACCAGCTCCGGCGGCAGTTCCACCGGCGATCCGGTGGAGGGGATACAGATCTCCGAAGCGGTCTTTGAAGCGGGGATGTCCACGGTACTGACAGTGGATCATGGCGATATACCGGCGGAAAAGGATTTCTACGGCAAAACCATCAAGGAAGCGGAATATGTGCTTCCCTTCGGCGATACGGACGAAGTCCTTTATATCCATCTGAAGTCCAACGGGAACCTGACGGGTATCGACAGCTTCTTTGTGGGCGTCGGCGGCACACGGTACGAAGCCTGGAAAGACCTGCTTTCCCAGGGAGCGACCAGCTGGCTTCCGCTGAACATGAACGAGAATTCGGGAGAGAATGCCTTTGTGTATATCGGGTATCATCATTACAATCCCGATTACGTCAATACCAGAAGGACAAAGTATACGATGGAGAGCGCGGTCAAGGACCTGCTGGTCTATGTGGGCAGCAATCCCCAGAAACGCCTGACCATCAACAAACGAAAGTACACGCTCTGCAGCGAACACAATCTGAATTACGGTACGGACGGCACAGAGATGTACCTGTACCAGACCACGGCGCTGATCAACGATAAGGATAAGAATGACGCGTCCTATATCACAGCCATCAGCGCGGCGCAGTATGACCGGGTACCGGAGGACATAGCCGAGGTCAGGTGGGAAAATCTGCTGACGACCGATAATAAACGGATCAATCTGAATGATGGCGTGAGAGGCCATGACTATTCGGACAGCGCAGAGCACATCATCGACTCCCGGGTCTTTGTGTTCATTCACCGAAATGACAATTACGTCAAGCCGGAAGCGGTCATCACCGGAGGCTATTCTACGGATACCACCATATTCGGCGATCTGGTACTGGAAAAGAAGTCATAAACAGGAGGGAAAAGGAAATGGCATCTCTGGATGCTTTAGGGCAGAAGATACGCTCGCTCCGGATGGCAAAAGGACTGTCCCAGCAGCAGATGGCGGATCTGATGTTTGTGACAAGAAAAACCATAAGCAACTGGGAGGCCGGCACGAGGATGCCTGATCTTGCCATGCTCTCGCGCCTGGCTAAAGCCCTGGACGTCAGGACCTTTGAACTGCTGGATGCCATCAGCGGGGAGGATACGCCTCCCTGCGTGATCATGGTGGAGGACGAACCCATCATCCTGAAGGGATTTATGCATATGCTGAGCGATACGCTGCCGGATGCCCAGGCCTTTGGCTTCCAGAACAGCAATGAGACCCTGGTCTTCGCGGAAAGCAACCGTATCGACGCAGCCTTTCTTGACGTAGAACTGTTCGGGGAGAGCGGACTGGATCTGGCAAAGAAGCTTCTTGCCATCAATCCCCGGATCAACATCATTTTCCTGACCGGACATTCGGAGTATACGGCGGAGGCCCTGGCGCTTCACTGCAGCGGTTATATTCTTAAACCCCTGACTCCGGAAAAGATCCGTCAGGAGATCGAGCATCTCCGCTTTCCCGTACGGGGGCTGAATCCATGAACGAAAACAGAAAAAAGACGCTGTATAGCTGGCTTGCCGCTATGGCCGTATTTCTTCTTGCGGTCCTTCTTACGGTACTGGTCTTCGTGAATCCCGGTTTCAACCGGTATGCAAATGCCGTGAATCCCTACTTTATCCTGAAGCCTGAACAGGTGCAGGAGGAAGCTGTTCCCGACTATGCCGGCGTGCAGCGGACCTATACCTTTACGCTTCCCGAAGCGGATTCCGCCACAACGACCGGCGCAAGACTGACCGTCTATCTTCGCCATACCCTGGCCCGGTTTACCATCGAGGACAGTACATATACCGATGAACCTTTCGAAGAAGGCACGGATTATATCGGAAAAACACCGGGCAACTACTGGGTTAGCATCCCGGTGCGGCCGATCTATGCCGGAAAAACCGTCAGGGTCACCCTGGTGCCGGTCTATGAAAGCGTCAGAAATGAAGAACCGGTCTTCATGATCATCACCCGGGATATGCACCTTAACATGATAGAGCTGCCTAAGGATCGGGTGGTTCTGATCCTGAGCCTTCTGGCTGTGACCGCCGGGTTCTTCCTCTGTCTGATGGTATTGGGAATGCCCCTGGGCGCCCGGGACAAACAGCGCATTTTCTGTCTCGGCGCTGTTACGGTAACCGCCGGTATCTGGAAGCTCAGCGCGCTTCCGTCCATCCTCCTGGTGCTGGATTATGCCAATGTGCAGAAAGGATTATGGTTTACCGGAGCATCGTGCTATATCCTTATGCTGGTGCTTTCATTGCAGCTGTTTACCTCCATGCGTGAGGAAGATCCTTCCGGAAACCGGACGGGAATGGTTTGCTTTTATATGGCTGTTGGAATTGCCTCCATCATCCTGATCCTGCAGCTTACCCGTGTGGCGGAGCTCCATGATATGCTGATCTGGTTCGGCATAGGGATGGCCGGGCTGCATCTGATCTCCCTGCTTGGCCAGAAGCCTTCCCGAAGCGAGCTGCTGTGGCTGCTTCCTTTCTTCCTGACTCTGGGAGCGGATCTCGCTGTCTATCTGATTACAGGCACCATGCGCCGCGCGCCGTTCTTCCTTATCTGGATCGTCCTGAACCTGTTTTTCAGGGGCTTTGGTTTTGTCCGTTCGGCGATCCTCAAGGAACGGCTGCTCAGAAAACAGGAACAGGAGATCAGGGATACCCGTGTGCAGGCTATGATCAACCAGATCCGGCCGCATTTCATCTATAACACCCTGACCTCTGTCTACGTCCTCTGCCGGGAGAATCCGGAGCTGGCGATGCAGGTGATCCAGGACTTTACGACTTATCTGCAGCATAATTTTTCAGCCATCTCGGCCACGGATCCGATCTCGTTTACCGATGAGCTTTCCCATACGAAAGCCTATGTTGCGGTCGAATCCCTGCGGTACGGCGATAAGCTCTCCGTGGAGTATGAGCTTGATCATACAGCTTTCCGCCTTCCGCCGCTGACCCTGCAGCCGCTGGTGGAGAACGCCATCAAGCATTGCCTGGGAAAGGGCATCGGCCCGGAACACATCGTTATCCGCACATGGACGAAAAACGGAAACGCCATGATCTCCGTGGAAGACGACGGCCCCGGCTTTGATCCGAAAGACACGGATTCAGAGATCCATGTCGGTCTTAAGAACGTGGAAGAACGCCTGGAACTCATGTGCGGCGGATCTCTGGAGATCAGAAGCAGCATAGGAAAAGGAACGCTGGTCACCATCAGCATTCCCCAGAACAGGAAAGAAAAACCCATTTCCGGCAGCGTACAGGACTCTCCGGAGATCGGGTAAGGAAAATGGACGATAGGGAACGTCCGGTTAAGAAACAGAAAGATTCAGTTAAGAAATACCCGGCGCCTGAAAAGGGGCCGGGTATTTTTGCGGATTCACAGTTATGATCTCGGTTAAGATCTCAGCTGTTAAGGGTTTCTCTGATGATGTTCTTCGCCCAGTCAGAATCCTTCAGGAGCGCTGCAGCTGCTCCCACCAGGTCAGCATCGCCGTCGTTAAGGATGGCATTGCACTGGGAAGCGGTGGTGATCCGGCCGACAACGGCAACGGGTATGGTGACCGCTTCTTTGATCTTATGGGAAATGTCCGTAAACATGGCGGTTCCGGGATAACCCTTCCGTTCTGTCCCGTACAGGCCGCCGGACACGTCGATAAGATCGGCGCCGGCTTCTTCGCAGAGAACAGCAGCTCTGACGCCTTCTTCCGGGGTCAGCCCGCCCGCTGCGGGATCAGGTCCGTCCTTGACATAGTCGGCAGCGCCCAGGCGGACGGCAATGACAAAGTCTTTTCCGCAGGATTCCCGGATCGCTTTAATGATCTCCGTATGCAGCCTTGCCCGGTTTTCGATCGTGCCGCCATATTCGTCGTTACGGTTGTTGGCCAGGGGTGACAGGAACTGGCTTAACAGATATCCGTGGGCCGAATGAAGCTCGATCCCTTCAAAGCCGGCTTTCTGTGCCCTGAGGGCAGCCGCCGCAAAGCGCTCCGCCAGGGTTTTCAGCTCCTCTTTGGTGAAGGGCTCCGGCACGTCGCCGTCCCGGTTCAGGACGATATTTCCCGCGCCTTTTACGGGGAATTCCGTGAATTTCGGAGAGGATTTGGCGCCGGCATGGGAGATCTGCACCAGGGCTTTGGAACCATTTTTATGGAAGATATCCGCCAGCGTTTTAAGCCCGGGGATCGCGCCGTCTTCCGATATGGAGATCTGGCCCGGATGAGCCTTTCCCTCCGGAGAGACGTAGCAGTGCTCCACAATAGCCAGCCCGATGGCGCCGCCATCGGTTTTTTCTTTGTAATACTGAAGGACTTCCTCAGTGAACCGATCGTCCTCGCCCTTAAATGTTGCCATGGGCGGCATGACAAGCCGGTTGTTAACGGTAATGCTTCCAATCTGAAGCGGGGAAAGAAGAATACTGTCTGACATAAAAACCTCCTTAGTGGATCATTATAAACGAAGACTTCTGGCGTTGGAATCATGATAACACAAATGAACCGATCAGCAAAGAACCAAAATCCCCGGCTCCTATGTCCTTATCACCGAAAATGCGCAGCCCTGTCCGGAAAATACCCCCTCCGTGTCCGGTTTCAGTTTATCACTTCATCATCACTTCGGGAGGCTTCTCGCAGCCTGAAAGTACCCCGAAAACAAGCAGGCTGCATCAAAGTCGGGGCCCTGAAAGGCTTTTCTCAGCCGGGAAGTACCACGAAAACAAGCAGATTGTTTCAAAGTCGTGGTTCCGGGAGGAGGATATTGAGCGGGAAAGCGGATAGGAGAAAAATCCCGAAAACGGGTCTTATGATATGGTGAGGAATAGGGATTCTGTCAGTTGTTTTTTCAGAGGCTTTATGCTATAGTTAAGCAAATTCTATTCATTATAGTGAATCTTTATCATGATGCAGTGTTGGTGAATGCTCATTAAGAGCTTTCGGAGGAGATTTCCGAAAAGCTTCCGGGAGATTTCCTGAGGAGATTCGATGATCATTCACCGGGAAATTCACTGAGGCATGTTTACACGCTTATATTTATTCATGCGCAGGATAAAGAAGACTTGGGGTAAGAGGCAAATGGCGAAGGGAATCGTTTTCTTTGGACCTGCGGGAGCAGGTAAGACATCATTGGGGATGATGACGGCATCAGCGCTGAAAGCACCATATTTTGATTTTGATGATTATATCTTTCGCAGCGATGCAAAAGAACCCTTTACGGAACGCTATTCTCAGGAGGAAAAGATCGGCAGGCTGTTATCGGCTATTGAACCGAATCCGCTCTTTGTGCTGGCCGGCTATATGGATGGTGACCATGAAGAACTGGACAGACTCTTCTCCATTGCGTTCCATATAACCGCGCCGAAAGAAACCCGGGAAGCCCGGATACGGAAGCGGGATCTGGAAATTTACGGAAGCCGTGTGATGCCCGGCGGGGATATGTTTGAAAACCATGAACGGTTTATTCAGAGTGTTTCCCTGTATGAAGATCCGGCAAAAATGTTTCTGAAGCGTCACCGGGAATGGGCGGGAAGCCTGGACTGTCCGGTGATCCCCCTGGACGGCAGCCGGCCGCTTTCCGAAAACCTGCAGCTGGTGCTGAATGAATGCCGGAAGGTGCTTTAAGCCTTCAGACCGTTTTCTGAGACTGGATTCAGTTTGACAATCTGGTTTATTGAATCTTTACCTTTGAGACTGAATAATGAATCCCTTCCATGATCCGAGGCGCTTTCAGAGGCATCTCTCCGAACCGTCTTTTCCGGAATGAGGATGAATGAGTAAAAAAATTATGAAAATCGTCATTAAGATCGGAACATCTACGCTGGCCCATGAGAGCGGCCGGCTGAACATACGGAGAACAGAGGAGATCTGCAAGATCATCAGCGACCTGAAGAATGCAGGCATGGAGATCATCATGGTTTCTTCCGGCGCCATCGGCATGGGGACCGGCAAACTGGGGCTTAAGGACAGACCTCAGGATATGCCCACCAAGCAGGCGGCCGCGGCGGTGGGACAGTGCGAACTGATGTATACCTACGATAAGCTGTTTTCGGAATACAACCATACGGTGGCCCAGCTTCTGCTCACGGCGGCAGATGTGGAATCCGAAGAACGGCATCAGAATTTCACCAATACCCTGAACCGCCTGCTGGAACTGGGATCGATCCCCATCATCAACGAAAACGATACCATTGCCACGGAGGAGATCTCCATCGGCGACAACGATACCCTGGCAGCCATCACGGCCCGTTCCGCAGGGGCGGACATCCTGGTGCTGCTTTCCGATATCGACGGGCTGTATACCGGAGATCCCCATAAGGATCCGGAGGCCGTTCTGATCCGGGAAGTCCATGAACTTACGGAGGAGATAATGGCCCTGGGAGGAAGCTCAGGCTCAAATCTGGGCACCGGCGGCATGAAGACCAAGCTGGAGGCTGCCGGGATCTGCATGGCCTCAGGCTGTGATATGATCATTATGAACGGGGCCCGCCCGGAACTTCTCTACAGCCTTATGGACGGAGAAGCGGTGGGTACCCGGTTCTTCGCGAAACACACATCGTCCCGGGGTTGATCCCCGATATAAAAGAAGTACGGCAGAGAAAAACCCGACAGATAAGAAAAGAGAAATCCCGGCTGAAGAAGAAGCCGGCGGGTAAGAAAAGAAAATCCCGGCGGAAGAAGAAGCCGGGCAGTTAGAAAACAGAAACCCGGCTGAAGAAAGATCCGGCAGATAAGAAAAGAGAAATCCTGCGGAAAAGATCCGGGGAGTCAGAAAGGAGAAGCCCGGCGGAAGAAGGATCCGGGCAGGCAAATAACATGCTGTCGACTATTGAAATCCTTAAACGAGCGGTCAATGCGAAAACCTGTATGAATCTTCTTACGGAAGATCAGAAGAACCAGGCCCTCCTTAAAATGGCGGAGGCCCTGGAAGAACATGCCGGAGAGATCCTGGCAGAAAATGAAAAAGACCTGGAAAACGCCAGAGGTACCGTCAGCGACGTGATGCTGGACCGGCTGATGCTGAACCGGGACCGGATCCATGACATGGCGGAGGGCATAAGGGATATCGTCAGACTGCCGGACCCTGTGGGCAGAGTCCTTTCGGAAAGCGTGACGGCAGACGGCCTGCAGCTGAAAAAAGTTTCGGTTCCTCTGGGCGTGACCGCGATCATTTATGAGAGCCGGCCAAACGTCACCTCCGACGCCGCGGCCCTTTCCCTGAAGAGCGGCAATGTCTGCGTGTTAAGAGGCGGAAAGGAAGCCTACAGAACCTCACATATGATCGCGGAAGTGATGCGGAAGGCTCTGGCGGAACTGGGCATCAGCGAGGACCTGATCAATATGGTGGAGGATACCACCCGCCAGAGTTCCCTGGATCTGATGAAAGCCCGGGGATATGTGGATCTTCTGATCCCCCGGGGCGGCGCGGGGCTCATCAAAGCCTGCGTGGAAAACGCATCCGTCCCGTGCATCGAAACGGGTACCGGCATCTGCACGGTTTACGTGGATAAGGACGCGGATATCGGAAAAGCTCTTCCCATCATCGACAACGCGAAGACCCAACGGCCTTCTGTCTGCAATGCCGCAGAGCAGCTTCTGGTGGCGGAAGACATTGCTGAAGATTTTCTGCCCCGGGTCAAAGAACTTCTGGTGGACCGGCGGGAAGCAGCGGGCAAGATCCCGGTGGAACTCCGGCTTTCCGAAAAAGCGCAGCGGTATATTCCGGGAACCCCCGCCGGACCGGAGGATTTTGATACGGAATTCCTGGATTACATCCTGGCCGTGGATGTTGTCAGGGATGTGAATGAAGCGGTTTCTCATATCGCCGCCCATTCCACCCATCACAGTGAAGCCATTGTTACGGAAAATGAAGAAACGGCAGCCGTATTTACCCATGCGGTGGATTCCGCAGCGGTTTACGTAAATGCTTCCACACGGTTTACGGACGGCGGGAAATTCGGCCTGGGCTGCGAGATGGGCATTTCCACCCAGAAGCTTCACGCCCGTGGACCCATGGGGCTGGAAGAACTCACCAGCTATAAATATATCGTTACCGGGAACGGACAGATCAGATAAACTGCGCCGACAGGCATGATTCAGCGGGTATTCCAACCCCGGTTCAGAAGGCATTTCCCGCTTATCCGGAAATATATATGACGGCAGCAGAGTGCATGAACCCGGGTCTTGTGAAGGAACGTGTTTCTGTGCATGCAGTGAATCATATACGTGAACAGGTAATGAATGAGAAAGGATCATTTTATGGCAGAATCATATAAAGCCGGATTTATCGGCTGCGGCAATATGGGCGGAGCCCTGATCAGGGCTTCGGTCAAGACGATGGATCCCGAAAGGATCTGTGTTACGGATCAGTTCATGGAAAAAGCGCAGGAGCTTTCCGCTGCCTGCGGCGTACAGGCCGTGTCCATTGAAACTGTGGCGGAAAAGGCCTTCTTTATTTTCCTGGGAGTCAAACCCCAGCATATGGAACACATGCTGTCCCAGATCCGTGGCATCCTTGAAAGAAGAGAGGACAGGTTTGTCCTGGTCACCATGGCCGCCGGACTGACGATGGAAAAGATCCGTTCTTACTCGGGAAACTACCCCATCATCCGGATCATGCCCAATCTTCCGGCGTCGGTCAATGAAGGCGTGATCCTTTATGACAGTCTGGATACGACGGAAACAGAGAGGGATGCCTTTGTGAATCTTCTGAAGAAAGCCGGAAAGCTGATCCCCCTGCCTGAAAGTCAGATCGATGCAGGATCGGCAGTCTCCGGCTGCGGGCCGGCCTTTGTCTGCCTCTTTGCGGAAGCCATGGCGGATGCGGCGGTGGAGCTGGGCATCACCCGGAAAAACGCCTATGACCTGGCGTACCAGACCCTTCTGGGAACGGCGAAGCTGCTGCTTGAGACCGGGCAGCATCCCGGGGAACTGAAAGACGCGGTATGCAGTCCCGGCGGGACGACCATAGCCGGCGTCATGGCTCTGGAAAAAGGCGCTTTCCGAAGCACCGTCTCAGACGCTGTCCGCCAGGCCTATAAAAAAACGCTGGACCTTAAGTAAGATCCATGATTTCATTTTTTCTTTCTGTGATCAGGCCTGTGGGGCTTGTGCTGATCCTGGCAGCCGCCGCCGTGACGGATCTGGTTTCAAAAAAGATCCCGAACCGGCTGATCCGTATCGGCCTTTATCTCTGGCTTATCTGTCAGATCCTTGCCTTTCCCGGATGGATCAGGCTTTTACAGCGCGCAGCCGGGGCGGTCCTTATGGCAGCGGTCCTGTTTCTCCTGGCAGTGCTGGCAGACCGGTTATTTCATAAGCGGGGGCTCGGGAGCGGCGACATCAAACTGCTCTTTATCGTCACCCTGTTCCTTGGCGTCGTGAATACGCTGTATGCCCTCCTTGCGGCGCTTCTTGCCGCGCTGGTTCTCATTGTCGCAGGGCTGTTTAAGAAAAGTATATGGGTATGGCTTAAAGGATCCTTTCCTTTTGCGCCGTTCATCGCCTTCGGGACGATACTGGTCATTATCTTTAAGGGCCTATGACCAGGTACCGGCTCATTAAGGTTCCGGCCGGTCCGGTTCCCGAGGACTAAATCAGCCGGCTTCACTTTGAAGTTCTTTTTATCGATGGTCTGCATGCCTTCAGTCCTTCATTCCTTTAGCCCTTCATGCCGACGGTTTTTATGCCGGCGGGTTTTATACAATAGGTTTTTATGCCGGCGGTTTTATACGATTGGTTTTCATGCCGCAGCCTTCTGTTTTTCGGTTCCTGAAAGACGGAAGACTGCGGTTTTTATACAGCGCGGCAGAGCGGCTTATGTTATATGCGGAGCGCCTTATGCTGCAGGCAGAGCGGTTTATGCCGCAGGTTTCATGTTGTTTCATGACCCTGCTCATGATATAATTATGATATATGTGTCAAAACCTCTGAAAATGATTACCGGTTGGTTCCGCTGTTTCGAACGCCCGCCAGCCTCCCGCATTCCGCATGCTCGTGGGGGATCCCCCCACTATGTGCTCCATGAGCGCCGTGTCCCAGGTTCTGATCCCCACATATATGTACACATGAGTGCGGATCGATCTTTTGACACTGTAATCATAATATGATATAGTCGCCAAAAGTAGATTCCGGATGGTTCCGTGCTTCGCACTCCCACCATCCTCCCTCATTCCGCACTCTAGTGGAGTAAAACTCCACTTCGTGCTTCATGAGGGGCACGCTAAGAAGTCTTTCCTCCACTGGAATGTAAACATTCCGTGGAGTCCGACTTTTGGCGTTGGAATCATAGTATAAGTACGGATACGTTTTGAACAGGAAACCGGACAAGAGCAGAAGAACCGATGAACACAGAGAAAAAAGGAGAAGACCATGAACCCAGGTTTCTTGCCTATAAATGCCGATGAGATCCGTGAGCTTGGCTGGGAAAGACCGGATTTCGTATTTATTAACGGAGACGCCTACGTAGACCATTCGTCCTTCGGCCCCGCGATCATCAGCAGGGTCCTGGAGGCTCACGGCTACAAGGTCGCCATGCTGGCCCAGCCGGACTGGAGAAATGAAGCGTCTGTAACCGTCTGCGGCGAGCCCAGACTGGGATTCCTGGTAAGCGCTGGGAACATGGACTCCATGGTAAATCATTATACCGTGAATAAAAAACCACGGTCCCAGGACTTTTATTCCCCCGGCGGAAAGCGGGGATACCGCCCGGATTACGCCACGATCGTCTACTGCAATCTGATCCGGAAAAAATACGGAAAGATCCCGATCCTGATCGGAGGCATAGAAGCGTCGCTCAGGAGGCTGGGCCATTATGATTACTGGCAGGATAAGATGAAGCGTTCCATCCTGATGGATTCCGGAGCGGACATCTTGATGTACGGCATGGGTGAACTTTCCATCGTGGAGATCGCGGATTCCCTGAACGCGGGGATCCCCGTTTCCGAGATCACCTATGTCCCCGGCACGGTTTATAAGACCAGGGAAATCGAAAATGTGCAGGACGGCATCGTGCTTCCGGACTATGATGAGATAGCCAGAGACCCTGCCGCCTACGCGAGAAGCTTTAATATCCAGTACCGGAACATGGATCATATCACCGAAAAACCCCTGATCGAGAAGTACGGGGAGAAGCGTTACCTGGTGCAGAATCCGCCCATGCGTCCTCTGACGACCCAGGAATTCGACGATGTTTACGAGCTTCCCTATATGAATGCCTGGCATCCCTCCTATGATGAACTGGGCGGCATTCCGGCCTTTTCCGAGATCAAGTTTTCGCTGACTTCAAACCGGGGCTGCTTCGGCGGCTGCAGTTTCTGTTCCCTGACGTTTCATCAGGGGCGGCGGGTACAGGTCAGAAGCCATGAATCGCTGATCCGGGAAGCCGAAAAAATGACAAAGGAGCCGGATTTCAAGGGATATATCCATGACGTCGGCGGTCCCACCGCGAATTTCCGTCATCCTTCCTGTGAAAAGCAGCTGAAATACGGGGTGTGTTCCGACAAACAATGTCTGTTTCCGAAACCCTGCAGCAACCTGATCGTGGACCACAGCGACTACGTGGGCCTGCTCCGGAAGCTCAGAAACATCCCCGGCGTCAAAAAGGTATTTGTGCGATCCGGCATACGGTTTGATTATGTGCTGGCGGATCCCGACAGAACGTTTTTAAGGGAACTCTGCGAGCATCATATCAGCGGCCAGCTGAGGACAGCGCCGGAGCACGTATCGGACCACGTGCTGAAACTCATGGGGAAGCCGGAGAACAAGGTCTATCAGGACTTTGTAAAGGCTTATCAGAAGGTGAATCAGAAGACCGGGAAAGAACAGTACTGCGTGCCTTATCTGATCTCTTCCCATCCGGGATCGGACTTAAAGGACGCTGTCGCCCTGGCTGAAGCCGTGCGGGACATGGGGTATATGCCGGAACAGGTGCAGGATTTTTACCCTACTCCCTCCACCATATCTACGGTCATGTACTGCACCGGCCTGGATCCCAGGAACAATGAAAAAGTCGTCTCCGCCAAAGACCCTCATGAGAAGGCCATGCAGCGGGCGCTGATCCAGTACCGGAAGCCGGAGAATTATGATCTTGTTAAGGAAGCCCTGATGCGCTGCAGGCGGGAAGACCTGATCGGATTTGACCGGAGCGTCTGCCTGATTTCGCCCAGGAAGCTCGCTCAGAAGCCGGGAGGCAGCAGGAGCGCTTCAAACGGGAAAAAAGTCAGCCCGAAGGCAGGCAGACAGGAATCAGGGAAGTCAGCAGCGGGAAAGACAGCAACAGGAAAGACAGCAACAGGAAAGATAGCAGCAGGAAGGACAGCAGCAGGAAGGAAAGGATCTGGCGGAAGAACCGGATCGAAAACGAAGAGCAAAAAATAAAAAGCGAAGAACGGGTCCATTATGGAAAAATCATTGAAATGCCCTGTAAATAAACGGTGCGGCAGCTGTACGCTGCTGCAGGTGCCCTATGAAAAACAGCTGGAAAATAAAACCTTGCGGATGCGGGAACTCCTGGAGGAATTCTGCGAAGTCAAGCCCATTATCGGCATGGAGGATCCGTTGTATTACCGGAACAAGGTCCATCACGTATTCGGGTTTTCGAAGAAAGGGATCCTCTCCGGCAGTTACAAGGCCGACTCCCATCATCTGGTCAATATCGATCACTGTTTTATAGAAGACAAAGAAAGCCAGGAGATCATCCATACGATCCGGGACCTGGTGAAGTCCTTTAAGATCACGATCTATGATGAAGATACCGGATACGGAACTTTCCGCCACGTCTTGGTGCGCCGCGGATTTTACACCGGCGAGATCATGGTGGTGCTGGTCATGGCTGATCCGGTCTTCCCCGGCAAGAACAATTTTATCAAGGCGCTTCTGAAAAAGCATCCCGCCGTTACGACGATCATCCAGAACATCAACAACCGTGATACCAGTATGGTGCTGGGAAAAACTAATAAAACCCTTTATGGCCCGGGATTCATCAAGGACAGACTGGCAGACTGCGTTTTCCGGATTTCCCCGGCGTCCTTCTACCAGGTGAATTCCCTCCAGGCAGAAGTTCTTTACAGAAAAGCGGCGGAGTTTGCTTCCCTTTCCGGGAAGGAAACCGTGGTGGATGCTTACTGCGGCGTCGGGACCATCGGTCTTTCTGTGGCGAAAAGGGCGAAACAGGTCATCGGGGTGGAATTGAACCCGGATGCCGTTAAGGATGCCATTATCAACGCCCGGGAAAACAAGATCGAAAACGCCCGGTTTTATGCTCGGGACGCGGGAGATTTTCTGACGGAAATGGCCGCCCGCAAGGAACGGGCGGATGTCGTGATCCTGGATCCGCCCCGCTCCGGCAGCACGGAAAAGTTCCTGAAAGCCGTGGACAGCGTTTCACCAAAGCGGATCGTCTATGTTTCCTGTGAGCCGGAGACCCTGAAGCGGGACCTTGTTTTCCTCAAAAAGCTGGGCTGGCAGGCCATGAAGATCCAGCCGGTGGATATGTTCCCCTTTACGGAAAATATAGAATGCTGTGTGCTTTTAGAGCGCATGAGCAACCGAAAAGCAGAGAAATGCATGTCAGCGGCATGTTCACACAAAAGCGGGACATTGACCCAATAAAGCAGGACATTGACCCGATAAATGACCCAATAAATACTGTAGAGCTTAGTGAAAGAGAGAAAAAGATACTTGAACTATTGAGACAGGATCCTACTTTGACAAGGGCTAAGATGGCGGTAATTCTTGGGTGTTCCGATGCGACTATAAAGAGAGCATTAGGATCTATGGTACAGAAAAATGTTATACGTCGTATTGGGTCAAACAAGAAGGGCGAATGGATTATAAACCGGTGAAGTATATTGTTTTGAGAAAAATCGACAGAAGTGAATATACAGAATACCTTAAATATGCCAGAGGGTGTACAGCGAACCGAGTTTATCCGGTGTCAATTGCGACCGGGACTCAGGATGGAGATATTTATGTTGATGACAAGGGCTGTGTATTGTTTTGGCATTATTGCGGCTTTGCGTATATCTCCGGGGATGTGAGTGCAGATGCTCTTGAAGAAGTATATCGAAATTTTTTAGCGTCTGATACGGAGCGAAGATTTTTACTCATTACAGATTCAGAGGTTGTTTCCGACTATTATTCAGGCAGAGACTTTCTTCGATTTGATAAAAGAATTGAATACACTCATAGCGGAATTATTGACAATCCGCCGATACTTGATGATGGATTCATTGTTGAGCATATAACTGCAGACAATATAGGTGACGTTCAAGGAAGGATTACACCATCTTTTTCATGGAATGAAAGTGATATATTTCTTCGGAATGGATTTGGATTTATGGCAAGAAGTAAGGAAGATGGCAGCTTTGCAGCGGTGGCGTTTTCAAGTGCGGTCAGTCCGGAGGAAGTGGATATTGGTGTTGAGACTGCTGAAACATACAGACACCATGGTCTGGCATCCTATCTGGCATATGAGATGTGTGAGGAAATCATACGGCAGGGCAGAAGACCTGTTTGGGCCCATGCAGAAACAAATACAGGTTCTCAGAAAACGGCTCTCAGCGTCGGATTTAAGCCAATCGGAATAAATACGGTAATCCAAAAGAAGTAATATATTTAAGTCTCGCATGTAGCAGTAGATATTATGAAACTCGGTTGCTCAGTCGGACAACAGTCGAAACTGTCTGCTGCCTGTGCCGCCGGAAGAAAGATTTCACTTAACTGTTGTATGAGGCTGCAAACAATATATGGATGATCTTAAGCAAGATCACTTCGAGGATAAAAAATGAGATACAGCAATGCGTATTTTATTACAGGCACGGCCTATGCAGGCAAGTCAACCATGGTCAGACTGCTCGCGGAGAAATATAAAGGCGTTCTCTGTGAAGAGAACTACCATGACCGGCTGCTGCCGGAACTGGATAAAACAGAGTTTCCCTGCCTGACATACACCCGTGATCTGGAAGACTGGCATGATTTTATCCGGAGGACCCCGGAGGAATACAAAGCATGGATCGACGGCGTGTCCCGTGAGTGTGAGATACTGGAACTGAAGATCCTTGACGGACTTAAGGAACAAGACAGGCCGGTGTTTGTCGATACGAATATTTCGATAGAGACTCTGAAAAGGATAGCACCATCAGATCATGTGCTGGTCATGCTGGCGGATCCTCAGATCTCCGTGCGGCGGTTTTTTGAAAGACCTGACCGTGATAAGCAGTTCTTATATCAGCTGATCATGGAAGAACCTGACCCCGGGAAGGCGATGGAGAATTATCGGAAAGGTCTCATGCTGATCAATTCCCGGGAAAACTACGACAAGTATTTACACTCAGGGTTTCATGTGATCTTCAGAGATGAAAGCCGAACCATTGAACAGACACTGGAAATGGCTGAAAAAGCATTCGGTTTGTCTGCGCCTGCCGCCAGACAGGGTGATCTCGGCAGCGTATAAGTGCCGGGGCTATCGACAATGATATTTTTTTATGACTGGGAGGTTGTCATGAAAACACTGTGTTTATACTACACAAGAACGAACTCCACGAAAGAGGTTATGGAGAGTATTGCCAAAGTTATCGGCGCTGACGTGGCGGAGTATACGGACGGGAAGGACAGAAGCGGCTTTCTCGGGTATGTGGGAGCCTGTTTTGCAACGGTAAATAAAACTCTGCCCAAAGTATCCGTCAAGGGTAAGATCAACTTAAAAGAATATGACCGTGTGATCATCGGCATGCCTGTATGGGCTGAAGGACCCTGCGCCATCGGAAGAGCTTTGATCAGAAAATACAAGGACAGCATGCCTGCTGAAGTGTATTATGTTGTGACCCATATGAGCGGGAAAAATGATTATATGGCAAAAATAAAAGCGATGGACAGTCTGCTGGGCAGGCAGTCTTCAGGGCAGGTCTCTATCAGAACAAAAGACAATGATTATGTTAAAGAAAGCGTTTCCTTCGCGGAAACATTAATATAATAAGACCGTCAGACTTAGCTTTTATGGGAAACCGGGGTGTTTTATGGGGCAAATGGCTCCCGGGATGCTTAGGTTCCGAAAAGTGAGAGAATGCAAAATAAGAGAATAAAAAAGAAAGAGAATAGAAAGCAAGAGAGTGGAATACCAGAGAAGAAGGTAGTTACCGGGACCAACAGACTGATCCTGCGGCGGTTCCATATAGAAGACCGCAGGATCTGTATGAATACGCAGCGGAGAGCTGCACCGCTCTGATCCGAAAAGCCTTCTTGGAAGGCTTTCACAAGATATATGCCGAATGTGATCCCTGCAATCCGGCATCGTGGAAGCTGTTGGAAAGACACCTGTGTATGCGGCATTCTGAATGAGCAGGTCTTGCACAGACATTTTGGAGGAAAATATGACTAAAGAGGAGATCATGAATCTGGTAAACCGGTCGCTGTTTGCCTCTGTCGGTTATACCGATGAAACAGGCAGACAGAATATCCGCCGGGTTTTCTGTGTATGGCATAAGGGATTGGGAAGACATCTTATCTCGACAAATACCAGTTCGGCCCATGTGCAGAGTCTTATGAAAAACGGCGATGCCTGCCTGTATTTTTCTGATGATTCGGCCTTTGAAGGCTTCTGCCTGTTCGGAAAAGCAGTGGCTCATTTTGAAAGAGAATATAGAGAGCTCCTTTGGAACGCCGGCGATGAAAAGTATTATCCAAAGGGCGTCGAGGATGAAGATTACTGCATCCTGGAGTTCATTGCTGAAAGCGGGCGGTTCTACCGCTATGACGGGAAGGGCGATCTGTCGGGACCGGAAATTGAGGCATTTGATGCAGGCCGGGAGTTTGAAAACGGATATCTTAAAACGTCAGAGGATTTATCATGAGACTGGTATTTCCCAGCATGGCTTATAAGGATAAAGCCATTGAGTACATCAGAGAGTTCTATGAATACGGTTCGGAGATCAACGGCAGCGGAAGCCTTGACAGGTTTCTGAAGGAAGCCATCTATGAAGAATGGCTGGAAAAGGTCCGGAAGGACCTGGACATAGCGAATATTCCGGAACCCAGGGTCCCGGCTCTGACCTACTTCTATGTCCGGGAAGAGGATGACAAGATCGTGGGAATGATCAATATCCGTCTGGCGCTGAACGACTTTCTCCGGACCGAAGGAGGCCATATCGGTTACGCCGTAAGACCGACGGAAAGACGGAGGCATTACGGGACGCAGATGCTGGCAGCCGCCCTCAGGGTCTGTGACGTCATCGGAATAAAGGAAGTGCTGGTCTCCTGCGATAAAAGCAATGCCGCCTCTGCCGGCGTTATCAGAAATTGCGGAGGCGTCCTGAAACACGAAATCTACAGCGAAACCTATAACGAGACGCTGCAGATGTATGTGATAAAGCGGGAGAAGTAATGAATCGGAATACAGACCGCCCAGGAAAAGATCCTGTTAATGGCGCAGATGCGGAGGAATGAGATTGTGTATGAATTCAGAAGGCTCGGTCCGGAGGATAAAGAGAGCATAAAAGAGGTCTTTGCAGGCGTCTTCACGAAAGAACCCTGGAATGATGACTGGTCCGACAAAGAACAATTGGATCTGTATATTACAGATCTGATCGGCCAGGGCTATTCCCTGACCTACGGATTATATGATTCGGATGAACTGATAGGCATTTCTCTGGGTCATATCAAGCACTGGTATTCTGGTACGGAATATTATATTGAGGAATTATGCATCCGGACAGACAGGCAGGGAGCAGGGGCCGGGACTTTTTTCCTGGCTGAAATAGAGAAAGCCATACAGAAACTGGGGCTTAAACAGATATTTCTGCTGACGGACTCAAATGTTCCCGCTTATGAATTCTATAAGAAAAACGGGTTTTTCGAAGTAGAAACAAATGCGGGGATGGCCAAGGCATTAGATCGATAAGGTTTCAGATAAAGGATAATATGTTGATTCCAACGCCAAAAGTCGGACTCCACGGAATGTTTACATTTCAGTGGAGGAAAGACTTCTTGGCGTGCCCCTCATGAAGCACGAAGTGGAGTTTTTACTCCACGAGAGTGCGGAATGAGGGAGGATGGTGGGAGTGCGAAGCACGGAACCATCCGGAATCTACTTTTGGCGACCATATCATATTATAAAGAAGATAAGTTAAAATCTGGTAAAAAACTGGTTTAGAAATTCGATATTAATATCGGAATGCCGTCAGCAAAAGTGAGTACTTTTTCGAATTTTATTAAACATAGCCACACACCGTCCCTTGTTTGATCCGTCTGGCAGAAAACTGTTATTTAAATCGAAGTATGAATTCACATCCTTTCCCTTCTTCAGTGTTTATTTCTATGTCAGTGTTGTGAAAAGCAGCAATATCATAAATCAACGAAAGTCCTGTTCCCTGGTCTTTTTTATTATCTAAGCCTTTCCTGAATGCAGAGACAATCGTTTTTTTATTTTTATAAGGAATACCTATTCCGGTATCTGATATGGAAATACAAAGGCGATCCTTTATTTTATATATTTTCACACATACTTTTCCTGAACATCCTGAATGCTTGATTGAATTCAGGATGATATTTCTGATCTGTATTTTTATTAATTCTCTATTAGCGAAAACCGGTGTCTCTTCATAAACTGTAACGACCACTTTATTATTTGCTTCCTCGTCTAAGTTTTCAATTACTTCACTGCAGATTTCCGATAAATAAAAATGACTGAAACTATCCGTAATTCTTTCAGTACCGCTCTGAGAAAGTGAAGACAGCAACGAGCAGTTGCTTTTTATTAACTGTAGCTGTTTCTCAATCATCTCAAGGCCTTTATAGCCTTCGTTGGTATTCTGTTCATATCTTAATAGATATCCGCTTTGCAAACCTATCACCGAAACCGGATTCTTTATTTCATGCAAGAAATAAGCTGTTGCTTTTTTTAGTTGAAACAAATAATGTTTTCTCTCCATAAGGATGATGCCAAAAATCACAGCAAGAATGACACAAGATACTGCTAGCTGAGCAATAAGAAAAGGATAAGCCATGTTGTTACCCTTGTCACAAATGATTCCTCTTATCCACATGTTTCGATTATAGAACATAAGAGGAAACTCTAATTGCTGATCGTAAACTATATATTTTTTATGATCAACCGTTTTATCTATGCATGCATTGTTTGTAAAGCCCATCCGTTTTATTATTTCAGGAACAGGCTCAAGGGTATAGATTATTTTATCATCTTCTCCG
>JAFRVX010000104.1 GCA_017438305.1 Lachnospiraceae bacterium | reverse complement strand
GTTGCGGAAATCAGAAAATTCCTTGCAAATCTTACGGTTAACGCGTAAAATAAACCAGGAAGGCCGTTTGCACAAAATGTGCTGCGGCCTTTTTCTGAAAAAGAACAAATAAAGGAAACCGAAGATGTACGATATACTGATCGTGGGCGGCGGTCCTGCGGGACTTACGGCCGCCATATATGCCTTAAGGGCCGGGAAGACCGTTCTGGTGTTGGAAAAGGAATCTGCCGGCGGCCAGATCACGGATTCTCCCCTGGTCGAAAATATCCCCGGCTTTTCCTCCATCTCCGGAAATGAATTTGCCGATCTCCTGGTGGAACAGGCCCTTTCCCAGGGCATGGACATGGAATTCGGCGAAGTGGTATCCATTAAGGATCAGGGCTCATATAAATCCGTGACCACCGATATGGGCGATATTTACGAAGCAAAAGCCGTCATTCTTGCCACCGGCGCGAAGCACCGGCATCTGGGTCTGGAAAAAGAAGAAGAATTCATTGGAGCCGGCATTTCCTTCTGCGCGGTCTGTGACGGCGCTTTCTACAAGGACGGGACCGTGGCCATGATCGGCGGCGGCAATACGGCCCTGGTGGAAGCTGTCATGCTTTCCGACATCGTCCGGAAGCTGTATATTTTCCAGGATCTGCCTTTCCTTACCGGTGAAAAACGTTATCAGGAAGCTCTGGAAAAGAAAGAAAATGTGGAGATCCATACCGGCGTCAGGGTGAAAGCCCTGCTGGGAGAAAACGAACTGACCGGCATCGTCACCGAGGACGCGGAGGGCAGGACGGCGGAAGTCAGCCTGGACGGCATGTTTGTAGCCATCGGCCACATCCCCCAGAATGAAGCCTTTTCGGAGCTGATCGAGCTGGATGAGAACGGGTACGCCGTGGGCGATGAGACCGCCCTGACAAAAACCCCCGGCATCTTCATCGCCGGCGACTGCCGGACCAAGAAGGTGCGCCAGGTCACTACGGCCGCGTCCGACGGCGCCCAGGCAGCCCTGGCAGCGGCGGATTATCTGGATAAGCTGAACCGGTGAGAAAATAACTGCTGTCTATATACGGCGCCTTTGCCGTATGATATAAATATCAAAAAAGGAGAGATGAACTTATGAGCGATTTTACCTGCACCAATGCCGAACCCGTCGTTCAGGTCAAACAGGGTAAGCTGAAAGGCTACGAGTTTAAGGACGTCTACCGTTTCTTCGGTGTTCCCTATGCCCGTTCACGCCGTTTCGAACAGCCGAAGGAGCCCAGAAACTGGGAAGGCATCCGCAACGCCAACGCTTTCGGCTACGTCTGCCCGAATCTGTCCAATCCGGCGCCCTCAGATGAGATCAGCGTACCGCACCGTTTCTGGCCCGAGAATGAACATTGCCAGAATCTGAACATTTTCACGCCTACCCTGGATGAAAATGCGAAGAGACCGGTCATGGTCTGGTTCCACGGCGGCGGATTCGCAGCCGGTTCGGCCATCGAGCAGATCGCCTATGACGGCGACTCGCTGGCAAAGAATGACGGCCTTGTGGTCGTCACCGTCAACCACAGACTGAATGCCTTCGGTTTCCTGGATGTCTCCGATTTCGGCGGCGAAGAGTTCAAGAACTCTGGAAACTGCGGCCTGGCCGATCTGGTCTACTCTCTGAAGTGGGTCCATGAAAATATCAAAGCCTTCGGCGGCGATCCCGAAAACGTTACGATCTTCGGTCAGTCCGGCGGCGGCGGCAAGGTCACGGCTCTGGGCCAGACCAAGGAAGCGGCAGGCCTGTATCAGAAGGCTATCATCATGTCCGGCGTTATCGGCATGAGCCTGTTCGGCGGCGGCAGCCCCGCGACCCCGAAGGAAATGGTTTCCTGCATCATGAAGAACGCCGGTGTCGAGACTCTGGCCGAGCTGCAGAAGCTGGATTACCGTCTTTTCATCATGGCTGTGAACAGCGCCATGGATGACTTGAGAAAAGAAGGCAAGTCCTACGGCTGGGCACCCCAGGCAGGCGATTATTATGTCGGCGATCCCATGGATGTGGGCTTCTCTGAAGACGTGCTGAAGGTTCCTACCATCGTCGGCACCTGCATGGCCGATTTCGGCGCCAGAGACCAGGTCCCCAACAAGATCAGCATGACGGAAGAAGAGCAGTTCAATTACGTGAAGGAAACCTTCGGCGACAATACCGCTAAACTGAAGGAACTGTATGAGAAGGCTTATCCCGGCAAGAACTTCGCGTTCGCGAACAGCCTGGACCTGGTCTTCACCCCCGGTTCCGATGAATACGTCAGAGAAAAAGCCAAGGGCGAAGCCAAAACCTGGCGTTATATCTTTGCCCCCATCTTCGAACTGAACGGCGGCGTTGCTCCCTGGCACTGCTCGGATATCCCCTTCGCTTTCAGAAATACCGAGATCAGCCCCTATACCTATGCGCTTCCTTACCGGGAGAGGCTGGCTAAGGAATTCGGCGATGCGGTAGTGGCCTTTGCGAAGACCGGCGATCCCGCGACGGCTGAGCTGGCCTGGCCGGCAGCCACTCCGGAAGAGGTTCCCACCATGGTCTTTGACGAAAAGTCCGAAACCAGAGTCAACTTTGACAATGAGCTCCTGGCATTCTTCCAGGCAAACCGGCCGCCCTTTGATATGGGCGCCATGCTGCGTTCCGCTCCCGAAGTTCCCGATGATGAGGCTCCCGGCGGATCCTGGGCTTATTGACCGGAATAACCGGACAACCGAACACTGACTTAAAAGAGGGCCGGAGCCGTAAAAAGCTCCGGCCCTTGTCTGTGTCCTCCCTGGAGATGTGGAAATGTTTTCTGTGGACGCGGGAGGTTTTTTGCCGGGACTTAAGATTTATGTTATGGTCAAAGGGGTGTTTTTTTGGGTTGACAGGCATTCAAAAGTGAATTATGATAGCTTCAGTAATATTCGGAGGTGGATTATGGGAAAGTATGTGATCAAACCCACAGCTGCAGGTTTTCATTTTACCCTGAAAGCAGGCAACGGTGAGGTCATTGCCAGTTCTCAGTCTTAC
>JAFRVX010000103.1 GCA_017438305.1 Lachnospiraceae bacterium | reverse complement strand
CGACATCACCGTGGCCAGCGAGATCATGGCGATTCTGTGCCTGTCCAGCTCCATCAGCGACTTAAAGCAGCGCCTGGGCAGGATCATCGTGGGCTACACCTTCGACGATAAGCCCGTCACCTGCGCCGATCTCAAGGCCACCGGCGCCCTCACCGCTCTGCTCAAGGACGCCATCAAGCCCAACCTGGTGCAGACCCTGGAGGGCACGCCCGCCTTCGTGCACGGCGGCCCCTTTGCCAATATCGCTCATGGCTGCAATTCCGTCATTGCTACGAGAATGGCCCTGAAGATGGGAGACTATGCCATTACGGAAGCCGGCTTCGGCGCGGATCTTGGCGCTGAAAAATTCCTGGACATCAAGTGCCGCATGGCCGGACTCAAGCCCGATGCCGTCGTCCTGGTGGCCACGGTAAGAGCCCTGAAGATGCACGGCGGGCTGAACAAGAAGGAACTGGCGGAAGAGAATCTGGAAGCGCTGGAGAAGGGCATCCCCAATCTCTTGCGGCATGTTTCCAATATTAAGAACGTTTATCAGCTTCCCTGTGTGGTAGCCGTCAACCGCTTCCCCACGGATACGGATAAGGAGATCGAATTCATTATCGAAAAGTGCCGTGAACTGGGCGTCAATACCGTGCTTTCCACCGTCTGGGCGGAAGGGGGAAAAGGCGGCGAGGCTCTGGCGAAGGAAGTGGTAAGGCTCTGTGAAGAAGAGCAGGGCAATTTCACCTTCAGCTATGACACGGAGATGGGGCTTGCGGACAAGATCAATGCCATTGTGACGAAGATCTACGGCGGCAAGGGCGTGTCCTATCTGCCCGCAGCCAGACGGGAGCTTCGTAAACTGGAAAAACTGGGCTTTAAGAACCTGCCCGTCTGCATTGCCAAGACCCAGTACAGCTTTTCCGATGACGCTTCCAAACTGGGCGCACCGGAAGGGTTTACGGTTTCCGTAAAGAATGTGAAGGTTTCCGCCGGCGCCGGTTTCGTGGTGGTGCTGACGGGAGATATCATGACCATGCCCGGACTTCCCAAGGTTCCCGCTGCGGAGAATATCGACGTGGACGAAAACGGCCGCATCACCGGACTGTTCTGATCCAGAAGATTCCGGGGTTCTTCCCGGTTTGATTTCCGGAAATAAGCTTTAACAGAGAAAAAGACCGTCCGCAATAAGCAGCCGGTCTTTTTGACAGTCTTTCATCGGGTTTTACAGGGGATAGCGTTTCGGTTTCTTCACCAGGGCAGCCAGTCCTGTCACCAACAGCACATAAACGGCTAAAATGGCCAGTCCCGGTATCAGGTACAGGAAGGGCAAGGGGATCCAGCGGTAGAAGATCTCCAGCAGAAAATTGCCTTCTGTTTCTATGGTATAGAAATAGTTGGCTTTTTCGTAAAGACCCGTGATCCGGAACAGGGTATTCACCAGGTGGATCAGAAAGGCAATGATAAAGGTCACGATCAGTGTCTTCGGAAGGTCGGAAAGCTCAGGTTTAAGCAGACCGAAAGTCCCCAGGGAAAGGCAGGTGATCATCACCAGGAAATGGGTGATGTAATACCCCAGCATCCGGGGGAGCAGGAGGGAATAGCCTGAGAATCCGTTTCCCGGCATAAAGAGCGCCATGGCAGCGCCGATGGGACCGGCAAAGAAACAGAAGCGCATGATGGATCTTTTGTCCAGCAGAACCCCCACAATGACCAGCCACATGTTGATGTTGCACAGGTGCAGCGGCAGTTCACCCCACCAGTTAAAACCTCCCATGGCCGACTGGATCACGTTGTATTCGGCATCTTTGGACAGGAAGATCTTATATAGGACAAAAAAGAGGCAGTTGACGAGACAGGTGACAGCGACAGCCCATCGTTTTGCCCTGTCGGATTTCTTTCTGAAGAACAGGCTGGCGATGACCAGGAGCAGGACGAAAAAGGCGAAGACGGCCAGAAAGACCGCATTAAGGGGAGCCATGATCAGGTTATTGTTCATAATCGGATCCTCCATCCGGGGGAAGTGATGTTTTTTTCATATCATCCGGTGCCTGGTTTTTCAGGCGCTTTTCCAGGAAGAAGCCGGCTCTTTCTGCCCGGATGAGTTTAGAAAAGAGCAGGGAGAGTTCGGCGATAAATATCGCCGAAGGGATATCCAGGATCAGGTGCTGCTTCACAAAGAGGATCGAGAAGCAGACCAGTACCGTGAAGAAAAAAGACAGCCACCTGGTAAAAAGCGGCAGTTTCTCAGCATGAAACAGCCCACGGGTACAGTACCAGGAGATCATGACATGAAGGGATGGAAACAGGTTGGTGGGTTCATCCATCCGGTAGAGCCAGCGCATCAGGGCCGGGATCAGGCCGTTTCCCGTGATCTCAGGCCGGGAAATGGTCACCGGAACCAGCAGGAAAATGATTCCGGAAAGGATCATGGAAACGCAGTAGGAAAAGGTAAAACGATAGGCGCAGGCCTTTTCGCTTTTCAGGATAATGAGGCCGCCGACAAGCCAGTATACATAGGACAGCAGATAGATCACGATCCAGCCGGGAAGAAAAGGGAGCTTTTTATCGGCCGCCAGGGAGAGATCATGTTTCGCCAGGGAAGATACCAGAGGCTTGGTGCCTGTGTAGGCCAGCAGCTGGAAAAGCAGCATGACGCCAAGACAGGCCCAGGCATAAGGCGGTATCAGCCGTAAGAGTTTCCGCATAAGTTTCCTCGGAAAGAAAAGGCGCCATGTACGAATCCTGACTCTGTTTTTTCGGAGACGGTTCAACCCTGACGCCTTGCTTTCATGTCATGATGATATTTTCGCGGGGTCCGGGGGCCAGACGATCCGCATCGGTGTAAACAACACCGGAAAAAATGGAGTAGAGGGGAGTCGAACCCCTGTCCGAAAACCCGTCCACCGAACTTTCTACCATCATAGCTTATCTACGTTAATTCCCTCAGATGCAGGCCGGTAAGCAGGCCGCCTCATTTTGGTAGCTTCATGAATGTTCCCCGCAGGCAAAGCTTACTGCAGAGAGGATCCCGTAAAGTCGAGGCCCCGGCCTTCAGGTACGGGAACCTGAAGCGGAACCGCTGCGTAAGTTACGCAGCAAATGCTAAATTATCTTCAGCGTTTATATTTAAGTTTTCCGGCTTTTAACATGGTCCGATACATGAATGGCTTATCCGGATTCAAGATCCCCGTCGAAACCGGTACTACCCCGATATCCGCGTATATTTATAACAGAGAACAGGGCGGATGTCAAGGGCCAACACATAGCCCGGCGGTACAGGGCTGCACATTCCCCGGCGGTACAAGACCCCCGGCTCTGCAGTACAGGGACATAAAAGCAGATGAAACGATCCTTTGATGAGGAAAAAACTTAAATAAACTTTTTGTTCCTTGAAAAATCCGCAAACCCGGATATACTGAAACCGTGATCAGTAAAACGACGATACGGAGCAAAGCCCGCTGCGTTATGACCCGGCATGATTCAGATGCGAAGCCTGCTGCAGGATGGCTAATGATAAACAGGAGAGAAAACAGACTATGATTTCTGAAGAGAAAAATGAACATTCCGAGCTTTTCCTTGCACTGCAGGACACGGAGTGGCCCTTTTCCTATACGGACCATGACCGCCTGATCGCGAGAGCCGTCGTGATCGATGAAGCGGGATATTATTATTTTGTGAGGCTTCAGCGTGATGACGAATTCGGCCGTGCTGCGCTGATAGAGACCTCCGGCGGGGGCGTTGAAGAGGGTGAGGATCCGGCCGTATCCGTAAAACGTGAACTGAAGGAGGAACTTGGCGCCGATACGGAAGTGATCTGTAAAATCGGCGTGGTCAGCGATTATTATAATCTGATCCACCGGCACAATATCAACAACTATTTCCTCTGCAGAGTCATCTCCTTCGGAGAGAAAAACCTGACGGAAGACGAGAAAGAAGCTTTCCATCTGTCGACGCTGAAACTGACGTATGAGGAAGCCGTACGTGAGTATGAAAAACGGCAGAACTCAAAGCTCGGCAGGCTGATCGCAGCCCGGGAACTTCCGGTGCTGGAAAAGGCCCGGGAGATCATCGGCATGCTTCCGCTCTTATAGAGGATTCTCAATAAGTTTTCCACTCTTAACTTGCGCATGGTTTAAGCCTGTGTTATAATTACGGGAACACTTATCAAGAGGTTGCAGAGATGTTTAAAAGCAAAGGGTTTACCATAGCCTTCAGCGTGCTGGCAGTGCTCATCGTCGCGCTGTCCGTGGTGCTGGGGTATCTTGTTTTTTCAGATAATGCGTCTGACGTTGTGGATCATCTGGTCCCTTCGCAGACCACGCCGTCCCAGACCCCGGAGACCACTTCGGAACCCACGACGGAAAGCACTGAAGCAACCACCACACCCGCACCCACCGAGACCACCGCGACAGAAACCACGGAACCTCCCGTTGACTATTCTCTCAGACACCTGGAGGCAGATGAAGACCATAAGTATCCGGTCCTGATGGAGGATATCCCGGAAAAGGGCGTTCTGACCATCGTCCGGCCGGGCGATAAGGAAGAGGGCCTTGTCTTCCACAAGCTGCCCCGCTTTGATTCCGAGAAGGCCTCCGGCAATCTGGTGAATTTCAGCGGTTCCTTTGACATCGTATCCAAGATCTATATTATTGAAAACGGCCGCCCGTTCCTGATGTATAAAACGGACGACGGCTACTACGTCACCAGCAGCGACTACTATATTTCCTACAAAGCGGATAAAGCGCCTGCCACGGAAAAAGACGTCACGAAGGTGATCTCCTACGGCTACAACGAGCCTTACGGCATCGTGGTCACGGTCCATCATGACGACGGCAATACGATGGCCTTAAGTTTCTATGATTATGACGTGGCCAAAAGCACTACGGTCCCGCTCCTGACGGATATCATCGCCGAATATGATTCTGACGGGAAGGCTCATTTTGAATATCACAATACCGACGGCAACGTCTACGAAGGGGTTGTTTCCTTTGATACCCCCGAGGACGGCTATACCACCAAACAGATCTCCATCATGCTGGAAGCGCCGCTTCCCTTCGCATCCGGAGAGACCCTGGAAATCACACTGCACAACTGAGAAAGCGAGCACACTATGGCTAAAATCGTAAAAAAGGAGCTCCTGGCGGAAAAGATCTACCTGATGGACGTGGAAGCGCCTCTCGTGGCGGCTTCCTGCAGTCCCGGACAGTTCATCATCGTAAAGATCGATGAAAAAGGGGAACGCATTCCCCTTACCATAGCGGATTATGACCGGGAAAAAGGCCTGGTCACCATCGTCTTCCAGGAGGTCGGCGCGTCTACCTTAAGGCTCAGGAACCTGGAAGAAGGGGATGAGGTGGAGACCTTTGTGGGACCTTTGGGCAGGGCGTCCGATTTTGTGACGGAGCCGCTGTCAGAGGTCAGCCAAAGAAAATACCTGTTTGTGGCAGGAGGCGTCGGAACGGCGCCGGTCTATCCCCAGGTCAAATGGCTTAAGGAACACGGCATCGGTGCGGATGTGATCATCGGCGCCCGGAATAAGGATCTGATCTTTTTTGAAGACAGGATGGAAGAAGCAGCGGAGCATGTCTATATTGCCACCGACGACGGCTCTTACGGTTTCCACGGCAATGTGGTGGCGATGATGCAGAAACTCTTTGACGAAGGGCATGAATACGACATCTGCGTGGCCATCGGCCCCCTTGTCATGATGAAGTTTGTCTGCGAACTGACAAAAAAGACGGGCCTTAAGACCATCGTTTCCATGAACCCCATCATGGTGGACGGCACCGGCATGTGCGGCGCCTGCCGCCTGCAGGTGGGCGACAAGGTGAAATTCGCCTGCGTCGACGGACCGGAATTTGACGGCCATCTGGTGGATTTCGACCAGGCCATGATGCGTTCCCGCATCTATAAGACAGAAGAAGGCCGTGCTTATCTGAAAGCGAAGGAAGGGGATACCCATTCCGGAAACTGCGGCGTATGCTGAGGGAGGAAGAAAGATGGATATGACAAAAAAAGTCCCCGTACGGGAACAGGAACCTTCCGTAAGAGCCCGGAATTTCGATGAAGTCTGTCTCGGCTATAATGATGAAGAAGCCCTGTTGGAAGCTTCCCGCTGCTTAAGCTGCAAAAAGCCCTTCTGTGTGGAAGCCTGTCCGGTCAATATCGATATTCCCGGCTTTATAAAAGCGGTCAAGGAAGGCGATGTAAAGAAGGCCGGCGATATCATCGCCCTGTCGTCCTCCCTTCCCGCAGTCTGCGGCCGGGTCTGCCCCCAGGAGACCCAGTGCGAAGGACAATGCGTAAGAGGCATCAAGGGCGAAGCCGTTTCCATCGGAAAACTGGAACGGTACGTGGCGGATACCAACCGGAAAGCCGGTTATACCGCGGCCTCCCAGGCGGAAAAGAAGCATAAAAAAGTGGCTGTCGTGGGCTCCGGTCCTTCCGGCCTTTCCTGCGCCGGCGAACTGTTAAACCGCGGCTATGACGTGACGGTCTTCGAAGCGCTTCACGCCCCGGGCGGCGTGCTGACCTACGGCATCCCGGAATTCAGGCTGCCGAAAAATGACGTCGTCCTCCCTGAGATAGATAATCTTCGGAAAAACGGCGCGGAGATCCGCTGCAGCGTCATCATCGGAAAGACCCTGACCCTGGACGACCTGTTTGAAAAAGAAGGCTTCGAGAGCGTTTTTATCGGCTCCGGCGCAGGGCTTCCCCGCTTCATGGGCATTCCGAACGAAAACGCCAACCAGGTCTTCTCGGCCAACGAGTTTCTGACCCGGGCTAACCTGATGAAGGGCTTTGACGACGCTTACGATACCCCCATTCCCATGGGAAAGAAGGTGCTGGTCTGCGGCGGCGGCAACGTGGCCATGGACGCGGCCAGGACGGCGCTGCGTCTCGGCGCGGAAGTCCATATCGTTTACAGAAGATCCATGGAAGAGCTTCCCGCCAGACAGGAGGAAGTGCATCATGCCGAAGAGGAGGGCATCATCTTTGACCTTCTCCAGAATCCCGTGGAGATCCTTACCGACGAAAATTATAACGTGACCGGAGCGAAGATCATCCGCATGGAGCTCGGCGAGCCGGATGCCTCCGGAAGAAGGAGCCCGGTGGAGATCCCCGGAAGCGAATACACCCTGGACTGCGATATGATCATCATGGCCCTGGGCACCAGCCCGAATCCGCTGATCGCTTCCACCACGGAAGGCCTTGAAGTGAACCGGAGAGGCTGCCTTGTGGTGAATGAAGAAACGGAACAGACCACCCGGGAGGGTGTCTACGCCGGCGGCGATGCGGTAACCGGTGCGGCAACGGTCATCCTGGCCATGCAGGCCGGAAAAAAGGCGGCGGCAAGCATCGATGCCTGGTTAAGCGGGAAATGACCTTTTCAAAAAGGCCCGGCCGCTTGCATAAAGTAAGTTTTTTATAAGTTTACCTGAATAATATAACAGGGATACTTGAATTTAATAACAGAAGATTCCATCAGGCGCTGGTCTGGGAATCTTCTGATTTCTGTTTGATTATGGCGACTGTCGAAAGCATTAAAGAAGCTGAAAAACAAAGAGAATACATTCTTAAGATGCAGGCGCTTCTTAAGAAGAAGGAAGCTGCCTCCGGCAGGAAGCAGACCTTTTACATCGAGACCCTGGGCTGTCAGATGAATGCCAAGGATTCGGAAAAACTGGCGGGGATCCTGACGGATATCGGATATGAGGAGAGTCCTTCCGAGGAATCCGCGGATCTCGTGCTGTACAACACCTGTACGGTCCGGGAAAACGCCAACCAGAAGATCTACGGCCATCTGGGCCAGCTGAAGAAGCTCAAGAAGAAACTGCACCGGGATATGGAGATCGCCCTCTGCGGCTGCATGATGCAGGAACCGGATGAAGTGGCTTATATCCGTCAGAAATTCGATTTTGTGGATATCGTTTTCGGAACCCATAATATCTTTAAGCTGGCGGAGCTCCTTTACCGGCGGGAAACGGAAGACGGCATGATCATCGACGTCTGGGAAGGCACCGATGAGATCGTGGAGGACCTGCCTTCCGTCAGAAAATATTCCTTCAAATGCGGCGTCAATATCATGTACGGCTGCAACAATTTCTGCTCTTACTGCATCGTGCCCTACGTCAGGGGACGGGAGAGGAGCCGGGAAAAGGAAGATATCCTGCAGGAAATCCGGACCCTTGCCGAAGACGGCGTAAAGGAAGTGATGCTTTTGGGGCAGAACGTGAATTCCTACGGAAAGACCCTGGAGCCGCCGGTATCCTTCGCGGAGCTTCTGAAGGAGGCAGTAAAGATCGAGGGCATCGAAAGGATCCGTTTCATGACGTCTCATCCCAAGGATCTGTCCGATGAACTGATCGAAGCCATGGCCTCTTCCGATAAGATCTGCCGGCATTTCCATCTGCCGCTGCAGTCGGGTTCCGACCGGATCTTAAAAGCCATGAACCGTCATTATACCAAAGACCGGTATCTGGAGATCGTCGGGAAACTCCGGGAAGCCATGCCGGATATTTCCCTGACGACGGATAGTATTGTGGGTTTCCCGGGAGAGACCGAAGAGGATTTTGAAGAGACCCTGGACGTGGTCCGGAAAGCGCGTTTTGATTCGGCTTTTACTTTTATCTATTCCAAACGGACCGGAACCCCCGCCGCAGCCATGGAAGACCAGGTGCCGGAAGAGGTCTGCAAAGAACGTTTTGACCGGCTTTTAAAGCTGGTCCAGGAGATCGGAAGGGAAATGTCCGGAAGAGATCTCGGAAAGGTGCTGCCGGTCCTGGTGGAGGATATCAATCACCAGGATGAGAGCATGGTCTCCGGCCGGCTGTCCAACAACACTCTGGTCCATTTCAAAGGAGATCCCGGACTCATCGGCAGCATCGTTCCGGTGAAGCTGGTATCCTCCCGGGGCTTCTATTATATCGGTGAACTGCAGGCATAACAGGAGGAAACAGCCGTGGCCTTATCGCCCATGATGCAGAAGTATCTGGAAACCAAAAAAGAATATCCCGACTGTATCCTGTTTTACCGTCTCGGAGACTTTTATGAGATGTTTTTCGAGGATGCGGAGGAAGCCTCCCGTATCCTGGGACTGACCCTGACGGGGAAGGACTGCGGCCTGGAGGAGCGGGCGCCCATGTGCGGCGTGCCCTATCATGCCGTGGACACCTACCTTACAAAGCTTGTGGAAAGCGGGAGAAAGGTAGCCATCGCAGAGCAGATGGAGGACCCGAAGCTGGCCAAAGGCCTGGTCAAGCGGGAAGTGATCCGCGTGGTCACTCCCGGCACCATCCTGGACGCCAATGCGCTGGATGAGACGCAGAACCATTATATCATGTGCCTTGTCTATGAAAGAACGGTCTTCGGCCTGGCGGTCTGCGACGTCACGACGGGAGAATTCCTGGTTTCCGAAGCGGAGACCCGTGACCAGGTCTATGACGAGATAAACCGTTTCTCACCGTCCGAGATCATCCTGAACGAGGCCTTTTCCCTGTCCGGAGCGGATCTTTCCTTCCTGCGGGAGAAACTGTATTTTGCCCTGTCCGTTTCGGACAGCTTTCGGTTTAAGGAGGAAGAAGCTGTCAGAGTCCTGTTAAAGCATTTTGAAGCCGCCTCCACGGAAGCCCTGGGCATCCAGGTGTTTCCGGTGGGCACCATTGCTTCAGGCGCGCTGCTTTCCTATCTTCTGGACACTCAGAAAACGGAACTGAAACATATTTCCCGCATCAGCCTGTTTACCCGGAATGACTACATGCTGGTGGATTCCGCCACCAGAAGGAATCTGGAACTTACGGAAACCATGCGGGAAAAGCAGAAACGGGGCAGCCTCCTCTGGGTGCTGGACCATACCAGGACCGCCATGGGGGCCCGAGAACTTCGGAAATATATCGTAGAGCCGCTGTTAAGCAGAGAGCGGATCGAAGAACGGCTGGACGCCGTTGAAGAACTGAAAAACGATGCGATCTTAAGAGAGGAGCTCCGGGAATACCTGAACCCGGTCTACGATCTGGAGCGGCTGCTGGGACGCATCAGCTACCGGTCGGCCGGTCCCCGGGATCTGATCGCTTTCAAGAATTCCATCGCCATGCTGCCGCATATCAAGACGCTTCTTCGGAACGCGTCGTCGGCCCGGCTTCTGCAGCTGGCGGACGAGATCGATGAGCTGCAAGACCTTTTCAGCCTCATCGATGAAGCCATCAATGAGGATCCGCCCCTTCAGATGCATGAAGGGGATCTCATCAAGGACGGCTTCAACGAGACCGTGGACAACTACCGGAAGGCCAAGACCGACGGCAAGAACTGGCTCGCGGAACTGGAAGAAAAGGAGCGGGAGCGGACGAAGATCAAGACTCTCCGGATCCGATTCAATAAGGTATTCGGCTATTATATCGAAGTCACGAATTCTTTCCTGAACATGGTCCCCGAGGACTACAGCAGGAAGCAGACCCTGACCAACGCGGAACGCTTCATCACCCCGGAGCTTAAGGAACTGGAGGATATGATCCTGGGTGCGGAGGACAAACTCTATGCCCTGGAATACGAACTCTTTTCCTCGGTCCGGGAGGCGGTATCCGCCCAGATCGAAAGGGTCCAGAAAAGCGCCCGGGCGCTGTCCCATATCGACGCCCTGGCTTCCCTGGCCTATACCGCGGAAAAGAACCGTTACGTCCGGCCGAAGATCAATGAGAGAGGCCGCATAACGATAAAGAACGGCCGCCATCCGGTGATCGAGCTGATGCTGAAGAGCGATCAGTTCGTTCCCAACGATACGTGGCTGAATACGGATGACGAAAGGATCGCCGTCATCACCGGTCCGAACATGGCCGGAAAATCTACCTATATGCGTCAGACAGCCCTCCTTACGCTGATGGCCCAGATCGGGTCCTTTGTCCCTGCGGATGACGCCAATATCGGCATCTGCGACAGGATCTTCACCCGGGTCGGCGCATCGGACGACCTGGCTTCCGGCCAGTCGACCTTCATGGTGGAGATGACGGAGGTCGCCAATATTTTAAGAAACGCTACAAGAAAAAGTCTGGTGATCCTGGACGAGATCGGCAGGGGCACCAGTACCTTTGACGGCCTGGCCATCGCCTGGGCAGTCATCGAATATATCGCGGATACCAGGAAGATCGGCGCCAAGACCCTGTTCGCTACTCATTATCATGAGCTGACGGAACTGGAAGGGGCCGTGCCCGGCATCCATAATTACTGCATCTCCGTCAAGGAGCAGGGAGACAGCATCGTCTTCCTGCGGAAGATCGTAAAGGGCGGGGCAGACAAATCCTACGGCATTCAGGTGGCCAGGCTCGCCGGCGTTCCGAAGCCGGTGCTGGAGCGGGCCTCTGAGCTGGTGGAGGAACTGGTGGATACGGATATCCTGACCCGGGCCCGGGAGATCGCTTCCTATTCCGGGACGGCGGTATCCGCCGGAAAACGCGTCAGCCGCCCGGACGACGTGGATGCGAACCAGATGAGCCTGTTTGATACGGTGACCGACGACAATGTGCTGCGGGAGATCGAAGGCCTGGACCTGACCCGCATGACGCCGCTGGACGCCATGAATACCCTGTACCGGATTCAGTCCACCCTCAAAAACAGAGTATAACAGGTCACGGATCGAGAATGGAGAAAGCAAATGCCCATTCATGTACTGGATAAAAAAACCATTGATAAAATAGCAGCCGGAGAGGTGGTGGAACGGCCGGCCTCCGTCGTCAAGGAGCTGGTGGAAAACGCGCTGGACGCCGGGGCGACCGCCGTCACCGTTGAGATCCAGAACGGCGGCATCGACCTGATCCGGGTGACGGACAACGGCTGCGGGATCCCGGAAGAGGAAGTGAGGACAGCTTTTCTGCCCCACGCCACCTCCAAGATCACCTCGGCGGAGGATCTTTTCAGCATTCAGAGCCTGGGGTTCCGGGGCGAAGCCCTGTCCTCCATTGCTTCCGTTACGCAGCTGGAGGTGATCACCAAGACCGGCAGTTCCCTGAATGGTATCTCCCTGGAGCTTTCCGGCGGCGACGAGACCGGCTTTTCGGAGATCGGCGCCCCCAACGGCACCACCTTCCTGGTCCGGAACCTGTTTTTCAATACGCCGGCCCGGAAAAAGTTTCTGAAGACCGCCGTTACGGAGGCCAGCTATGTGGGCACGCTGATGGAACATATGGCCCTTTCCCATCCGGATGTGAGCTTCCACTTCCTGGCGAACGGCCGGATGCGGCTCCAGACCTCCGGAAACGGAAAGGTTAAAGATTTGGTCTATTCCCTTTACGGCCGGGAGACGGCTTCCCGCCTGATCTCCATCGATTATGAAGAAGACGGCATCTCCGTAAGCGGTTTCCTGGGAAAACCGGAGATCAACAAGGGTAACCGCGGCTTTGAGAATTATTTCGTAAACGGACGATACGTTAAATCCCGAATCATCGATAAAGCCTGCGAGGATGCCTACGAGCCCTTCCTGATGCAGCATATGTATCCTTTCTTTGTGCTGTACATCAACCTGCCGCCTTCCGACTTTGACGTCAACGTGCATCCTCAGAAGACGGAACTCAGGTTCAACAAGGAAGCTGAGCTCTATGATATCCTGAAAAAAGCGGTCCATGAAGCCCTGTACCGGGTGGAGATGATCCCGGAAGACGTGGACAGGCTCAAGGATGAACCGACAGGAAACACTTCTGGTAAAACGGAGAAGTCATTCCGCTATGCGGAACCCTTTGAGACCGAACGCGTAAAGGAAGAAGGGCGGTACGGCCCGGCGGGTCCGCAAAAAGGAGAACAGAGAAGCGCCGTTCCCGGAAAAACGCCCTATGAAGCTCCGGGTTCCGGAAAAGCGGAACACGAAACCGGGGATCCTCGGAAATCGGAGCACGAATCCCCGGATCCCGGAAGCCCCGATCATGAAATGCCGGCTTCAGGAATACCTCCCCTGAGGCGTTCAAACGATTTGCTGGATAAATTCCGGAAAAACCGGATGGATGATGATCAGCCGGGGGATATGCCCGCCGGGTCAGAAAAAGGAACCAGCCCCGGCACGAACAGGGCAGGAAGTCTTTTCTCGGAAGATAACTTCCGGGAGCAGTTCCGGGGACAGATGGATCTTCTTTCGGAAAAGCTGATCTCTGACGAGGGAATGAAGAAGCATCGGCTGATCGGTCAGGTCTTTGATACCTACTGGCTGCTCCAGATGGAGGATAAGCTCTATATCATGGATCAGCACGCCGCCCACGAGAAGGTCAATTATGAAAGGATGATGGCAGCCTATCGGGAGAAGAAAGCCTCTTCCCAGATCGTATCGCCCCCGGTCATGGTCTCCCTTTCCCAGCGGGAAGAACTGATCCTGAACCGGTACATGGATGCTTTCTCGGCCCTCGGCTATGAGATCTCTTCCTTCGGGGGAAGAGAATACGTGATCTCCGCTGTTCCCGCGGACCTCTACGGCGTCGATATGAAAGCACTGTTCCGGGAGATCCTGGCTGAAATGGAAGAAGAGCTTCCCGGAGGCACCCCGGAGATCATTCATTCAAAGCTGGCCTCCGCTTCCTGCAAGGCAGCGGTAAAGGGCGGAAACCGGCTCTCCTTTGAAGAAGCCGAAGCCCTGCTGCAGGAACTTCTGACCCTGGAAAATCCCTATGCCTGTCCGCACGGAAGGCCCACCATGATCTCTCTTTCCCGGAATGAACTGGAGAAGCGGTTCAAGCGGATCGTATGACCCGGCGCCGGCGGTGATGATATGGATGTACGAATGGTCAGCTTAAGGGAAATGGATCATCTGGCGTTCATGGGACAATAAAAAGCAGCACAGATTTAACAACGTCCCTGTGACCGGCAGATGACCGGAGTAAACAAAAATCATAAAGAAACATAAACATAAACAAAAAACGTCAGCGAAATACCTGACCGGAAAATCCAAAAGCACCTGAAATAAGCTCATCTGCAGCGAAAAGAAGGAGATACCAACTCTGGAAGAAGAGAAGAAGGTTTCAAGGAATTTCATCGAGATGGAGATCGATAAGGATCTCCGGGAAGGCGTGTATGACCACGTGGTGACCCGGTTCCCGCCGGAGCCGAACGGCTATCTGCACATCGGCCATGCCAAGTCCATCCTTTTGAATTACGGACTGGCTAAAGAGTACAACGGGAAGTTCAACGTCCGTTTCGACGATACGAATCCCACGAAGGAACGGACCGAATACGTCCAGTCCATCCTGGACGACGTCCGGTGGTTGGGAGCGGATTTTGAGGACCGGCTCTTCTTCGCATCTGATTATTTTGACCAGATGTATGAATACGCCTGCCTGCTGATCCGGAAAGGGAAAGCCTTTGTCTGCGATCTGACGGCGGATGAGATCCGGGAATACCGCGGGACGCTGAAGGAGCCGGGAAAGGAAAGTCCCTACAGAAACCGGTCCGTGGAAGAAAACCTGAAGCTGTTTGAAGCAATGAAAAACGGCGAATTCGAAGACGGCTCCAGGGTACTCAGGGCGAAGATCGATATGGCCTCTCCCAACATCAACATGAGAGACCCCGTTATCTACCGTGTGGCCCGGATGACCCATCACAATACCGGAGATAAATGGTGCATCTATCCCATGTACGATTTTGCCCATCCCATTGAGGACGCCATCGAAGGGATCACTCATTCCATCTGCACCCTGGAATTTGAAGATCACCGGCCTCTGTACGACTGGGTGGTGAGAGAGTGCGAGTTTGAAAACCCGCCCCGCCAGATCGAGTTCGCGAAGCTTTATCTGACCAACGTCATCACCGGAAAGCGCTATATCAAGCAGCTGGTGGAGCAGGGCATCGTGGACGGCTGGGATGATCCGCGCCTGGTGACCATCGCAGCCTTAAGAAGAAGGGGTTATACCCCCGAATCCATCAAAATGTTTGTGGATCTGTGCGGCGTGGCCAAGGCCAATTCTTCTGTGGATTACGCGATGCTGGAATACTGCATCCGCGAGGATCTCAAATTAAAGCGTTCCAGAATGATGGCCGTGCTGCATCCGGTGAAGCTGGTGATCGACAACTATCCCGAAAACCAGACGGAAATGCTGACCGTTGAAAACAATCTGGAAAATAAGGAACTGAAGACCCGCGAGATCCCCTTCTCCCGGGAGCTGTATATCGAGGCGGACGATTTTATGGAAGAGCCGCCGAAAAAGTACTTCAGGATGTTCCCGGGCAATGAGGTGAGGCTGATGAACGCCTATCTCGTTACCTGCACCGGCGTCGAAAAGAACGAGGACGGCTCCATTAAAGCCGTTCACTGCACCTATGACCCCGAAAGCCGCGGCGGAAACGCCCCCGACGGCCGCAAGGTCAAGGGCACCATCCACTGGGTTAACGCCCCGACAGCCGGCCGCTGTGAAGTCCGGCTTTACGAGAACATCGTCAACGAAGAAGGCCGCTTTAACGAGGACGGCTCCCTTAACCTGAATCCCAATTCCCTGACCGTGATCAAAGACGCGGCAGTGGAGCCGGGACTGATGGAAGCCAAAGCCTATGACTCCTTCCAGTTCGTGAGAAACGGTTTCTTTGCGGCGGATTCGAAGGATTCCCGGGAAGGACAGCCGGTCTTTAACCGGATCGTATCTTTAAAGAGCAGCTTTAAACTGATCTGATAAGGAGAGGCCATGGCAGAGAAGATTTATACCATACCGGTCAACGAAGCCTTTGACAAGCATTCCGAATGCCCGGTGTGTACGATGTACCAGAAGCTGGAGGACGATGCGGTTTCCTTTGTCATGGGACCTTCCTATATGGAGGAGGACATCCGCTCCGAGACCAACGAGCACGGCTTCTGCCGGGACCATATGAAGACCCTGCTGAACGCAAAAAACCGGCTGGGGCTGGCGCTGATCCTGAAGACGCATATCGATGAGCAGCTGAACCAGGCTCAGAAAGAAGCCAGGAAGGGGATCAAGCCGAAGTCCCTGCTGAAAAAGGCGGAGGATGCCCCCGCGGGAGTCTGGGCGCTGAAAAAGAGCAGAGAATGTTATCTCTGCAATAAGATCAACGTCATGTTTCCCCGGTATATCGACACGATCCTGCATCTTTATAAAAAAGATCCCGAATTCCGGAAAAAATATGAGTCCTGCAAGGGCTTCTGCCAGGAGCATTACGGCCTCCTGGTCCTGAAAGCCCAGGAAAAGCTTTCGAAAGAGGAACTCCAGGAGTTCTTCACCCTGACCACAAAGCTTTATATCGAAAACCTGAAGCGGCTTTCGGACGACCTGGAATGGTTTGCCGTCAAATACGACTACCGTTTCAAGGACGAACCCTGGAAGAACTCAAAGGATGCCATCGAACGGGGCGTTGTGAAAACTAACAGTATTATTGCTTCTTCTGAGTGAAAAATACTTGCATTTTGCCGGAAACGGTTTTATTATTATGACATCCAGTATCATCTTAAGGAGAGAAATCCATGAAAAAGTTTATCAACGAGTTTAAGGAATTTGCCCTGAAGGGCAATATGATCGATCTGGCTGTAGGCATGATCATCGGCGCTGCCTTTACGGCCCTGATCAACAGCCTGGTGGCCAACATTTTCAATCCGGTCATCGGCCTGATCACCGGCGGCGTGGATCTGGAGAACGCGCTTAAGGTCAAAATCGGCGAAACCGTGGTGGACGGCGTCGTGACCCCGCTTACCATTAATTTCGGCGCCTTTATTTCCGCAATCATCAATTTCATCATCATGGCCTTTGTTATCTTCCTCTTTGTCAAGGGCGTCAACAAGGCAAGAGCCCATGCGGAACTGGTGAAGAACGGCGGAAAGAAGCCCGAAGAGGCTGCACCGCCCAAGATCTGCCCCTTCTGCAAATCCGAGATCCCTCACGATGCGACCCGCTGCCCGCACTGCACCTCTATGTTGGAAAAAATACAATTATAATATCGTTCATAATTTCAACACATATTGGTGTTAGAATCCCTCTCGTAAAGGAGTAAATGACCCTGCGCCCGGAAACATCGGGCGGCCAGTGTATTTTAACAAGAAAAGGAGATTGTAATCATGGGAAAACTCACAAATCTGTTTTTAGGCAGTGCTTTTTTAGGCGCCGCTGCGGCTACGGTTTATACCTATATCAAAAACTATAAGGAACTGGCTCCGGAGACGGCAGACAGGGCTGTTGACGCTGAGGGCGATGAAGAAGCTGCGGAACGCAGCTATTCCTCCATCAATATGGATGCCGCCAAAGAAGCTGCCAAGAAGACGGCCAATACCATTAAAGAGCAGTCCGTAAAGGCCTGGGGCGTCGCAAAGGATTCCGCAAAGGCTGTCTATGACAACGTTATGGAAAACTACGGCGATGAGATCAATACCGCTAAGGAAAAAGCCGGAACCGCCTATGAAGGCGCGAAGGAAAAGATCCAGGATACCTATGCGGACCTCAAGGACAAGGCGCAGACCAAATATGAAGACCTGAAGAATGATAATCCCGAATTCTTTGAAAAGGTCGACGGTTATAAGGAACAGGCCAAGGAAGCCTATGAAAAGGTTTCCGAAAAGGTCGGCGGCATTGTTGAGGGTGTTAAGAGTGAAGTAAACAAATTCATGAGTGCCGAAGAAGACGCAGTCGACGCAGAAGCCAGTGAATGTGCGGAAGAAGCTGCAGAGGAAGCCTGCGAATGTGCGGAAAAAGCAGCGGAAGAAGCCTGTGAATGCGCAGAAGACGCAGCCGAAAAGGTTGAAGAAGCTGTTGATGAGGCAGCAGAGGCCGTAGAGGATGTCGTCGAAGAAATGCAGGAAAAGGCGGACGAATTCGTCCAGAAGTTCTGACCCTGCGGTTCTTTGAAGAAGGCTCCGGAGAAACACGGAACCTGATCCGATAACGCTGAATAAAAGGCGGCGGGAGCGATCCTGCCGCTGTTTTTTATGGGATGTACCTGGAAAAGTAAGAGAAAAGCTGTTTTTTTCAGGTATTTCATGTGTTTTTTCAAGGAAATCCTTGACTTTTCAGAAAATACTGTTAAAATACCTGTGTCAGTTAGTTGTTAGTGAGTGGGCTTCTCAAAGAGCCCGCTCTTTTTATGGCCCGGAATACGGCTTTATGCCGCATCCGGTGATCTGTACCAAGGACAGATAAGATCCAGACAAGGAGGGCACAGAACACTTCATGACTAAACATGAAAAATACGTCCGGGAAACAGAAAAACTGCTCCCTGAAATAGTTGAACCGCTGGGGATCAGCGTTTATGACGTGGAATTCGTCAAGGAGGGAACCAGCTGGTATCTGCGGGTCTATATCGAAAAAGAGGGCGGCGTCACGGTCAACGACTGTGAAAGTGTTCACAGGCCTCTTTCGGATAAACTCGATGAAAAGGATTTTATCGATGAGATGTACATCCTGGAAGTTTCCAGCCTGGGGCTCGGAAGGCCTTTGAAGAAGGATAAGGACTTTGACAGGAACCTGGGGAAAATGATCGAGGTCGGGCTTTATAAGAAGCAGGACGGCAGGAAAGAGTTTACCGGCGTGCTGAAAGCCTATGACAAAGACACACTGACCCTGTCGGAAGAAGAAGGGGAGCAGGTCATTGAAAGAAAAAACATCTCAAGGATCTGCGAATACGTAAACTGGGACGAGTAAATCGGGACGAGTGAAAGGAGAGACGGAAAAAAGATGAATCAGGAACTTAAGGAAGCACTGGATGCTCTGGAAAAGGAAAAAGGAATCAGCAAGGATGCCCTGTTTGATGCCATAGATGCGTCGCTGCGGAAAGCCTGCGAGAACCATTTCGGTTCCACGGAAAACATCGTCGTGAATATTGATCGGGACACCTGTGATTTTGAGATCTATACCGAGAAGAAAGTGGTGGATAAGGTCGAGGATCCCATCCATGAGATCTCCTATGAGGATGCAAAAAAGATCAATAAACGGGCAAAGATCGATGAGATCACCCGGGTAAACATAAAATCCAAGGAATTCGGCCGCATCGCAGCTCAGAATGCGAAGAGCATCATCCTGCAGAAGATCCGGGAAGAAGAGCGCCAGAGTGTTTCCGATTTCTTCAACAGCCGGGCCAGAGATATCATGACCGGTATCGTGCAGAGAGTCTCCAACGGCGTCGTTTCCGTCAATCTGGGAAGAGCCGATGCGGTGCTGACCCAGGAGGACATCATCCCCGGCGAGGTCTTTGTACCGACCCAGCATATCAAGG
>JAFRVX010000102.1 GCA_017438305.1 Lachnospiraceae bacterium | reverse complement strand
GAGGATCAGAGAACAGTGTTCAGAGGATCAGAGAACAGTGTTCAGAGGATCAGAGAACAGTGTTCAGAGGATCAGAGAACAGTGTTCAGAAGATCAAAGAGCAATGTTCATAGAATCAAAGTGCAGTGTTTATGGAATCAAAGAGCAGTGTTCAGAAGATCAGAGAGCAATGTTCAAAAGATTAGAAAGCAGGGTTGTTATTGATAAAGTCAGTATAATGGTGTAAACTGATAATCGTGTCAGAACGGCCGGATTTCAGGCATAACAGGAGAATGAAAGCCAAACAAGAGGTGTCATGATCCCCTGTTGAGTTCTCCCGGCTGTCTGCTTAAGCCGGATAGTAATACAGCATCAATACGGCAGCGGACAAAAGCGGCGTTGTCAACAGATTTCGAAAGGACAGAGGATCGTCATGTCAGATAACAGGAATGAATTCGAACAGCTTCGTGAAGTACAGGTGTCATCGGAAAAAGTTTTCGGCGGGCATCTGCTTCATGTCTATAAGGATGCCATAACCCTTCCCAACGGGAAGGAAGCTTCCCGGGAATATATCCGTCATCAGGGGGCCGTGGCGGTCGTGCCCCTGACCGAAAACAATGAAGTATACATCGTCCGGCAGTTCCGGTATCCGATGAACGAGGTCCTCACGGAGATCCCGGCAGGCAAGCTGGACGGCCCGGACGAGGATCATCTGGAAGCGGCGAAACGGGAACTCAGTGAAGAGACCGGCGTGACGGCGGACACCTGGATCGATCTCGGGGAATATTATCCCACGCCGGCCTACAGCAGCGAGGTCATTTATCTGTACCTGGCAAAAGGCCTGCATCAGGGAAAACAGCATACGGATGAGGATGAATTCCTGACCGCAAAGACCGTGCCGCTTAAAGAACTCATCGCTGATGTGATGAAGGGCCTGATCCCCGACGGGAAGACCCAGACCGCCCTGATCAAAGCGGATCTTTACCTGAGGCAGGCGGAAGAACAGGCATGAATGAGCATAGTGAATGGAGCCGCGCCAGAGACCGCCTGGTGGATGCCCTGGCGCTTCTGGGATTCCCCGAAGAGCTGGGAGAAGCCTGTGCAAGGCATCTCGGTTCACCGAAAGCCATAGAGCGCATGATTGCTTACCTGGGATATGTGAAACCGAAAAAGGCGGAACTGGTGGTGGATGAGATGCTGGCCATACGGAGCGAGATCGATGCCTGGCGGGCAAAAAAGGAAATGGAAGAGGCCAATGCGAAATATAATGAATGGCGTTGGAATCACAAACCTTTTGATGATGAAGAGAGTTAACGATGAACGAACAGTTTTCTTTATTTGACCGGGAGGTCCCCCAGCCTCTTGCAGCCAGACTCCGGCCGAAAGCGCTGGATGAGATCGTGGGGCAGCAGCACCTTCTGGGGAAAGGAAAGATCTTAAGGCGGATCATTGAGCAGGACGCGGTATCTTCCATGATCTTCTGGGGGCCTCCCGGCGTCGGGAAGACCACCATTGCCAACGTGATCGCCGCCCATACCAAAGCGAAATTCATCAACTTTTCCGCCGTTACCAGCGGGATCAAGGAGATCAGGGGCGTCATGGAGCAGGCGGACGCCAACCGGCGGTTCGGCGAGAAGACCATCGTCTTCGTGGACGAGATCCATCGCTTTAATAAAGCCCAGCAGGATGCTTTTCTGCCCTTCGTCGAGAAAGGAAGCATCATCCTGATCGGGGCGACTACGGAAAACCCGTCCTTTGAAGTGAATGGGGCGCTGCTTTCCCGGTGCCGGGTCTTTGTGCTGCAGGCCCTCACGGAAGAGGATATCCTGGTGCTTTTAAAACGAGCCCTTCAGAGTCCGGAAGGCTTCGGGGCTTCCCAGGTGGAGATCGATGAGGATCTGCTGAGAATGATAGCCGTCTTTTCAAACGGCGACGCCCGGAATGCCTTATCAGTGCTGGAAATGTCCGTCTTAAACGGGGAGATCCGGGGAAGCCGGATCATCGTTACCCGGGAAACAGTGGAGCAGTGCACTTCAAAAAAGTCGCTGCTTTATGATAAGAACGGTGAAGAGCATTACAACCTGATCTCGGCGCTTCATAAATCCATGCGGAATTCCGACCCGGACGCGGCGGTCTACTGGCTGGCCCGGATGCTGGAAGCGGGCGAGGATCCCTTATACATCGCCCGCCGGGTGATGCGTTTTGCCAGCGAGGACGTGGGTCTTTCGGATCCCGAAGCCCTGAACCAGGCGGTATCCGCCTATCAGGCCTGCCATTTCATCGGCATGCCGGAATGCAGCGTCCATCTGACCCAGGCGGTGGTCTACATGTCCCTGGCGCCTAAGTCCAATGCCCTTTACGCCGCGTACGAGCGCGCAAAGGTAGATGCGTTGGAAATGCTTTCGGAACCGGTTCCGTTAACCATCCGGAACGCGGTGACAAAACTTATGAAGGACGAAGGGTACGGGGAAGGGTATCAATACGCCCATGATACGGAGGATAAGCTTACGGACATGGAATGCCTGCCGGAATCTCTTCAGGGAAAGAAGTATTACCTTCCCACCACCCAGGGAAAAGAAAACGGCTTTAAAGAGCGGCTGGAACAGATCAACGCCTGGAAAGAAGAGCACAAAAAGAAGAATTAACAACAAAAAGAAAAACTGACTGAACGTAAGTCGCCTGAGGACGTTTCGCTCCATTTCAGGCAATATTTACGGGAAACAGGTTCTGTATTTGAGAAGAGAAAAGAAGATGGCCGGGACTCCGATATGTATTGAAAATGAAAGGCTTCTTATCCGAAGTCTGGAAGAACAGGACTTGAATGGTCTGTCGGAACTAAGGAAGGATCCTCTGGTATACCGTTATGAACCCGCCTTTCTTTCAGAACTTCAGGGAACGCCCGAAAAGGCTCTGGAAAATATACGGCAGATGGATCTTTTCATGGACAGACAGTGTATACTGGGTGTTTTTGAAAAAGGCGATCCCGGTACCCTGGCAGGTCTGGCGGAATTCTATGATTATAAACCCTCCGGCAGCGTCATCTCGATTGGATACCGGTTTCTTTCCAAAAACTGGGGCAGAGGCCTGGCCACCAGCTGCATCGGTGCATTGCTTCAGTATCTTCGAGATCATTCGGAGGTTAAGCTGGTCACCGCCCATGTGATCCCGGAAAACAGGGCGTCCGCCAGGTGTCTCGAAAAAAACGGTTTTGAATACCTTCTGACAAAGACAGAGGACTGGGGATACGAAACCCCGTGTACTGCCGAAGTCTACACCTGTGACTTATGATCCCTGATCCCCCGGATCAAAGGCCCTCCGAATCTTAGACTCTCCAAATCAGAGGCTTCCCGGCTCAAAGGCTTCCCAAATCAAGGCTTCCCCTCTGGGGAAGCTGTCTGCCAAAGGCAGACTGATGAGGTCCTCAGAATCAAAGGTACCTCGAATTAAAGGCTTCCCCTCTGGGGAAGCTGTCTGCCAAAGGCAGACTGATGAG
>JAFRVX010000101.1 GCA_017438305.1 Lachnospiraceae bacterium | reverse complement strand
GGGGGACCTCATCAGTCAGCTTATGCTGACAGCTTCGCTTTGCCTAAGCAGTCACTATGCTCACCCTTCGCCGTAGGCTCGTGTTCGCCAAGTGTCTGCATTACCCAGAGGGGGACCTCATCAGTCAGCTTGCGCTGACAGCTTCGCTTTGCCTAAGCAGTCACTATGCTCACCCTTCGCCGTAGGCTCGTGTTCGCCAAGTGTCTGCATTACCCAGAGGGGAAGCCGGGGGGATTATACGTGATGAAGAAAATAATCATGCGGTTTTCCCGCTATTGAAAAATAACGCGCCGGATGATAAAATAGGAAAAACATGCACGGAAACAGTTCTGAAAATCTGTCTTTCGTGTTTTCATGAACGATAATAACATAAACGGAGAGTAGAAATGGAAAAGAAATTTGATGTTTTCGGTACTGATTCCGGCTGTCTCGATATGAATATCGTAATTGACAAATATCCGGAACATAACAGAGGCACCCGGGTCCTGGACATGAGCTACCAGGGCGGCGGCAAGGTGGCTTCCGGTGTTGTGGCTTCCGCCCGTCTCGGCGGCAAGGTTGCCTATGCCGGCTGCTTCTTTGATGACAAGCGCGGCCAGTTCCTGAAAAAGGATATGCTGGACCACGGCATCAACATCGATGCTTCCGTGACCCGCCACGGAAAGACCTTCATGAACATCGTCGTTGCGGAACGGGCCTATGGCACCCGCACCATGCTGGGAACCCCCGGCGACATGGGCCGGATCAGTGTGGATGAAGTCAACTGGGATTACCTCCGCCAGAGCAAGGTGCTGTTTATCGCCTTCCTGAACGACGTTGCCTTCAAGGCTATTGAAATTGCCCGTGAAAACGATATCCCGGTGCTGATCGATGCGGACGGTTATTCGGAGACTCTGGAAAAGAACATCGATAAGATCGATTACTTTATCGGTTCCGAATTCGTTTTTGACGCCATGTTCCCCGGCGCGAAGGATAAAGGCCTGGAAAACTGCGAGGCGGAAGTGGACGCCATCCGGGCCAGGGGACCGAAGACCGTCGTCTTTACCTTTGGTGAAAAAGGCTGCATCGGCAAGGGCGTTGAGGAAGAATTCTTCACCCTTCCGGCCTTCAAGATCGACGTGGTGGATACCGTAGGCGCAGGGGATGTCTTCCACGGGGCGTTTGCCGTGGCGGTGACCAAAGGCCTTTCCACGAAGGAATGCGCCCGTTTCGCATCCGGCACCTCAGCCATCAAGTGCACCCGCATCGGCGGAAGAGCCGGCGTTCCTACACTGGAGGTCCTGGAGAAATTCCTGGAGACCGGCGAGATCGACTATACGGAGATCGACAAGCGCGTGGAATATTACCGGAGCGCTTTTGAAAACTCATAACGGCAGCCTCTTGGGATAACCTGGTTATTCTGAGCAGATACGAAATCTTATCGCGGCTCTTTCATACAGGGCCGCGATTCATCGTTAAGCGGACGGATTCCAGAGATCCGGAATAAGGCAGAAAGACGGTTCACGAAAAGATCTGTCTCTAAAAAGACCTGTCTCTGAAAAGACCTGTCCTGTGAAAAACGATTCCGAAATCCTTAACGGAAAGGAACAATATGTATACCACAGTTAACTTTTATGATACCAGCGTATGGCGGTCGATCCTGCTGACCAGCGTCCTGCTGCTAAGCCTTCTTGCCGCCAATATCATAAAAAGAAGGGTTCCCTTTTTCAAAAATTCTCTGATCCCCAATTCCGTCCTGGGCGGCCTGCTGCTGCTCATCGCTTCGGGTATCTGCTATCTGGTGAAGGGGGATTATCTTTTTAATCTCGATCTGTTTTCAAAAGACGGTTCCGGCATCAACATCCTGGAGACCCTGACCTATCACTGCCTGGCCATCGGCTTTATCGCCATGACCTTAAGGCCCGTGGGCAAGGGGAGCCGGAAGGACAGGACCCGGGAGATTCTGAATTCCGGTGTTTCGACCATCTGCACCTATCTGCTGCAGGGGATCTTCGGTATTGGCGTCACCCTGGCTGCCGCAAAGATCCTGAAGGGTTTTGCCTCCGGTTCGGGTATCCTGCTGTCCTTCGGTTACGGACAGGGAACGGGACAGGCGCTGAATATCGGAAAGAATTTCGACAAGACTCTGGGAACCAGTTCCTATGCTTCCTTCGGTCTGGCCATGGCCGCCCTGGGCTTCCTCACCGCCAGCATCGTGGGGGTCATTTATCTGAATTATCTCAGGCGGAAGCATAAGATCGATCCGGCCAAAGAAAGCCGGGGAGCGGATCTTTCCGCGGACCTGGTGCAGACAAAGGACGAGCTGCCCATGAATGAATCCGTGGACAAGCTGTCCCTTCAGGCAGCGCTGGTGGCCCTTTCCTATCTGCTGGCCTACGGCATGATGTATCTTCTGGGAAATGTGGTCCTGGGGGAGGGGAGCAGCCTGATCGGCACCATTTACGGATTCAATTTCATCTTCGGCGTCCTGGCGGCGGTGATCGTCAAAGGGGTACTGAATTTCTTCCGGAAACGGGACATCATCCATCATGAATATACCAATACCTTCCTGATGAACCGGATCTCCGGCGCTGCCTTCGATATCATGATCGTATCCGGCATCTGCGCGATCCAGCTGCACGTGCTTTCGGGCTACTGGCTGGTGATCCTGCTGCTGGGCATCATCGGCGCCGCGGTGACCTTCTTCTATCTTCGGTTTGTGTCGAAAAAACTGTTTCCGGCCTATGAGCACGAACAGTTCCTGGCGTTTTTCGGCATGCTGACGGGAACGGCATCCACCGGCATGATCCTTCTTCGGGAAGCGGATCCGGATCTGAAGACGCCGGTTTCCGAAAACCTGGTCTATCAGAACTTTCCCGCCATTATCCTGGGGCTTCCGGTGCTTCTGATCGCCGGAAACCTGACGGCCAACGCGGGCAATATCAGCAATACGCTCCTGATGTGGGGGCTGATCATCCTGGCCTTCATCGTTCTGAATCTGTTCCTGTTCAGGAGTCTGATCTTTAAGAAGAAAAAATGATAGAAAGAACACGTATACGCATCTGGAAGACCACCTACAGCGTCATCCGGGTCCTTTTCGGCTGGCTGTTCAAACGGATCAGCGGTTTCCATTCCGGCCATACGAAGATCAGCAGCCGGACGTTTTTGCTTCTCGGGAATCACAATAATGATCTGGACTGGGCCTTTCCCGTGATCGACACCCGGCGGCACATGCGTTTTGTGGCTTCCGCCAATATCCTGGAGGGGTTTAAAGGCAGGATCATCAATTTCCTGGTGGGGCCGATCCCCCGGAAAAAAGGCGCTCCGGCAGAGGAGACCACGAAGCAGATCTACGAAAGCCTGAGCCAGGGCATCAGTGTGGCGATCTATCCTGAGGGGAATAAATCCTGGGATGGAAGGACCGGCTATATCAGCCCCAGAAACGCTGAGATCGTCAAAAAATCCGGCTGCGGCCTGGTGACCTACCGTATCGACGGTGGCTATCTACGGTCTCCCCGCTGGTCGAATGAGGTCCGTAAGGGGCCTGTTTTCGGAGCCGTTGTCCGCGAATATACCCCGGAAGAACTGGAAAACATGACGGAGGAGCAGGTCTATGAAGCCATAAAGCGGGATCTGTATACGGACGCGGCTGTCTTCGCGAAGGAGCACCAGTACCGGTATCCCGGGAAACAGCTTTCAAAGCATCTGGAAAGCGTGCTGTATATCTGCCCGAAATGCCGGAGGATCAGCACGATAACCTCCCGGGCGGATTCCTTTTCCTGCAGCTGCGGCCTCCAGGGGCGCATGAACGAGTACGGGCTTCTGGAGAGCCTTACCGATGAACCGCTGCCCTTTGACAATACGGCTTCGTGGAATGTCTGGCAGCGGGAGTATCTTCTTGAAAACCGGGAAGAACTCCTGGAAACGGAAACGCCTTTCTTTTCGGACCTTCATGCTTCGCTGTTCCGGACGGAAGGAGATAAAAAAACGCTTCTTTCAGAGGACTGCAGCGTCGTCTTTTTCGCGGACAGGATCGAGGCCGGAAAACAGATCTTCCCTCTGGGGTCCATAAAACGGATCAGCGTTTTCCGGAACAGGCGGCTCTTTTTTACGACCGATGACGGTTATTATGAACTCCGGTTTCCGGAAACGGTTTCGGGCCTGAAATATGAAGCCTTATGGCGGGTCCTTACCGGAAAGGCTTATTTATGATCAACAATATCGTGATCCTGCCTGAGCCTGTCGAGTTCTTTCTCATGAAGGGCAGCGCCAACGATGATCTGATCACGTCGGCGGTCTTTCCCGGCATGGAAGAAGAGGCCTACAGGATCAGGGCAGAAGAGAAAGGCATAACGATCCTGGCAGGATCGGAAAAAGGACTGAAAAGGGCGGAAGCGTCACTTTCTCAGATCCGCCTTCAGTGTTATTTCGGGGGACAGGCAGCTGTCCCCTGTTTCCGGCTTTACGACCGGCCGAAGCAGAGGGAGCGGATCTATAGGACGTCCGGCCTTAAATCAACCGAAGTTCTTCGGCAGAAGATACGGATCGCAGCTTTTTTAAAATACAATGTGTTTGAACTGGTCCTGCCGGGGGCGTTTTCTGATATGAAGGCCTTGGAAGAAACCTGCAGCGGATTCGGGATGGAATTCCGGTATACCGGGGAAACTTCCGTGGAAAAAAGAGAAGGAATAACTGCGGAAGAGGAGATAAACGGCTGGCATTCTGCCCCCGGTTGTGATAGGATAACCGTACTGAGAAGGGCGGCGGAACGGGCTGAAGCGCTGTGGCGTCGGGAACGTGACTGTGACTGCTGGGCATTTCCCGGGCATGATGACCGGGAATTTCCGGAACAGGACAGCCCGGGATTCCGGGAACGCTTTGAAAGACTGCTGCCGTTTTTGGAAATGATCCTGGATCCGGAAGATCCGGGAGAAGGAGACCTGACAACATGAATTCCAGAAGCCGTAAACTGGTTAAGTACGTGGTACCCACGATCTTAAGCAGTTTAAGTATTTTCCTTTTCAGCATTATTGACGGCATCTTTGTGGGAAGAGGCGTGGGGACGGATGCTCTTGGCGCAGTGAACCTGGCTTTCCCCTTTATCATGATCTTCAACGCCCTGGTCATGCTTTTCACCATCGGCGGCCTGACGATCACGGCCATCCGGTACGGCAGGAATGATGAAAAAGGCGCCAACCAGGCCTTTATGCATTCCATTGTCATGGCAGGCCTGATCAGCGCGGTTTTTGCCCTGGCGGGACTGTTCCTGACCCGGCCGCTGCTCCGTCTGATGGGAGCGTCGGAATACTTTATGGACCAGGCTTCCGACTATCTTTTCTGGTATGCGGTCTTCATGCTTCCCTGCGGCCTGTACTACGGTCTGAACGGTTTTGTGCGGACAGACGGGGATCCGGTGCTTGTCAGCGCCAGCGTGATCATTTCTTCCGGACTGAATATCGTCCTGGACTGGCTCTTCATTTTTCCGCTGAAGATGGGGCTTAAAGGCGCCGCCATTGCCACGGGTCTTGCCCAGCTGGGCGGTTTTTTCGTGGTGCTTGTCCATTTCTTTAAAAAGAAAGGTATCCTCCGGTTAAGGCCTCAGCCCTTTGATAAGAGACTGATGAAGCTTATCCTGCTCCGGGGACTGCCGGAGTGCATCGCCCAGTTCGGCGTGCCGCTCACCACGATCATCATGAATACGCTGCTGACATCATACATTGGTGAAACTGCCGTAAACGTCTATTCGATCCTGGCCTATACCGCCTCCTTCGCGGTCTCCATCTTCATGGGCACCGCGGAAGGCATTCAGCCGCTGTTCGGCATCAGCTACGGCGCGAAGGATGAAGAGGATCTTAGATTCTACCTGAGAGCAGGGCTGTGGATATCCTTTGTCGGATCCACCCTCATCACGCTGGCGGTCATACTGCTGAGAGCGCCGATCTGTACGCTTTTCGGCGCGGAAGGCGTGACCCGGCAGATGACCATAGAAGCGATGCCGCTCTACGCCTGGGGCTTTATCATCGAATCCGTGAACGTCATCATTTCCGGATATCTGTATTCCACCACCAGGACCCGCCAGGCCCTGATTGCCAATGTGCTGCGGTCCCTGGTCTTCAATTCCCTGGTGACCATCCTCATGCCGAAGCTCTTCGGTCCCCAAAGCCTGTGGCTGACCTTCGGCGTTTATGAAATACTGGTGCTGATCGTTTCCGTGATCCTGCTGAAGAGGGCAGATAAAAACGGTGCGATCCAGGGCGACAACGAATAAAAACTGCGGACGGAACCTGTTTCCGTCCGTTTTTTATGCATTTGCTGAATCGTCGGAAATAAGTCCCGGACGGTTCCTTGCCTCATGCTGCTGCCGGCTTCCCATAATTTCAATTTTTGAAATTTCAAACCTCGGTTATGGGATTGAAAACAACAGTTATTCAGTGCTATGATAGATTCAGATTAACTATACGATCTTTTATGATCAAAGGAGAAGGATTATGGCATTTATCACGATCGACGGAGTCCGTCTTGAGGTGCCGGAAGGGAAAAATGTGCTGGAATGCGCTCTGGACGCAGGCCTGTACATTCCCCATCTGTGCCATCATAAGGATCTTCCGGAAAACGGAGCCTGCCGTCTGTGCATCGTTGAGCTGGAGGGAGAAGACCATCCGGTGCCTTCCTGTACCCTGAGGGCGGAAGAAGGCATGGTCATCACGACACAGTCCGACAGGCTGAAGCATCTTCGGGAACTTGCCATGGAGCTTTTGCTCGCAGGACATCCGGAAGACTGTTCCACCTGCCCGAAGTACGGCAACTGCGAACTGCAGACGCTGATCCAGTACATCGGCGCCTCCAATACCCGGATGAAGCACCGCAGCAAGGGCTTCAGGACCATTGAAGAAAATCCCCTGATCACCCATGACATGAACCGCTGCGTCCTCTGCGGCCGCTGTGTGCGGGCCTGCAATGATCTGCGCGGCGTCAAGGTGCTGGATTACCGAAAAAAAGACCTGGAGACTTACGTGGGAACGCTGCATGAGAAGCTGCTGACCGACGCTGACTGCCGGTTCTGTACGGCCTGCGCCGAGGTCTGTCCCACGGGTTCCATCCGGCTGAAGGACCGGGCTGTTGTAAAGGACATGTCCAAAGAAGACCAGAGCGTTCCCTGCCGCGGAGCCTGTCCGGCCCATACCGACGTTCCCCGTTATATCCGGTTTGTGAAGGAAGGAAATTTCGATGCGGCGGCAGCGGTCATCCGGGAAAAAGTTCCTTTCCCCTCGGTGCTCGGCTATATCTGCAACCATGTCTGCGAACTGTCCTGCAAGCGCCGGGATGTGAACGAAGCTTTGTCCATCCGGAACATCAAGCGTTATGCCGCAGAGCATGACACGGGAAAATACTGGAAGAACAAAGGAAAACAGCTTCCGGATACCGGGAAGAAGGTATGCGTTGTCGGCGCCGGCCCTTCCGGACTGACAGCGGCCTACTATTTACGGAAGCAGGGCCATGACGTTGTGGTCAAAGAAGCCCTGCCGGATGCCGGCGGCATGATGCGCTTCGGCATTCCCGCCTACAGACTGCCCAGAGAAGTGCTTCAGGAAGAAGTGGATATCATCACGGACGCGGGTGTAAAGCTGGAGTTTAATTCCAGAGTTTCCGATCCGAAGGCCCTTCTGAATGATTTCGACGCAGTCCTGATGGCTGTGGGCGCCCACGTGGGCACACGGCTTCCCATCGAAGGCGCGGAGCTTCCCGGAGTGCTTCTGAACATTGATTTCTTAAGAAAAGCCTCTCTGGGTGAAGAGACCGGGTTCGGGAAGAAGGTCATCGTCCTGGGCGGCGGCAACGTAGCCTTTGACTGCGCCAGGACCGCCAAGCGCCTCGGTGCGGAAAAGATCCATCTGGCCTGCCTGGAAGCCCGGGAGAATATGACGGCAGATGATGAAGAGATCGAACAGGCTAAGGAAGAGGGCATTTTTGTCCATCCCGCCCAGAGCTTCGAACGGATCACCGGCACCGATAAGGTGACCGGCGTGGACTTTATGAACGTCCTCGGCTTCCATTTCGATGAGAACAGAAGAGCCATTACGGAAAAAGAAGAAGGCTCCGAGCACCACATCGATGCCGATACCGTTATTTTCGCCGTCGGACAGCGGCCTGACATGAATGAGGCCAGCGGTCTGGAGCTCTTCCGGGGCAGCTATATCGTCTGCCAGCCCGGAAAGAAGGCCACTTCGACAGAGGGCGTCTTTGCTTCAGGCGACTGTGTTTACGGAACGAAATCCGTTATCGAAGCCATCGAAGACGGCCGCAAAGCCGCTTCTGAGATCGATCTTTACTTAGGCGGTGACGGAGATATCACGGAGAAATTCGCGCCGGAACAGATCCATGAAGCCAATATCGGAAGGATCGAAGGCTTCGGAAAGCTGGAGCGGAAGGCACCGGCGGTCGACAGTGCGGAAAGCCGTTCCGGTAATTTCGGCCTGTTTGACCACGGCATTCCCGACTGCCTTATCTGCGGCGAAGCCGAAAGATGTCTTCAGTGCGATCTGGCACTGGATATTTCAAAGCCCAGACGCTGGAGCGATGTGAGCCGCGAAAGTGAGGTGACGGTATGATGATGGATCTGAAGAAGATGTCTGAGAAGGAACTTGACAGCCTGCTTTTCAGGATCAGAAACAGCGGGCTCAGAGGATCCGGCGTAAATGAGGAACTCTTGGGCGGCAGGATAGAAGCCTGCAGAGCCGATCTTCAGAAGGAGCACGTTTTCTCCGAGACAAAAGAGATCGCCTTCGCACTGAACAATAACGATACGGATCATGCGCTGCTGGGACATCTGACGGACAATACGGAGGAGCTCATCTCCGGGATGCAGCTGATCGCCTGCCTCACGGGGGCGGAAGGCGTTGCCGTTTACCTGCCGGAGGATGAAGAAGAAGTTTTTGAAGCGCTCCGGAAGAAGATTGAAGAAAACTATGCCGGAGAGGAAGGCATCCGCCTGAAGAAGGGTATCGTTCCCGTCAGAAAGTTTGCCGCCCACGGGGTCTTCCATTTTGAAACGGTTTACCGGATGATCCGGGTCCTTAAGGAGGGAGCCGTTAAGGATATCAGCCTCTTCCTTAAAGAGGAACCTGAGGAAGATACTCAGGAAGAAGCCTTCCGGGAGATCGTCGTTCCCTTCGGGAAAACGCTGAAGGAAGCAGGACGGGAATTCCCTGAAGATTTAAAAGCCCATCAGCTGGGATACAGGCTCTATACAAAATAAGAGGCGGAAAAGC
>JAFRVX010000100.1 GCA_017438305.1 Lachnospiraceae bacterium | reverse complement strand
TTGAGCATAGAAAACCTCCTTGGGTATGGTTGTTTCTGGACAATTCAATTATACCATAAAAGCGTCTTCTATGCTTTTTTATTGCCAGTATTATTGAGTTTTCAAGGTTCAACACACCTTTTGGGTGTGGGAAGTTTTAGAATTTTACTCAGTATATATTCTCTGCAGTTTTCAGACAGTTTTACAGACAATTTTTCAGACAGTTTTTCTTCAATTTCTTTCTCTGATCTGCTCTCTATGAATCAAAAGACAGATAGATCTTCGAATCCTTCAAAAGAGCTTCTCCAATCTCCTCCAGCCTGGACTTTACCTTCAGCAGTCTGGAAAGTTCCCGGCTCTTCACATAAAACAGATAGCGGTACATGTCCTTCGCCTTGAACAGCGGACTTTCCGCCGGCCCCAGATAGGATTCGTCCTCCCTTTCAGCCGTGATCTGGCGGACCAGTTCATGAACGGCCTGGAAGACTTCCTGCCTGTCGGCTCCGGAAAGGGTCACGGAAAGCAGATGTCCCTTCGGCGGATAATTCATCTGATTCCGGAAGACCATTTCCCGCTCGAAAAAGCCTTCATAATCCTGGGAGGCTGCGGCCTGTATCGCATAATGCTCCGGAAGATAGGTCTGGACGATGCAGTCGCCCGGGATCTCGTCCCTGCCGGCTCTTCCTTCGGCCTGGACCAGCAGCTGGAAGGTCCTTTCGGCCGAACGGTAGTCCGGCACATTCAGGGAAAGATCCGCCGCCAGGATGCCCATCAGGGTCACCTTCTTGAAATCATGGCCCTTGACGATCATCTGGGTCCCGATCAGGATATCCGCCTCCTGTTCCTGGAACTTCCGTATGATCTCCTGATGGCCGTTCTTCCCGGTGGTGGTATCCGCGTCCATCCTGAGGACCGAAGCATCCGGAAAGGCTTCCTGCACCATTTCCTCCACTTTTTCCGTCCCGATGCCGAAGGTGCCGATCAGTCCCGATCCGCATTCCGGACATTCCTTTACCATGGGCATGCTGAAGCCGCAGATATGGCACTGCAGCCATCCGTTTCTGTGATAGCTCAATGCAATGCTGCAGTGGGGGCAGGTGACCGGAAGCCCGCAGGCCCGGCAGGAAACCGCTCCCGAATAACCGCGCCGGTTCAGAAACAGCATGATCTGTTCTTTTCTGTCCAGCTTCTCCCGGATCTTTTCCCGGAGCGCATCCGAGAAGATCGACCGGTTTTTCTTTTTCAGTTCTTCCCGCATATCCACGAGCTGCACTTTAGGAAGGACAGCGCCTCTGACAGCCCGTTCCGTAAGACGGATCAGGTTGAATTCCCCTCTTAAAGCCCGTTCATAATATTCAGCCGGCGGCGTCGCGGAGCCCAGAAGGACTCTGGCGTCCGAAAAGGAAGCCCGTTTGATGGCCGTCTCCACCGCGTCATACCGGGGAACCGTTTCCGACTGGTAGGCCGTTTCATGGAATTCATCGATCACGATAAGTCCCAGGTTTTTGAAGGGGGTAAAAAGCGCGGACCGGGGTCCGATCATCACCCGGATCTTTCCTTCCCTGGCAGCCTCGAAGCGCTCGTATTTTTCTCCCTTTGACAGGCGGGAATGGACCACGGAGATCAGATTTCCGAAGCGCCGGTAAAACCGCATGACGGTCTGATAGGTAAGCGCGATCTCCGGGATCAGTACGATGGCTTCTTTCCCCGCTTCAAGGCACCGCGCGATGAGTTCCAGATAAACCTCCGTCTTTCCGGATCCGGTGATGCCGAAAAGGACCGACACCGGTTTTTCCGATGTCAGGACCGTCCGGACGGCTTCCTTCTGGCCGCTATTCAGCTCCGGGGCATCTTCCGGCCTTCCAAAGCCTCCGGCAGTACCCGCGTCCCCTTTTTCTGCGGCATCAGTATCCACGGTCCGGTAAACCACCAGGCCGCTCTGCAGCAAAGGCTTCAGCGTCGAAGCCGAAATGGACAGCCTGTCCGATGCCAGAGAGGCCAGGATCACCCGGTTTTCCAGAAAGGCGTTCAGCAGCCGTTCCCGGGCCTTGTACTTTTTCAGAGATGCTTTATAGAGCTGGTCCCTTAACTGATCATCGGTCCCGGTAAAGACCAGCAGCCGTTCTTTCCTGGCCTCCACCTTCATCCGGCTCATGGTGCAGACGGAAAGAGCCTGGTACAGGGTCCCTCCGTAACGGTAGCGGAGCCAGATGGCCAGGCTCACCAGTTCTTCATCGATCCCCACAGCTTTTTCCGTCAGGGAATCGATGGGCTTCAGTTTTTCTTCCGGCAGAGCTGACCGGCTCTTCAGCCCGATCACATACCCGGTCCTTAAGGCGTTTCCCCGGCCAAAGGGTACGTTGACCCTGACGCCGGGAACCACCGCCTCCTCCAGTTCTTCCGGTATAATGTAGGTAAAAGGCCTGTCGACCTGTTTACTTGTAATATCAACGACAATGTCTGCAAATTTCATAAGCATGATTATACCGAAAAAACCCCCGGGACGCAAGTCCCGGAGGTTTTATGATGAGAAAAGATCTCAGGCTGAAGCAAAAAGATCTTCTCCTCTGTCAGCATTTGCGCACCGTCTGATCCTGGCCGTAGTTTTTCGGACAGATCAGGCTTTCTTTCTTCTGACCAGCAGGTTGACGATGATGCCCAGGATCAGGGCGCAGGCGATCTCCGTAAGGGTGACGGCGCCGATCTTCAGGGTCATGCCGCCGATACCGGCGATCAGGATCACGGAAGCCGTAAAGAGGTTCCGGTTATCGTTCAGATCCACCGGCTGAAGCATCTTCAGACCGGAGACAGCGATGAAGCCGTACAGGGTGATGCAGACGCCGCCCATGACACAGCCCGGGATCGTGGAAAGGAAGGTCACGAAGGGACCGAAGAAGGAGGCGATGATCGCCAGGAAAGCGGTGGCCACGATGGTGATGACCGAAGCGTTTCCGGTGATGGCGACACAGCCGACGGACTCGCCGTAGGTGGTGTTCGGGCAGCCGCCGAAGAAAGCGCCTACCATGGAGCCGACACCGTCGCCGAGAAGGGTCCTGTGAAGGCCGGGATCTTCCAGAAGGTCGTGATTGATAATGGTGGAAAGGTTCTTATGATCCGCGATATGTTCCGCAAATACGACAAAGGCTACCGGGACGTAGGCCACAGCCACTGTGGCTACGTATTCACCTGTTACTTCCTTAAAGCCCTTGAAGGCTTCGATAAAGGTGAATTTGGGAACCCACTGCATATTCTGGAACTTGGTGAAATCCAGGACCTTCAGGGCTTCATTGCCGCTGGCGTTTCCGATCAGGGTAAAGATCAGGGCTACGATATAGCCGGCAACGATACCGATAATGAAGGGGATCAGCTTGGCCATCTTCTTTCCGTAAACGGAACACAGGATGACGGCAAGCAGCGTTACCAGGGCGCAGATAAAGGAGACCCAGACCTGAGTCGTCATCACGTAAGCGCCGGCAGCCGCATCATAGGCGCCGCTTAAGGAATCGCCGATGGCATTTCCCGCAAGAGACAGTCCGATGATGGCAACTGTGGGGCCGATGACCACCGGGGGCATCAGCTTGTTGATCCATGAAACGCCTGCCACCTTAACGATCAGGGCAATGACGACATAGACAAGACCCGCCAGGACCGCGCCGATCAGCAGGCCCGCATAGCCTACAGATACGGAAGCCGCTCCGCCGAAGGCCGCGAACATGGAGCCCAGGAAAGCGAAAGAAGATCCCAGGAAGACCGGGCTTCTGAAACGGGTAAACAGCAGATAGATGAGCGTGCCGACACCGGCGCCGAAAAGGGCCGCGGACTGGCTCATGCCGTTGCCGACGATCGAGGGCACCGCGATGGTGGCGGCAAGGATCGCCAGCAGCTGCTGGATGGCAAAGACGATGATCTGACCGGGACGCGGTCTGTCTTTTACGCCGTAAACTAAATTCATACTCTTTTCCTCCATTTGATTCTTGAGCTGCGGAGGCAGTAATAGCTTCCGCTTTATAATAACAGCAGACGCTGTTGTTATCCTTTATCTTCTGCTTTTCCCGAACAGATGGCCACTTCATCGACCCCGTCGATACTCTCCAGCCGTACGGCTATGAATTCCGAGCGGGACGTGGGAATGTTCTTTCCGACAAAGTTGGCGGAGATCGGCAGTTCCCGGTGCCCCCTGTCCACCATCACGCAGAGCTGGATCCGCGCAGGCCTTCCGGAAGCCATCAGGGCGTCCATCGCGGCCCGGGCCGTCCTCCCGGTATATAAAACGTCGTCCACCAGGATGATGTTCCGTTCATTGATATCAAAGGGCAGCTCCGTCTCGTTGACGTGGGGCACGTCGAACCTGCCGGATAAATCGTCCCGGTACAGGGTGATGTCCAGCTTTCCGATCTCTGCCCTGATGTCCGAAAACCGTTCGATATTTTCCTTCAGGATCATGGCCAGCGGCACGCCCCTGGTCTTGATGCCCACCAGGTATAACACTTCCCGGTCAGGATTCTGTTCAATGATCTCATGGGCCAGTCTTGCCAGGGTCCGTTTCATGGTAAGACCGTCCAGGATGATTTTATCGCCCATAAAAAAGTCCCTCCGCAAGGCGCGAAGGGACGCAGTGATCTTTTCTGCAGTTCTGTTCACAGCCTTGCCGATATCTCGTATCGATTTAAAGGTCTAAAAAACTTGCCAAGAAAGAATTGTAGCACATTTATTCTGATTTGCAAGCGGAAATTCGCACAAATTTCACGCCCGGAACCCGTACGGGATTCACTTTCCGCAGGCGTCCATCAGGGCTTTGAAGGCCGGCAGAGACCGTCTGACCATGTCTGTGGAGACACAGTAGGAGATCCGGACGTAGCCGGGGCAGCCGAAGGAATCCGCCGGCACCAGAAGGAGCTCGAATTCCTTTGCTTTCTCGCAGAAAGCCTGGGAGCTCTCCATAGGTGCCTTGAAGAACAGATAGAAAGCGCCGTCCGGATAAACGCAGGAATAGCCGTATTCCGTCAAAGCGTTATAAAGAAGGTCCCGGTTGGTCCGGTAGGTCTCCAGGTCCGACGTCAGGCCGACACATTCGGCGATGGTCTTCTGAAGAAGCGACGGCGCGCAGACGTAGCCCAGCGCTCTTCCGGCGCCGGCAACGGCCGCGTAAACATCATCATGGTCTGCCAGAGCCTCTGATACGTAAATATAGCCGATCCGTTCACCGGGCAGGGACAGGGATTTGCTGAAGGAATAACAGACGATGGTATCCTCATAGTACTTTGTCAGGAAAGGCACCTGTTTTCCGTCATATACCAGTTCCCGGTAAGGTTCATCGGAGATCAGGAAGATCGGATGCCTGTATTCCGCTTCTTTTTCCTTCAGAAAGGCGGTAACTTCTCTGATGGTCTCTTCGGAAAAGACGGCGCCGGAGGGGTTGTTCGGAGAATTCAGGATAACCCCCTTCGTATGCTCATTGACCGCTGCCTGAAAAGCTTCTCTGTTGATCTGGAAATGATCAAAATCCGGAGGGACCACCACGCAGCGGCTTCCCGTCATCTCGATAAAGACCCGGTATTCCGGGAAAAACGGAGCGATGACCATAAACTCATCCCCGGGACAGCTTAAGGCTTTCAGGGTAATGGTGAGAGACGCTGCGGCGCCGCAGGTAATGTAAAAACTGTCGGGATCCGAAGAAAGGCCGAAACGCCGGTTCAGATCATCCGAAAGCGCTGTTCTTGCAGCCTTGTCTCCCTGGGCCGAAGTATAACCGTGAAGAGACACCGGTTCCCTCGTGGACAAAAGCTCCAGCATGGTATCCGTAACCTGCTGCGGGGGCGCCACGGAAGGATTTCCCAGACTGTAGTCAAAGACATTTTCCCGGCCGATCACCGCCGCGCGCTGATTTCCGTATTCAAACAGGTCCCTGATGGCGGAACGCACCTTCCCCAGGGCCTCCATATCACGATTGATAGCCATTTTATTCTCCTTGATGATGCTTCTCATTTACTCTCTGCCCAGATGGAAAGCCCGTTCGTTCATTTCCAGGAAGGCCGGGCGGACAACGGCTTTCAGCGCTTCCAGCCAGATCTCTTCCGGAATATCAAAGTAACGGGAAAGCCGTCCCATCAGAACAATGTTGACAGACAGCGCGTTTCCGGCTTCCAGGGCTTTTGCCAGAGCATCGACCCGATCGATCTCTACGCCCTGTTCTTCGATCTTATCCAGAATATCCTCCGGATAGGTCTCGGCGCCGGTGATCACCGGCATGGGGTCGATCTCCTGGATATTGGTGATGATCCTGCCGCCCTTTTTCAGGCAGTCCGCATACCGGGCCGCTTCCAGTTTTTCAAACGAAATGATGAAATCCGCTTCGCCTTCCTTGATGACCGGTGAATAGACCTTATCGCCGAGCTTGACGTAGGTGACCACGCTGCCGCCCCGCTGGGACATGCCGTGCACTTCGGACATCTTCACCTCAAATCCGGCCTTCAGGCCCGCCTGGCCTAACAGACGGCTGGCAAGAAGGGTTCCCTGTCCGCCAACGCCGACGATCATGATATTGGTGGTCTTCATGCTTCCTCCCCTCCTTCGATCGCTGAAAACGCGCACATCTGGCTGCAGACGCCGCAGCCGGTGCACTGGGTCGCGTCAATGAACGCCTTATTATCCTTCATGCTGATGGCCGGACAGCCGATCCTCATGCAGGAGCGGCAGGAACGGCAGGCCTCGATATTGACCGTCAACGGCGCCTTCTTCCGTACCGTCTTCAGAAGGGCGCAGGGCCGTCTGGAGATGATGACGGAAGCGCAGTCTTTGGCGATCTCTTCTTTGATAACGGTTTCCGTTTCCTTTAAGTTATAGGGATCGATGGTCCTGACGCTCTGAATGCCCAGAGCCTTTGCCAGGGTCTCCAGATCAATCTTCGCCGCGGGATCTCCCTTGATATTATAGCCGTTCGTAGGATTGTTCTGGTGGCCGGTCATGCCCGTGGTCGAATTATCCAGGATGATCACGGTGGAACGGGTATCGTTATAGGCGATATCCGCAAGGCCGGTCATGCCGGAATGCATGAAGGTGGAATCACCGATAACGGCCACGGTTTTGTTTTCCGATTCGGTTTTCCGGATCTTGTTGAAGCCGTGAAGGCCGGAAACGGAAGCGCCCATGCAGAGGACGGAATCCACGGCAAAAAGCGGTGCTGAAGCCCCCAGGGTATAACAGCCGATATCGCCGATCACCGTCAGCTTAAGCTTGGAAAGCGTATAGAAAAGACCTCTGTGGGGGCAGCCGGCGCACATGACCGGAGGCCGGTTCGGAAGTTCCGGAACCACGGCGTGCTCATTTTCCGTAAGGCCGAAGGCCTTCCGGACCAGGGTCTGGGAAAACTCGCCGGTGACGGGGAACAGGTTCTTCCCTTCCACCGGGATCCCCAGGGCCTTGCAGTGATTTTCAATGACCGGGTCCAGTTCTTCAATGACCACTACCCGTTTAAAGCGGGCGGCAAAGGTCTTCAGCAGTTCGTCCGGCAGGGGATAGACCATGCCCAGCTTCAGGACGGAAATGCTGTCTCCGAAGACTTCTTTAACATATTCATAACAGGTTCCCGACGTAATGATGCCGGTATCCGCGTTGTCTTCACTGAGTTCGATCCGGTTTACGGAAGCGGTTTCCGAAAAGGCCCGAATATCCAGGGTCCGCTGCTCCACCTTCGGATGCTTCCGGATGGCGTTCGCCGGCGCCATCACGTATTTGACGGGATCCTTCACGTAGTCCTTAAGGGGAACTTCGGTCCTGTCGTTCATTTCGACGGCGCACTGGGAATGGGCAATACGGGTGCACATCCGGAGCAGCACCGGGGTGTCGTATTTTTCCGAAAGCTCGCAGGCGAGCATCGCGAATTCCTTGGCTTCCTTTGAATCGGCGGGCTCCAGCATCGGGATCTTGGCCGCTTCCGCGTAGTGCCGGGAATCCTGTTCATTCTGAGAAGAATGCATGCCGGGGTCATCCGCCACACAGATGACCAGGGAAGCGTTTACTCCGGTATAGGACAGGGTAAACAAAGGATCCGCCGCCACGTTCAGTCCCACATGCTTCATGCAGCAGACGGCGCGGCCTCCCGCAAGAGATGCGCCGTAAGCCACTTCCGCGGCTACCTTTTCATTCGGCGCCCATTCGCAGTATATCTCATCATATTTGGCGGCTTCCTCCGTGATCTCGGTGGAAGGCGTGCCCGGATAGCTGGAGATCAGCCGGACGCCGGCTTCATAGAAGCCTCTGGCCACCGCCTCATTGCCTAACATCAGTTTTTTCATCTTCATAAACTCCGTGTCATTTATATTGGTAAAACCGATCATTCCGGGATCGTATATCAAAAAGATCGTTCCCGGAATGTACCTGTATGGATGCAGACTCAGGCCTCGTTCTGGATCGCGACCAGATGCTGGGCGCCGTACATTTCCCGAAGCTTCGGCTTTTCGATCTTGCCGGTGGGATTCCGGGGTACGTCCGCGAAGATCAGCTTTCTCGGGCGTTTATACCGGGGAAGGCCCTGCAGGAATTCATTGATCTCCTCTTCGGTCGCCGTCATGCCTTCCTTCAGCTGGATGATCGCGGCCGCGATCTCACCGAGCCGCTTATCCGGAAGGCCGATGACCGCCACGTCGCTGATCTTGTCATTGGACCGCATGAAGTCTTCGATCTCCACGGGATACAGGTTTTCGCCGCCGGTAATGATAACGTCCTTCTTCCGGTCTACCAGCCAGATGAAGCCGTCCTCATCTTCTCTTGCCATATCGCCGGTAAGGAGCCAGTCGCCCTTCAGAATCTCCTCGGTGGCTTCGGGATTATGATAGTATTCCTTCATGACGCCGGGGCCTTTGACCGCCAGCTCACCCACCGTGCCGGGATCCACGATCACGCCGTTTTCATCGACGATCTTGGTCTCCCATAAGTACCCGGCTTTTCCGATGGCGCCGACATGGTCGATATTCTCGACACCCAGATGCACGCAGCCGGGGCCGATTGATTCTGACAGACCGTAGTTGGTGTCATAGTCGTGATGGGGGAAGACTGCCTTCCACCGCCTGATCAGCGACCGGGGGACCGGCTGGGCGCCGATATGCATCAGCCGCCATTGGGAAAGTTCGTAATCATCGGGGTTCAGATCACCCCTGTCGATGGCGTCCAGGATATCCTGGGCCCAGGGCACCAGGAGCCAGACGATGGTGGCCCGTTCCCGGGAAACCGTCTCAAAGATCCATTCCGGCGAAACGCCGCGGAGGATCACTGCCTTGCCGCCCGTAAGCAGGGAGCCGAACCAGTGCATCTTGGCGCCGGTGTGATATAAAGGCGGGATGCATAAAAAGACGTCGTCCTTGGTCTGGGAATGATGATGCTGTTCCGTCTCGCAGGAAGCCACTAAGGCGCGGTGCCGGTGCAGGATGGCCTTGGGGAAGCCGGTGGTGCCGGAAGAAAAATAGATGGCGCCGTCGTCTTCGTCATGGATCTGGACCGGCGGGCAGGTGGTGGAACAGTACCGGGTGATGCGGTCATAGTTCAGGGCGTAGGAAGGGGTCTCCTCCGGTTTTCCCACAAAGAAGAAATCCGTGATCTTATCCATCCGGTCTCTGACGGCATCCACCCGTTCGGTAAATTCCGGCCCGAAGATCAGCATCCTGACGTCAGCCAGATCGGTGCAGTAAAGGATCTCCTCTGCGGAATACCGATAATTCAACGGTACTGCCAGGGCTCCCGTCTTCAGGATGCCGAAGTAGACCGGCAGCCATTCCAGACAGTTCATCATAAGGATCGCCACCTTATCGCCCTTCTTTACCTCACGGGTCATCAAAAGATTCGCGAAACGGTTGGCTTTGGTGTCGAATTCCTTCCAGGTCATCTCCCGGCGGTATTTTCCGCCGATGGCGGTCTCGATCAGGCTGTACTCTTTCCAGGTCACGGTCTTTTCAGGCTGGTTTTCGGGATTGACCTCCACCAGGGCGACGTCATCGGGATAGAATTTCGCGTTGCGTTCCAGAAACTCAGTAATAGGCATTTTTTCTCCTCTTTTCCTGTAAGGGGGCAGATCATGAAAAAACAAAAAGCCCCCTGTACATATAAAATTGTACAGAGGGCGAATGATTCGCGGTACCACCTCTATTTACGCGCTCCTTGCAAAGCGCGCCTCATCGGGCACTGACATGTCCTGCCTGTTTAACGGTCGGCCTCCGTCGCGGCTTTAGTAAAGATACGTTTACCGCGCTGCTCTTGAAGTGTATTCGGACAGCTTCCGCCTTAAGCCTCGCACCACCCGGCTTTTCTCTCACGGTTTTCACAGCCTACTTGTCTTCCGTCGTCGCATTTGTCCTTGGGAACCGTAAAGATCACATCGATGCTTTCCGATTCCGAATTAACCGATATTATAGTCACTGACAGCGCTTTTGTCAAGACTAAAAAGCCCTTATCAAGAACAGAACCCGAAAACAGGAATCATAAAGCGCTCATCAGAACGAAAACGGAAAGCCCTTTTCGAAAGCGGTACCGTAAGACAGCCCTCAGAAAAAGCCGTGCGCTTATCAATCAGGATCCTGAAGCTGCTGTCTTTCCGCCTGCCACAAAATTCATGGTCTTCCACTTTCCGGAACGGTAGCGCAGGTACACCAGCACCAGACGGACCATGATCTCGGCCACCATGACCCAATGGATCGAAACAACGCCGAAACCGAAGACTCTGATGCAGAGGATGGACCAGAGGGTCCTGACGCCCCAGGTGGTGATGGCGGTAATGTAGAATACCATCTTGGTATCGCCGGCGCCTCTTAAACCGCCGGTGTAGATCCAGCAGATGGCCTGGGGGATCTGAATGAAGGCCATGACCCGAAGGCACTGGCTTCCCAGATCGATAACGTCGGGATCCGGCGTAAAGAACCGCAGAAGCTGCGGCGAGAAGATGTAGAGAAGCACCGTGGTCACCGCCATGATGGCGGTCGCGATGATCAGGCAGTGCCTGATGAACTCGTGTCCTCTGTCAGGCTTGCCGGCGCCCACACACTGACCCACCAGGGTCGTTGCCGCCGTCTGGAAGGAGAAGGCTGGCATGTAGGAAATGGATTCCGCCGTTAAGGAAAGCGAGTTTGAGGCAATGGCCGTGGTTCCCAGGGTGGCCACGGATCTTGTCACGAACATACCGGCGGAGGACATGCAGATCCGCTCAAGCATGGCGGGAAGGGAGATCCGGAAGATCTTCTGGCACAGCTCCTTCTCCGGCCTGTAGGATTCGTGAAGGGTGAGTCTGTATTCGTTCTTCCTCCGGTAAAGCACCAGGATGGCGATAATACCGGCCACCATCATGGAGAAAGCCGTTGCCGCGGCAGCGCCTTCAACGCCCCAGCCCGCGCCGGGGGTCACGATGTCCTTTCCGAAAATGGTCCTTTCCTGAGTCTCATTGATCAGGAAGAAGTTTCCGACAATGTTAACCACGTTCATGGTCATGTTGATCTTCATGGGCGTCTTCGTGTCGCCGTATCCGCGGAAGGCGGAATTCAGCACCATGGAGATGACCATGAAGATACGGCCGCAGGCAACGATCAGGTTGTAGTTCGCAGCCGTATCCAGGATCTCCGCCGGAGCCCCCATCCAGATGGGGATGACCCGGTGAAGGGCGATCATGATGGCGGTGATGGGGATGCCGATAAAGATAATGATCAGCACCGCATGTTTTTCCAGCCGCCGTACCAGATCGCTGTCCCTGGCGCCCGTTGCCTGGGCGATCATGGTGGTAACGCCCATGCCCAGGGCCATGACCACCGCGTTCAGAAGGAACATCGGGGTATTGCTGATGGTAACGGAGGAGGTGGCGTTTTTGCCCAGCTGACCGACCATGGCGGTATCCGCGTAATGAACCAGCGTGGTCAGGATCTGTTCCAGGAAAACGGGCCACGCCAGAAGAAAGATCAGATGCGGGATACTCTTGGTCGTATCATGTATATCAAAACCTTTTTTTGCCATATCAAAAAGTCCTGCCTTTTAAGGATTATTCATCTTCCACCAGGCGATCAGGTCGTCCGCCACCATGCCGTAGGATCTGCCCCCCTGTTCCACATGGTAGGATTTCAGGGAAAGGTCGTTGACCTTCTGCCCTGCCTCCTTCACCGGGGTATCATATCTGGCATAGGCTTCGGCTGCATAGCCCGCATCATCAAACAGAAGCCTGGCGCCTTCGTTTCCGGAAAAGGAATCAAGAAGCGTCCTGACCCTGCCGGAAGCGGTCTCCGAAAGCTTATTGTACAGATGGACAAATGCCTGGTAATACCCGGAATAGACAAACAGCGCTTCATCCGATGAAGCACAGGCCAGAAATGCCGCGAAATTGGCATCTTCTTCCGAAGCTATCCCGAGTCTGTGTGCGGCCTCATGACACATGGTATGAGGCATGTCTATGATCGCATTGCCGGAGGGAACCGTGGACTCTCCGGTAAATTCCACAAATATGCCGGAGGTTCCGGTATACATGATGAGGGAATCAAAAACCGTCATGGATTTGACGGGTTTTTCGGACCCTCCCCGAAAGATCTCGTACTCATCCGCCAGTTTTTCATAGGCCTTTCCCGAAAGAGCTGCCATTTCCGAAAAACTTAAGGCGTCTTCCTTAAGGCATCCGGAGTCCTCTCTTTTCTGAAGCTGAGCCGCTTCCGCTGCTTTTTCGGTAAACCAGAGGGCTGCCCCGTACAGTTCATCTTCCGTAAAGCCCTCCTTTTCAAGTCCCAGCTCTTCTGCCAGAGACGGCGCATAATGATTCAGGGACCAGGCCGAAGCGCTGATAAAAAACAGGGCGGAAAAGATCAGGAGCATGGTGGTAAACCAGGCCATGATGCGCCTGCGTCTTCTGATCAGCACCAGCACCAGGGAAAGCACCGCAGCCAGGATAAGAACCAGGATCAGGTATTCCCAGAGGGCAAAGGGGACTGCGGAGGCTGCGGCTGAAAGGCCCTTCATAAAGCCCCTGGAAAACCTCCGGAAGGCGGGGAAGAACCAGTCGGGATGCGCTTTGAACAGCAATTTCAGACCTTCCGTCAGCCCCCACAGGATGAGGGCTGACGTAAGTCTTATGATATCGCTTTTCTTAAGAAGCGGTTCCTGAAGATCAGGCTTCATCGGGATAGATCGCGCTGTGACGGATGGGAAGCCATTCGTCCAGGGCATACCGGAGCGTCAGATCCCAGAAATCCCACTCATGCTTATAACCGGGAAGGGAACGGTTGTATACCTCGTATCCCAGTTCCTTTAAATGTTCAACGGAAGTCAGGTAATCGGGATAAGCGCCTTCATCGGCTTCACCGGCCGTCATATAGAAGACAGGCATATCCAGGCCTTTTTTCTTCTGCTCTTCCGCCAGCACCCAGGTGTCGTTGACGCCTTCCAGAGGCGCTCCGAAGGGCGGATTGGGAGAATGGGGAATACCGTTATTGGCCTTGGGGCCTCTGAAGCCGCCGGACATGCAAAGGGCCGCCGCATACATTTCCGGATGGCCGAGAGCACATTTCATCGTACCCATGGCACCCATGGAAAGGCCTGCCACAAAGTTGTCTTCCCTCTTATCCGAGAAGGGGAAGAAAGCCCGCAGGACCTTCGGCAGTTCTTCGGTCACATAGGTATAGTATTTCGCGCCGTTGGGATCATCGGTGTAGCTGGCGTTGAAATCTGCGGGCATGACGACCGCGATCTTGTTATTATCCGCATACCGGACGATGTTTGAGAAATTCACGTAGTCACTGTCATCGCCGGTGCCGCCGTGTAAAAGCCACAGGACCTGGTATTTCATGCCCTGGACATAGACTTCATCTCTCCCGCTCATCCTGTCCGCAAAAGACTTGGAAGGAAGGCAGATGGTCACATTTGTCTGCATGCGAAGCGCATCAGAAAGAAAGTTCATTTTAATGACTGCCATAATGATCTCCTTATCCTGCGGAGGCTTTTTCATGCCTCCGCCATTCATATTTTTTCATTCTTCTTCCGGCTTTAACCCGAAGATCGCATACATTTTTCCTGAACCTCCAAAGCTCATGGGTTTCGGCGGCGGGAAGGA
>JAFRVX010000099.1 GCA_017438305.1 Lachnospiraceae bacterium | reverse complement strand
TGGACAGGGAAACTACGCACAGAGTCGGAGAATGCAAGAAGATTCCAACCCTCACGGAGCTGAAAACCTCCGACCACAAGAAAAGAAAAGCAAGTTAGGTCGGGAGACATAAGTAGAGTTCACCTTTTCAATATCAGAATTCCCCGACTAAAGGGAGAGAATAATAAACAGGGTCGGAGTAGTTCAGACATTTCTGCCTTTCACAGCCGTGAAGTATTCCGAAAACAAGCTGGGTGCATCAAAGTCGTGGTACCGGAAGGCTCATCTCAGCCGGAAAACAGCCTGAAAACAAGTAGGTTGAAATTACCTTCCCGCCCCCCTGAAAAACCTTCAGAACCATAGGAAAACCCTCACCGAAGCGGTGAAAAACTTTCCCTATCATTTTCTTGAATTTCCCAAAGCAGTATAGTAGACTGAAAACAGCTTATATTGTTATAGATAGTACGGAAAATATTCTGGAAAATACCGGAAAATACCGGGAAAAACGCATTGGTCGTACGGCCGGGAATGGAGGAACAGAGGAACAGAGGAACAGAAGAACAGAAGAACAGAAAAGGACGGGGTAAACAATAAGACTTGAAAATACAGCTCAAAAGAATAAGGCTGAAAAGAAGAAGACGAAAAGAAGAAGACGAAAAGAATAAGACACAAGGAGGCAAAAGATGAATAAGATCCTTAAGTGCATCCTGGCCTGCTGTCTTTGCGGCCTGATACTGCTGAATACGGCCTGCGGCACATCAACGCAGAAGAGCGCGTCCGGTTCGGGAATCGATGCGGAAAGCAAAACCGGCGCCGACACTGAAACAGACACAAAAACGGGCACAGAAACAGATACAGAGACTGATACAAAAACAGGTACAGAAACAGATTCAGAAACAGGTACAGAAACAGATTCAGAAACTGATACAAAAACAGGTACAAAAACTGATACAGAAACAGAAATGGAATCCGAACTCACGGACGAGAAGGATGAAGATAACCTGAATTACAACCTGGATAAGGTTTCCTGTACGTTTATGGGGGAGACCATGGACGTCATCCGGGACGTGATGGAGATCCGGGGCGGCATGGTGGAGCCTGTCAAGATGAAGGTGGAGTTCTCCTTCGGCCCGGAGGGCATGATCTACAAGGTCCGCCAGATAAAGGGCAAGGAAGTAAGGGAGATCACCCAGTCCACGTCGCCGGAATTCAGCTTCATGGCGGATGAACTGGAGCCCGGCGTGCCGGTCTATATGACCGTCACGGATAAGGACAATAAGATCCTCACCACCCGGACCCTGGCCCTCAGAGTGCATAAGAGCCTGATGGCGGAACGGGTCCCGGACACCATGGGTTCGGAATTCGGCTCCGGCTTTAAGATCGACATGGACGACTTTGTCCCCGGTATGGCCTTAAACGTGCTGCCGATCCTGATCCCGGTAACCGTAAAGACCTATGCGGACGGAGCGGTGCGTGTCGGCATCGGCGTTAACTCTTCCGATGCGGAATTCTGGAGAAAGGCTGCCAATGGCGAAATGCCGGAAGACGAGATGGCGGCGGCTTTAAAGGCTCTTTACAAAAAGGAATACGGCAAGACCGACCGGCGCCCCGAGGCGGAAGGCCTGGGCCTGATCTTCCTGATCTCCGGCTGGGCGGAAGGCAACGTCAATTCCCTGGATCCCATTAAGGGCCATGTGCAGATGTACGTGGGCTCCGGCGTGAATATCAGCGGCCAGTACATGCTGTTTACCTGGGACGTCACCCTGACGGCAGGCGCAGAGGGATCCTTCGATTTTTCCTACAAGTTCAATCCGGCGGACAGCAAATATCACTTCAGCGCGGACCAGATCATGCTGGGCGTCAAGTGGGGCGTGGAGCTCTACGGCGGCGTCGGCTGCAAGTTCGCGTCCGTGGGCGTCTACGGCGCCGCGTCGCTGGAGTATCTGGAAGAAATGTATCCCGATCCGGATGCGGAGCATCTGATCCTGGCCGGCGAACTGGGGCTGAAAGCGAAGCTCTTCGGCAAGGTGCTGGCAAGCTTTACCATCGTTGCCGGAAGCAAGGATTTCCTGGAGGATGAGGATAAGAAAAAGAGTCTCGGGACCGCCCTTTCCGCGGAGGACATGAAGGAATTCCTGCTGTCTTCCGACTACGCCAATACCGCCGGCGTTCTGGTGGACGATACCGGAGAGATGCAGTGGTTCGGCACGGACGTCGACTCGCCGGAGATCGTGAACGACTGGATCGACGACAGAGACTTTTCTCACCTCCTGGCGACGGATATTTACCCCGAAAACCATATCCAGATCATCAACGCGGGCAGCAAAACCATGCCTTCCATGGAGATGGTCTTCCTGGAAAACGACACGGCCCGCGCTTCGGGAAACCGGTCGAGGCTGATGAGCAGCTACTTCAATATCAATACGAACTTTGTCTCAGACCCGGTTCCGGTGGCGGACGACGGGACCGCGGACTTTGATCCCTATCTGTACTGCGAGCCGGGCGGAAAGCCATGGCTCGTCTGGAAAAACGCCCTGAGCCCGCTCACGGCGGATATGACCTTTGCCGAGATCGCGGCCAACACCGATATCGTCTGCGCGGAATACCAGGTGGGCAGCTCCTGGTACCAGCCGCAGCAGGTGACGCATTTTGCCGGCACGGGTAAATACGCGGCGTCGGCCAGAGTGGGCACTGACAAGGACGGAGCGCCCGTCATCGTCGTATATACGAACGATACCAACGATCCCCTGGGCTTGAAAGGAAACCATGAGGTCTACCTTTACAGGTGGCAGGACCGGGAATGGGTTTCTGAAAAAGTGACAGAATTTACCGGCATGGCAGGCGCCATTGACATTGCGGATTTCGGCGGCGGCGTTACCGTTGCCCTGAGCTATGAGAGCGGCGGCCAGGCGGTTACCGAGCTCTGGCGCGGCAGAGAAAAAGTCTGGGACAGAAAGAAGGCTGCCAATCCGCGCTTTATGCCTTACGGAAACGGCAGGCGGATGGTCTGGTTCGAGGACGGAAAGCTCTTCATGCTGTCGCCCGACAATACCCGGACCCAGCTGACCCCGAAGGACATCACGATCCCCAACAGCAACTATGAGCTGTACGGAGAACTGAGCGGCGGGCCGCTGATGATCGTCAGCACAAAGATCAAAGACACTTCCGGCAACGCCTTTGCTTTCTACAGTAAAGACGGCAGCACCTGGGGAAAGGCGGATCTGACAGAGGCCGGGCAAAACGCCACCATCACTCATCTCAGCGCTGCGTTTACCAACGAAAACGAGCCGGTGGTGGTCTATACCGTCCAGAATTATCAGGTCAACGCGGACCTCGACAAGCTCCTGGAAGATCCCCTTTCCTATAAAGACACGAATGAGGTCACTGAGCCGCTGAAGCTGGGCGACGACGGCCGCTTTACCGACATCCAATCCGATCTTTACATCAAAGCCCGGCTGATGAACCGGCACGTGACCCTGGAAGAAGGCCAGGCCACCGACGCCGACACGGCCCTTCCCGAATGGCCGGTGCACATCAGCCTGACCGTCACGAATACCGGCCTGTACGATGTGGATCACGCCGTGATCCTGTGCGAAGGAGAAAAGGTCGGAGAACTGAACCAGCCCCTGAAGATCGGCGAATCCGCCGAGGTCGAAGTGGAGGTCATGGTCCCGAAGAATCCCGGAAACAACCTCTCCTACACCTTTGACGTAACGACACGGGACGACCTGGAGCCCGAAAGCACCCTGACGGTGCCGGTGAGCCCCGGCCATCTGGAACTCACCAGAACCGAGCACGTCTTCTTCAAGGACCGCGAAGCCATTGCCTACAGGGTCAAGAACTGCGGCTACTCCTTAAAGGAATTCTGCATCGTGGCCAGGGATGAGGTCCGCGGCGTGGAACTGTACCGGAAGAAGGATTACGTCAGCCCCGGAGGCATCTACATAAGCCAGTACGACGCACCTCACGGCCTGTTCTGCAGAGAAGGCTGCCAGAACGTGACGCTGTACGTCCTGGTGGGCGACGAACAGCCCGACGACCCGGACATCTCCGTAAACCGCGTTTACAGCATCACGCCCCTGGAAGAGATCTACGGCCAGAACATCGAATAAGGCTTCCCCTCTGCATAAAGGCTTCCCCTCTGGGGAAGCTGTCTGCCGAAGGCAGACTGATGAGGTTCAAGGCTTCCCCTCTGGGGAAGCTGTCTGCCGAAGGCAGACTGATGAGGTACCTCATCCACCACCTTCGGTGGTCCCCCTTCCCCAGAGGGGAAGGCAGTGCGCTGTCTGCCGAAGGCAGACTGATGAGGTACCTCATCCACCACCT
>JAFRVX010000098.1 GCA_017438305.1 Lachnospiraceae bacterium | reverse complement strand
GTCATACCCCGCCGGCAGATAGACGCCGAAGGTACGGGGAACGCCGTCGATATCCGTATAGGCCTGATAGGTCACGATGCCCTTCTTTGTTTCATCGGCAATGGGCAGCCAGCTGTGTTCGGAAGCCTCGCCCACGTAGATCATGGAGCCGTTCTGATAACCGCCCAGGGTCGGGGTCTTATCATCATGCTTCACGTCCTTGACAATGAAGCCCAGCTCGGGATCCGGCTGGAAACGGGTCTTCATGGTCATCAGGGCGATCTCGCCCCTGTCGGAGAGCACATTGACCATGCCGCTTCTGAAATCCGCGGGATTGGCCTGGACCCTGACCGCCGTGACCGGGTTGATAACGAAATTATACTGATACAGATTCGCGGGCAGCTTAAGGGTCAGGGCATAGGTGCCGTCCTCCTGCTTTTCCATGGCCTGATAATAATTATGTCCGATATTGTCCAGGTCCTCCCGATAATCCGCCGGGCCGAAGTATTCGTCACAGTCCACCATACCGGTCTCATCGGTATTTCCGGTAAGTCCCGACTTGTAGAAACAGAAGGAGCCCAGAAGGCCCACTCCGTTGAGTTCCCGGTCCTGAAGCACCTGTTCGTAGTCCTTCGGGTCAAACGTAAAGGTCACATCGTAAAGTTTTTTCATGGATCCTCCTTAATGTATTATTGTATTTTCAGCACTGCGTGTTTCCGGTGCGTGAGTTCTCTTTATTATCATTTTCCTCCCGGAGGTTTCGTAAAACAGTCCTTTTTACCGTAAAAAAGACAGCTGATCACCCGGCATATTACGAAAAGAGAAATGCCTTCCGATGCGTTCCGCGGAAAAAAGGCTGTTCTCAGTCAATTTACGATCATTTCTTTCCATGGTCATCTTACAGGAAAATTATTAATTCAGCGTGTCCTTCCTCTGAACAAACCGTTAAGGATTCCGGTCTCCGGACTGATCGTTAAGTTTTCGGGCCTCTGCACTGATTGATAAGGTTTCCGGCTTCTGTACCGAGCGTCAATATACTTCCAGTATTTTTCTCAATTCCCCGGCAATCAGGCCGCAGACCGTCATTTTATAGGCGAAACGGGTGTCCTCCGGCTGCAGGGTCCTGAAAAAGCCCACTTCCCTGTCTCTTAAGGCAAAGGCAAACCAGACCTGCCCCGGAATGGAGGATGCGGGATTGGCAGGATCCGGATTTCCCATGGTACCGGTGACGCCCACGCCGATATCCGCGTCAAACAGGCTGCGGCAGGCCCTGGCCATGGCGATGGCTGTCTGGCCGGAATATACCGAATATTTCTCCACAGTCTCTTTCGGAACGCCGAAAAGGATCTTCGCTTCATTGGAGTAGCTGATGCAGGCGCCTTTCAACACAGCGGACGAGCCTTCGGTATCGGTTATCAGCGAGGCAGCCTGTCCCGAGGTACAGCTCTCCATGGTGGTTATCGTAAGCCCTTTATCGATAAGAATCTTCGTTATTTCATGCCAGGCATCCCGCACTTCATTTTCCTTCATGGAATCTCTCCTCTTAATCATTATGAATTGCCGCTGTCCGGCATTTCACCTTATTTCCTGCGGTATAACGGCAGGCGGCTTTTATCCGGCCAATCTCTTCCCGGAAGCAGTACAGCAGGAAGCGTTTTCCCGACAGTTTCTTCCCGGAAATTCTGTCAAAAAGCGCTTTTGGGTATTATTGTACCATGGATCGTTCATAATTCAACTATTATATGCAGAATCTCCAAACCTGAATGGTTTTCGTAAAAAACAATTTTATATTCCCACACTTTGTGTTAAGATATTTTTATTGTGATAATCTTATGAAGAAGGAGGGAAGGGTCAGCAATGCTAAAAGTATTCAAACGATTGAATGCCCACGAATGGGCGTTGATCTCCATCAGTATTGCCCTTGTTGTAGCCCAGGTCATAACCGACCTGCGGATCCCGGGCTACATGTCCACCATTACCCGTTTGATCGAAACGGAAGGAAGCACCATGAATGAGATCCTCCGCACCGGAGGCATGATGCTTCTCATGGCCGTTCTCAGCATGCTCGTCATGTTCTGTTCCGGCTTTGTCAGTTCCAGGCTTTCCGCCTACTTTTCCAGAGATTTAAGAAATCAGATCTTCCATAAGGTCCAGACCTTCTCCCTGGAAGAGATCGACCGGTTTTCCACCGCCTCTCTGATCACCCGTTCCACCAACGACGTGGCGCAGCTTCAGAACTTCATCGCCGGCGGATTTACCATGATCGTCAACATGCCCATTACCGTAGGCATCGCCCTTTCCAAAATGGCGGGCGGCCATTGGCAGTGGACCGTGCTGACCACCGCCTGCGTCATCATCGTCCTTTCCGTGGTCATTTTCGTTATCCTCTACGCCCATCCCCGCTTCCGCAGGATGCAGGTGCTGACGGATAACCTGAATGCCGTCACCCGTGAAAACATGACGGGTATCCGGGTCATCCGGGCTTATAACGCCGCCGGATACCAGATGGATAAGTTCACCGAAAGAAACGACACCCTGACCAAGAACCAGACCCAGGCCCAGAGAGCCATGACCGTGATGCGGCCTACGATGCGTTTTACTCAGAACATTCTCACCATCGGCATCTACTGCATCGGCGCGGCCATCATCTCCCGCTCTTCGAGCACAGAGGCCCTGACCACATTTTCGACCATGGTGGTCTTTTCCAACTACGCGGCCAGGATCCTGTTCTCCATCCAGAGTCTGAACATGATCTTCAACCAGATACCCCGTGTTACCGTCTGCGCCAACCGTATCAATGAAGTGCTGGAGACCGACGTTAAGGTAAAGAGCGGGACGGATACCGAAAACGATGCTTCCAAGGAAGGAACCATCGAATTCAGAAATGTTTCCTTCCGTTATCCCGACAGTGAGGAAGACGTTATCCATGACATCTCCTTCACCGCAAACAAAGGCGAGACTGTTGCCTTTATCGGCGCCACCGGTTCCGGAAAGACTTCCCTGGTGAACCTGGTGCCCCGTTTCTACGATGCCACCGGCGGCCAGGTTCTGATCGACGGCAAGGACGTGCGGGAATACGACCTGAAGACGCTTCACAACAAGATCGGCTACACGCCCCAGCGGGCGGTGCTGTTTACCGGTACCGTATACTCCAACGTCAACTACGGCGAAAACAACAACACCTATAATGAAGCCGAAGCCTTTGAAGCCGTCAAGGATGCCGTCCGCATCGCCCAGGCAAAGGATTTCGTCGAAGAAAAGGAAGACGGCTATTTCACCTTCATCTCCCGGGGCGGCACCAACGTCTCCGGTGGTCAGAAACAGCGTATCTCCATCGCCCGCTCCGTTTTCCGGAAACCGGAGATCTACATCTTTGACGATACCTTCGGCGCCCTCGACTATAAGACGGACCGGACCCTCCGGGCGGCCCTCAAGGAAGAGACCGCTGGCGTTACCACCCTCATCGTGGCCCAGCGTATTGGCACGATCCGCGACGCGGACAAGATCCTGGTGCTGGATGACGGGGAGATCGTAGGCATGGGAACTCATGACGAACTGATGAAGACCTGCATGATCTACCGTGAGATCGCCTACACCCAGATGTCAGAGGAGGAACTTGCGTAATGGCCAGAAATGAATATACCTTAGGACAAGTCAATCTCCAGAACCGGCGCGGACCGGGAGGCGGCGGCGGAAGATACCGTGTGGCGGAAAAGCCCAAGGACATGATGGGCACCCTGAAAAAACTCTTTGCCTATTTCAGGAAATTCCTGCCCATGGTCATCGTGGCCTTCTCCTGCACCCTTGTATCCGTAGCCCTGACCATCTTTGCCCCCAACATGCTCTCCAAGATCACAGACCTGATCGAAAAAGGCATGAAATCCGGCAATATGGACCTTTCCCTGGTCTACAGGACCGCTGTAATGATCCTCGGCTTCTATCTGTTCTCCGCCCTGCTTTCCTTTGTGGAAGAACAGATGATGGTCGTGACCTCCAACCGGATCAGCTGGACCTTAAGAGAAGACATCTCCCATAAGCTGAACCGTATCCCTCTCTCCCGTTTCGACTCCGCCTCCTTCGGCGACGTCCTCTCGAGAGTCACCAACGATATCGATTCCGTCGGCATGAGCCTCCGGATGTCCGCCAACGAGATCGTCAACGCGGCGGCCACCTTCATCGGCTGCGGCATCATGATGCTGATCACCAACGTGTGGCTGGCGCTGATCTCCATGGTCTTCGCCTTTGCCGGCTTCTTCATCATGAATTTCATCATCAAGAAGTCCCAGCCCTATTTCTCGGCCCGTTCCCGGAACCTCGGCCTTATGAACGGCCACATCGAAGAGATCTACGCGGGCCATCTGATCGTGAAGGCCTACAACGGCGAAAAGGACGCTTCGGAAGAATTTAACCGGCTGAACCAGATGCTCTACGAAGCCAACTGGAAGAGCCAGTTCATTTCCGGCATCATGCGGCCTTTAATGACCCTGCTGTCCAATCTGGGCTATGTTTCGGTCTGCGTGGCCGGCGCCCTGATGGTCCTGAACGGCTCCATCTCCTACGGCGTCATTATCGCCTTCGTTCTTTACGTCCGGATGTTCACGATGCCCTTAAGCATGGTGGCCCAGGCCATGACGTCCCTGCAGACAGCGACCGCCGGCGCGGAACGTATCTTCGCCTTCCTGGAAGAACCGGAACTGGAAAACGAAGATCATAAAATCCAGAAACTGGAAGATGTGAAGGGCCACATCTCCTTTGAGCACGTCAACTTCGGATACGAGCCCGGCCACACCATCATCCACGATTTCTCCTATGACGTCAAACCCGGCCAGAGAGTCGCCATCGTCGGCCCCACCGGCGCCGGAAAGACCACCCTGGTCAACCTGCTGATGCGGTTCTATGAACTGGACGGCGGCGCCATCAAGATCGACGGCATCTCCACAAGAGACATGACCCGGGAAGCCGTGCACGACCAGTTCTGCATGGTCCTTCAGGACACCTGGCTCTTTGACGGCACCGTTTACGACAACGTCGCCTATTCCCGGCCCAATGTAAGCCGCGAGGACGTCATCGAAGCCTGCAAGGCCGTGGGCATGCACCGTTTCATCCGTTCCCTTCCGAAGGGCTATGATACGGTCCTGTCCGATGCCACCAACCTTTCCGCCGGCCAGCGGCAGCTCCTGACCATCGCCCGGGCCATGATCGACGACGCGAAGTTCCTGATCCTGGACGAAGCCACCTCTTCCGTCGATACCCGTACCGAACAGCTGGTGCAGTACGCGATGGACCGGCTGACGGAAGGCCGTACCTCCTTCACCATTGCCCACCGGCTCTCTACGATCCGGAATGCCGACGTTATCCTGGTCATGAAAGACGGCGACATCGTCGAAACCGGCAATCACGAAGAACTGCTGGAAAAAGGCGGTTTCTACGCAGAGCTCTGGAATTCCCAGTTCGTCAACGCAGAAGCCATCTGAGAATCGTTGAGGAGATACTGAACCATGAAATATCTCGAATTCGGTCCCGAAAAGGACCTGGTTTCCGTTATTGGCGCCGGCTGCATGCGGATCGCCGGCATGACGGAAGATGCTGTAGAAGCTTTTGTTTTAAATGCCGTGGATCATGAGATCAACTTTTTCGACCACGCCGACATTTACGGCGGCGGAAAAAGCGAGCTGCTCTTCGGAAGCGTGCTGAAAAAGCACCCATCTCTCCGGGAAAAGATCTTTATCCAGAGCAAATGCGCGATCCATGACGGCCTGTTTGATTTTGACAGGGACTATATCCTGAAGTCTGTAGACGGCATCCTGTCCCGTCTGAATACCGATCATCTGGACAGTCTGCTGCTGCACCGTCCGGACGCCCTGATGGAGCCTGAAGAGGTGGGTGAAGCCTTTGATATCCTTAAAGCCAGCGGTAAGGTCCGCTCCTTTGGCGTCAGCAATATGAACCGCTACCAGATGGAGCTTTTATCCTCTGGCCTCAATGTCGATCTTTCGGCGAACCAGCTGCAGATGAGCCTGGTCCACGCTCCAATGTTGGAGGCCGGCTTCAATGTCAACATGATGGCCGATGCATCCGTCATGAGAGACGGCGGGACCCTGGAATACTGCCGCCTGAAAAAGGTCGTTGTCCAGACCTGGTCACCTCTTCAGATCGGTTATTTCGGCGGCGTTTTCCTGAAGGACGAACGATATCCCGAATTAAACGCGCTTCTGGATCAGCTGGCGGAAGAACAGCACACCACACCCGATGCCATTGCCTATGCCTGGCTGCTCCGCTACCCCGCTAAAATGCAGGTCATTACAGGCACCACGAACAATGAGCATCTGAACAACGCCGCTGCTGCCGCGGACGTCGTCCTGACCAAGAAGCAGTGGTATGACCTTTACAAGGCTGTGGGCCGCCGGCTTCCGTAAATCCGGTTCCGCTGTCAGCTGTACAGATCCTCAGGAACATCACAGAAAAAGTGCTGCCGCAGCAGCAGATGATATTTCAGGTATCATCTCCGATGCGGCAGCATTATTTTTTCTCCTCTTTTTCTATCCTCTCTTCCATCCGGCATATCTTTTCATGCCATGTGAGAATCCGACCCCTCGATCGGGTTTACCGGTACACCGGTGCATTCTTTACAGGCAGCCATTCATTCAGCGCTTTTTCCAGAGTTCTGTCCCAAAGCTTCCACTCATGACGAAGGCCTTCAACCTCTTCGTAAACCGGGATATCGTAACCCAGCCCGCGGATATACTCATAGGATTCCCTCATGACGCCCAGGGTAAAATCCTCAGATCCCACCGAGAGATAGAATGCCGGCATTTCTGTTCCTTCTTCGGCCCGCTTCTTTGCCAGGGACCACATATCGTCCGGACCGTTTTCAAAGTCTTCCGGAAGTCCCAGCCGGGAAAACAGGATACGGTTGGCCCCGTTTACATACCGGTTTTCCAGCCATTTCTTACTGAGTATGCTCCCGCTCATAATAAGGGCCGAGCCGTAAAGATCCGGCCTTGAAATGGCGCATTTAAACGCACCGCAGCCGCCCATCGAAAGGCCGCCGATGAAATTGTCCTCCCGGGCATCGGAAAGCGGGAAAAGGCCCCTTAACACCCGGGGAAGCTCTTCCGTGATATAGTCGAAGTATCTCGCGCCGCCCCATCTGTCATTGGTATAGTATTGATTATAATCCGCCGGACAGACCACGGCTACCTTATGCTCTTCCGCATAACGGGCAATGTTGGAAAAGGTCACGTAGTCCGAATCATCGCCGCTTCCGCCGTGAAGCAGCCACAGCGTCTGATACTTAAGCCCCTGCCGGTAATAGGCTTCCGGATTCACACCGTTCCGGGAATCCGACGGACTGTGGGTCGGCAGGCAAAGCGTCACATTGACCTGCTGGGCCAATGTTTCCGAGTTGAAGTTAAATCGTAAAACTCCCATGATCTGGTCCTCCTGTTATTTTGTGTATTTCCTGGTTTATGCAGGAGTTTCCGCGCCGGGAAACAAATGGATCTTCTCCATTCAGAAAAATACCTGTTTCCGAATGCCGCATTTTCAATGAGTCCCGGATATTCCTGCATGTTTCGTCCGCGTAATTCCTTTCGAGTATGTCTCAAGTATGTTTCGAGCGTGCATTGATCATGTTCAGACGTATTTCGAGTATCTTCATCGGCTATCATAGTAAAAATCACAGATTATGTCAATGAAGAACAGGGTTTCAGGCCTGTACACCCGTGCTTTATTCTGCTAGAATGATAAATCATCGGAAAATCCGGCGCTTCCCGGTTTTCATAACCGGCTGCGTTACAGGCAGATGGACCTCCGGATCCGGCGGGACATATGATCAGTTATGAAGTTTTTGTTCCTCATACGCCGGCATTTCAGAACGATGACAATCTATCACGAGCGCACAAGGGAGAAATGATGCAAGATTCCAACAAAGATCCGGAAATCTTCCGGAATGAACCCGCAGGACAGGAAACAGCCGGGCAGGGAACTGTTGAACAGGCTGCTGCCGGACAGGGAACACCTTCTCAGGAAAACACTGTTCAGGAAAGCGACCAGAGCCGTCTGAAGCTTTCCATCAAGTATGCGGCCATGAGCTTTACCTACTGGTTTGCCTCCTGTTTCGGTATTTATCTGACCACATTTCTGGTATCCAACGGCTGGCAGACTACCCAGGTGGGCCTGCTGAATTCGGTGAACTCTGCCGTAGGCGCAGTTTCAGCGCCCTTCTGGGGCACGGTGTCCGATAAGATCCGGTCCATTAAGAAGATCATTATCGTCCTGATCATTGCCGCAGGCCTTACGTTTGCGCTGATCCCCTTCATGGACTGGAAGATCGCCGGAATATCGCTTTTATTCATTCTCGTCCCACTTTCGACCTTCTTCAAACAGCCGCTGAATTCCCTGGTGGATAATTGGACGGTCCGCTCCTGCAACAAGCATGGCCTTCATTTTGGCGCGATCCGGTCCTTCGGTTCCATTTCCTTCGGTATCGTCGGACTGGTGCTGGGCTATCTCATCCCGAAGATCAACGCGTCGTCGGAAAGCGGAATGCTCGGCACAAAGCTGACCTTCCCGCTTTACAGCGCGTTCTCCCTGGTCCTGCTTCTGGTCGTCCTGTCGACGAAGGAAGACACCTATCAGGGCAGCACGAGGCGGTCCCAGTCCTTCAGGGAGATGCATTTCGGCCAGCTGTTTACCAACTATTACTATATGACCTACCTGATCTACGCGATGATCATCCAGATCCCGCTGTCCTGTGTCTTCTCCTTCTTCTCCTACCTGCTGAAGGATATCAACGTGGACATCAATATGATCGGTTATGTCCAGGGTCTGAAGGCCTTTATCGAGATCCCGATGCTCCTCTTGATGGACAAGGTCAGGAATAAGGTCCCCCTTTATTACCTGCTCATCGCCTCCGGCATCCTGTACATGCTGGAAGCCCTGTTCTACAGTATGGCGGGAAATTTCCTCCACATCATGCTGATCTGCATGCTGCAGGGTCTTGCCGGCGGACTGCATATCGCAGCGGGCTCCAACTATGTGGCCACCCTGGCCCCGGAGAACCTGAAAGCCACCGCCCAGACGCTGAACGGCTCCATGGTCTCCATTGCCGGTATTCTGGGTAATGCCATCGGCGGCTTTGTGATCCAGGCCATCGGTATCCGGACCTTCTACCGGATGAGCGCCTTTATCCTTCTCGGCGCGCTGACCCTTTATATGCTGTCCTTCCCCTTTGGCGAGAAGGTCCTGCATCTCAAACGTCCCCAGATCGTTAAACACGGTGCAGGACACTCCCACTGATACCGGACGGTCCTATATGGCATATTGAACGCCAGACCTGCCGATCGGGACAACAGTATACCCCATAAAGTCAAGTATTTCACAGGGTTTTTCCGGGGTTTATAAGACAGTTTTATAACTTTCAAAAAAGGCATGACCGCCCGTGTCATGCCTTTTCCGTTTTCATTATTTCACTTTTCATCAGTTCATTAAAGCAGAACGATATCTGTCTTATCAGGACAGCTATGGATGCGATGCTCTTCTCTCCTTTTTCGGATGCCGGTCACTTGAGTGATAAAACCATCTCGATCCCGCCTTCGTCCTCAACGTCTGCAGCCTGTCACTCCAGTTCCAGCCGCATAAGGACAAGCTCCTGCCAGCCGGATATCCGGGAGCGGAAGCCCTTCGGATTTCTGCCATACTCCCGAAAACCCACGCTTCTGTACAGGGCAAGGGCATTTTTGTTCTCGGCCACTGCCTCCAGTTCAAGCTGGACATATCCGGCATTTCCGGCACATTCGATACAGGCTTCGGTCAGAGCCCGGCCGACCCCGAGGCCCCAGTAAGCCTTATCTACGCTGATCCCAAAGTCCGCGCGATGCCTGGTCTTTTCCTTACGGCCGACGCAATTGATGCCGGCTGTACCTATGACCTTTCCCTCCAGCTCCGCAAGGATCTCGATCTCGTCAGCGCTCTCTGTTTTCTGCTTCAGGTAATCTGCTTCCTGCTGAGCGGTATGGGTGGATTCTTCCGGATAGGAAAGCAGATAATCCGACTGAGCATGAGTAAGATTGAAGATATCCAGAAGCGCCTGCCCATCCTCTGCTGTCCCATTCCGGAGAATACATGTTCTGCCATCTTTCAGTGTGATATTTTTATGATACTGCATCTATGTCCTTCCTTCTGTTTTCATCCCTGTTTCCAGGTCCGGCTATGTACCTGGGCCGTGTATGTTATCAGGTCCTGTCATGTATCCGGGCCGTGCCTGTTATCAGGTCCTGTCATACGCCCGGGCTGTATGCGTCGGCTGGCCTTTCTTTTCACGGCTCTTTGTTTCGCCGCAGTCTCCGCAGGTCTGTTTCACCGGCAATATCTTATCCGGCAATCTCCGTTATCATTAAACTCTTCTATTTCATACCGCAGCGGCCCATCTTTATAGATTTCCTCATATATCAGATTCAGCTGTTCCGTCTTTCCGCATATTTCAGTCCATTCATCCGGCAGCTCGGTTTCAAAATCAGCCCCTGCTATCTTTCCGTTTTTCAGTGCTATGACATATTCAAGGGATCCACTGCTCCAGTTACAGCCTAATCCCATCAGATTCTCTCGTCCGTATAACGCTGACATCTCATCCCAGAACGACCCGATAGTATTATATTGTTCTTCATTCCGAGTTGAAAAAACTCTTCTGACCCCAACAAATTTCACAGATACACTTCCTCTCTTTCCTGTAAACATTCCGCTGCAGCAGTATGGATCCTCTCTAAGCGACGTTCTCCAAATAAACTCCATACACAAAAAAGTGACCTTTCGTTCACTCAGTATAAAGAAGGAACGAGAACTTGTCAAGACCTTACTTTAACACGGCCTGTCTGTCAAGGTTGGTAAAAAGGAATACCGGTCTGCCGTTTATTCTGCAGACCGGTATTTGTATAACTGATCAAACAAGATTCCTGGATTTATCTTTCCATAAACCTTCGATCCAAATCAATCGATTATGAGCCTTGTGCCTGCAGCAGTCTTTCCCACGCAGGGAGACCCGCTGATGAGGATCAGTTTCTTTTTCATTGCTCAGCTTTCTCCTGTGCTGTAAATCTGAACAGCGGATCCCCGTTTCTTTCTGCCTGATGATCCGTAAGGATCCTCTGGTATCTGTATCCGTCCGGAATCCTGATATAACACCGGATATGCTCATCTTTCGGGCGTTCGATGATCCCTGACACGTTATTCAGATTTCCTTCCGCGGCGATGATCGTGTTTTCGGTGTTTTGAAGGACAATGCCCATATGGTCATGCTCCCGCTTCTCAAAAACGCAGTTATAGATGACGATATCGCCGGCTTCCGGAACGAAGCCTTCTTTTCCTCCGTGATATTCTATCCGAACATCGCCCTGCGCAAATTCTTCCCAGGCGATACAGCCCGCCAGATGGCTGGTCCTGCATTCATCCGGCCTGATGGGAATCTCAAATCCCGCTTCCCGGCAGCAAAAGTATACAAACGCCGCGCACCATAACCCGTCGGCTTCTTTCAGCGTCCATTTTGGGAAAAAGCGAATGATCGGGTCAAGATTTGATTCTTTCCCCTCAATACAGCCATGGAAAGGGATTTGAGCTGCTTTCTCAGCAACCTTTGCCAGATATTCTCTTGTTGTCTTTTCCATCTTTTTTCATCATTCTCCATGCGATTCATATGGCAGGGTGTTTCCGATTGCCTTCAGCATCTTATCAGTAAGCTTTGTGATCCTGCCCTTGTCGATCCAATGGATATTTCCGAAACTCCAGGCGGCGCCGCCCTGGATAAAAATCGCGCTTTCGTCCTCCATGGCAGCCACCGGCTGAATTCTTGAAATCTCCTTCAGCGCCGGGAGAAACCATGCGTCTTCGGTATAGTGCCCTTTTACGGTGATATCCGTCAGGCCAAGCCCTTCATATAGCGTCTTTGACTCCCAGACTTCAGCCACGTATCGCCCCATATTCATGGAACCCGCACTGACGCCGAGGATCACGGCGCGGCTGGCCCGAAGCGCTGAAATCAGCCCGAGATCCCGGATCAGCGCCATCTGCAAGGTCACATCTCCGCCCATCAGGAAGATACAGTCCGCCGTCTGCACCAGTTTTACGGCATCCGCTGCATTTATTCGCCGGTCGATCACACGGTGCCCGGCGAACGTCATGCCGCGTTCCGCAAACATCTCATGCATCCCGTCGTTGTCATCGTCATTCCGCTTGTAATCTTCGGGCCAGGCGCTGATAAAAACCAGGCTTTCCCGCCGGGGCAGGTTTTCCTTAAGCACCAGTGCGATCTCATCGGTAAAATGATGCATAGGAAAGCCGCTGAACAGCCCTGATAATTTTGCGTTCATAGTCTTTCTTATCCTGCAGGATTACGGCGATACGCCGCCTCCTCATTTATGTACGCTGCTTCAGCGCCCGCTTCATTGCAAAGCGGGAAGATCTTTCTGATCCCCGACTCAAAGGTCCCAACATCCTTGCGGAGACTTAAAACACCCGCAGGGCCATTTCAGGGAGACTTAAAGTACCCACAGGGTCATTTCAGGGATAGTCTGTCATTTCCGGGTTATCGTTTCTCTTCTCCCTTATACACTCTTCTCACCCGTTTCCCGATATCGCAGACCACCTCATATCCGATGGTGCCGAGATCTTCCGCCATATCGTCCGCGTTGTAGGTCGCTCCCAGAAGGATCACTTCGTCTTCAAAGGCGGCTTCGGGAATGTCCGTCACGTCCGCCATAAACTGGTCCATGCAGATCCGGCCGATGATCGGGGCTTCTTTTCCATGGATCAGTACCTTGCCGCAGTTGGAAAGGCGGCGGGAATAACCGTCCGCGTACCCGGTGGGGATCGTTGCTGCCATCAGATCATGGTCTGCTGTAAAGGTACGGCCATAACCGATGGTCTCGCCCTTTCTGACGGGCTTTATCATGGAGATCACGGATTTCCAGGTCATGGCCGGCCTCAGGCCTTCCGGAAGCGTATTGGAAATATCCGGTTTCAGTCCGTAAAGGACGATGCCGAAGCGCACCAGATTCCCGTAACAGTTATGAAACAGGCCGCCGGCGGAATTCAGGCAGTGGATATAGGGAAGCGCCAGGTCGCTGACCCGTTCGGAAACCGCTTTGAATTTCCCGATCTGCTCCATCGTAAAAGCGGTATTTTCTTCATTGTCCGGCGTATCGGCGCTGCAAAGATGCGTAAACAGCCCGGTAAGATGCACTTCTTTGCTGAACTTCCGGATGATCGCTTCACATTCCTCCGGATCATCGGCGTCCAGACCGATCCGGTTCATGCCGGTATCGATGGCAAACTGGGCTTCGATCCCGCTGCCGGAAAAAGCCGCCGCGTGTTCATAAGACAACAGCGCCTGGGTGATATGATGCGTCTTCAGCTCGCCGGCAAAGGAGGCCGGGGTGTAGCCAAGAATCAGGATCTGTCCCTCGATGCCGGCTTTCCGAAGCTCCAGAGCCTCCTCAATATTGGAGACCGCAAAGTTCCTGCAGCCTTCCGAAGAATAGACCTTTGCCGCAGGGACGGCGCCGTGCCCGTAGGCATCCGCCTTCACGACGCACATGATCTCCTGCCCGTCGTGAAGGGTCTCTTTTAAGATCCGGTAATTCTGCCGGAGGATGTCAAGATCGATTTCTACATATGATCGTTTCAGCATGCTTTTACCGCCGTCATCCGGCTACAGCCACGCCCTTGATCCGTACTGCCAGCGGGCCTTCGTAGGCTGCGTCCTTGTATTGTTCCAGAGAAAAGACCAGTTCATCGGCCTTTTCCAGAAGCGATCCGTTGATGGAACCGCCGGTCAGGATCTCCATGCCATTTTCGCCGTAATAATAGGCCAGGCGGATCTCCCCCATGAAATGACCGGACATGGGGTCCATCTGGAAATCAGAGAAGGTAACGGGATATAACGAACCTTTTTTCATTTCCTCAAAAGGCACCGTCCCGTTATGAAGCCCCGTCTTCCGGTAATCGCCGGTGGGTTCGCATCCCAGATAATAACAGAACCGGGACGTTCCGTGAAGGGTCCGGAGGACGCCTTCTTTCAGCAGCTCCCGCTCTTTCATCGGAATGCCTTCCGAGGAATAGGGAACCGTGGGAAGCAGGTTCAGGTTCAGCTTTTCATAGCCGTCTTTGGCGCTCTGCACCGCCATGTCTGTCTTGTAGTCGGAATAGCCGGCATACACCAGAGAAGCGTTGGAACGGTAGGTATAGAAGCTCAGGATCTCGGCCAGATTCTCTCCGGAAAGCACGATATCATAGGTGCCTGCGGCGGGAGCCTTTGCGGCTTTTGCCCTGTCGGAAACAGTATTCAGCGCTTCTCTGACCTTTTCTTTCAGCGCTTCGGTTTCCAGCCCGTCATAACGGAAGGTAAAATGCTGCTCCACATCCTTGGGTTCCAGACACTGGGTCACAAACTCCCCGTTGACGGAAAAAGCAGTATAGGAAACGTCTGTCCCGGTACAGGACACGATGCGGACGTCTCTCTTTTCAATAAAGATCTCAGCGGAATTGATAAAGGCATCGTTCCGGACGTCTTCCGCGTAAAGCGCATCTGCCATAAGGGCTGCCGCGTCGGTAAGGGAGATCTCCGGGGCCGCATCCTTCTTTTCCCCTTTCGTTCCCTGATACAGTTCATACCAGGGATTCATGGCGTTCTCCGCCGAGGCATAGGCTTCCCTGAGCGCAGCTTTTATTTCTTCATCGTCCATATCCGGGGTCAGGCCGGCTTCCGAAGCGCCTCTCATTCTGCCTTTCTCGGTCTCGCCGTTTCTGCAGACGGTAACGTCGGCCTTCTCCGTATTTTTACGCCGTCTCATGTCCAGCTTCTTCCGGACAAAAAACAGCTCCGCGGAAGCTTCTTCCGTGTCGGAGATCAGGTATTCCTGAAGTTCCAATTCTTTAAGCGCTTCCTGTATTCTTTCGATCATCATAGTCGTATCTCCCTTCTTCAGCCCAGACGGATCCTGGCTTTGATATAGGGGCCGCCGTCCGATACCTTGACCCATTCCTTATAGCCTTTTCCGCACATGCCGCCGCCTTCAAGCTCCACGTCCGGCGACATCATGGTGATGGATTTCAGCAGATCAGGCACATAACCGGTAAGCACGATGGGGGAGAAGATCTTCCCGGTAAGCTTTCCGTCCCGGATCTCTCTGGCAAAATTCACCATGCACTGGATGCCCCAGTTCTTGGGATCCTCCATACCGGAGGTGGGCTGATCCAGCAGGAAGCCGTAATCGATGGAAGCGATCATGTCCTCCACAGAATCCGTTCCGCCTTCAAAATAGGTATTGGTCATACGGGTATAGGCTTTCCTCTCATAGGATTCCCGACGGCCGTTTCCGGTGGTGGGAATATCCAGGACTTCCGCGGAAAGCTCGTCGATCATACCGGTTTTCAGGATGCCCTTGTCGATGATAACGGTGTCCTTCGCGATATTGCCGTCATCATCGAAGAAATAGCTGCCGGTCTCCTGCATGACTGCTGCGCCGTCGTGCATGGTCACCAGGGGCGACGCGACGTATTCGCCGATAAAGTGCTTTGCCAGCGCCCTGTCTTTGACGAACATATCCATTTCCACGCCGTGGCCGAAGGCTTCATGAACGATCATGCCGGTCACGGAAGGCGTGCAGACACAGTCATATTCACCGGGCACCATGGGTTCGGCGCTCAGCAGCTCGATGGAAGTCTTCGCAACGTTTTCCACATCTTTATCCATGGTTTCCAGAAGCTCGGCGCCAACCAGACCGGAATAGCCCTGGAAGCTCATCACGATCTCCTGCCCCTTCGGGGCCATGGTGTTCACGGATCCGGAGGACCACAGAAGGTTCTGTTCCAGATTCTTTTTGCCGCTGATAAAGACCTTATGGATCTCCTGGAAAACGTAAGAAGCGCCGCAGTCCAGGATCCTGGGATCATAGGCCTTCGCCTGCTCCCGGATGCTCTTCAGCACTTCGAAGATCTTTTCATCGCCGAAATCATAGGGCCAGATCTCGTATTCCGTAGATTTTCTCAGGGTCATCGCCTCTTCTTCCGGAGCCTTCCGCTCCATGGAAGAAAACGTGCCGCTCTCCAGCACCTTGCTGCCAAGAGGGATCAGTTCCTCCCGGAAGATCCGGGCGATCTCTTCCACAGCGTCCTCATCGATGTGATTAAAGCTGTACTCCGCATAGCCTCTCTCATCTCTCACCCGGGCCACAAAGCCGCGGTTGGTAAACCGGGGGCTGGGGCCGGCTGTAATGCCGGTGGACCGGATGCTGTACTGCCTTGCACGGTTGTCCATGCCCAGGACAGAGGCATACGCATAGTCCTCCTGCAGCCGTTCAACCAGCTTTTTCAGCAGTTCCCTGCTTCTCTGAAGGTATTCTGAACTTCTGACCTCCATATCATTATCTCCTTCCTTCTATTGTATACGGGGCGGCAGAGAAACCGCCCAGTCGTATAAAGCCTCCATGATCTCAAGACGCCTTCTGTAAAACAGATAGGGGTCTTTTTCCTGAAGATCTTTTTCTGCGTAGGGATGTTCAAAAGATTCATCCCAGTAAAAATTATGGAGGATCGTATGGCCTCTCTCCCGCCAGCCCTCCGGCACGGAGAAAAGTTCCACGTCCTCGGCAAAGGTCACATAGGCCTGCATGGAAAGATTCTGCCTGAGGGTCAGCCGGTAAAAGCCGTCCTCCGTATGCCCGATCTTTATGATCCCCGGATAAGCCTCATAGAGGGCTTCTTCCGGCATTTCCTCCTCATCGATCAGGAGGGTATCCGTAATATCGTCATAAAGATGGCCGCTGCAGCAGAATGTCGTTCTGTACCCCTTCCGGTTCAGCAGACTGATGGCCGGCGCGATGGCTTCATCGCACTCAAAATACTTATCTTTCTCCTCTTCCAGTGAGCAGTTCTTAACGATATCAAAACTCTCCCGGTGAATCAGGACCATGGGCTTGTCTCTCCAAAAAACAGACTTGTCTATTCCAAAAATAACGCAGCAGGACAAAGCGCCTGCCGGAATCTGACAATAGCTTACTATACTACAAAACCACTGCGCTTTCAATAAGCCGGCCGGATTTTGTTCGGGCCGGATTTTGTTCGGGCTGCGTTGTTCACAGCTGGGCCGGACCTGTACCGGACCGTTTTATTCGGAGCTACGATTCGTTCCGCTATTATTCGTGGCTATAATCCGCTCCGCTTTTCATCAGAGAAATCTGTCCTGTCATTCCCTGCCTCCGTCCCCTTTTTGCCGAGCACAACGGTCTCCTTTTCGCTGAGCACAACCATTTCCTTTTCACCGAATAAAGACATTGATAAAACCGCTCTGTTGGAGTAAAATAAAAACATACTTAGTAAATCATACAAAGCTGCCGTAAACATCCAAAAGACGGTTCAGCCCGAAGACTCGGAAAGCGCTGAAAGATAACCTGAAAGATATCTGGAAAACTTCAAAAAATACCGAAAAAATACAGATAATGTAATACCACTGCCGTCTGTCCTGCTGATCCGGTTTCCGGATCATTGTGAGAGACTGTCGATCCGCCTGTTATGAACACTGAAAGAGCCTGTATCGCCATTGATCTGAAATCCTTTTATGCTTCCGTCGAATGTATTGAACGGGGGCTGGATCCCATGACGGAAAACCTGGTGGTGGCCGACGAATCCCGCACGGAAAAGACCATCTGTCTCGCGGTCTCCCCTTCCTTAAGGTCTCTCGGCGTTCCCGGAAGGGCCAGGCTTTTTGAAGTCAATGAGAAGGTCAGGCGGATCAATTCAGAAAGGCTGTCAAAAGCGCCCGGCAGGACTTTCCGGGGCGAGTCAACGAATATCACCGAGCTGGAGCGGGATCCTTCCCTGAAGCTTGCCTTTCGGACAGCGGTGCCCCGTATGGGTCTCTATATTCAGAGATCCTCCGAGATCTATACGATCTATTTAAGTTATATCGCCCCGGAAGACATGCATGTCTATTCCGTGGACGAAGTGTTCATCGAGGCATCGCCCTATCTGTCCGTACATCATGCGACGCCGGAAGAACTGGCCGTCAGGATCATCCATGATATCTATGAAAAGACCGGCATTACCGCCACCTGCGGCATCGGCACCAATCTGTATCTGGCTAAGGTGGCCATGGATATTGTCGCCAAGCATATGGAACCGGACGAAAAAGGCGTGCGGCTGGCTGTCCTTGACGAAGCCGGTTACCGGAAACTTCTCTGGAACCACCGTCCGCTGACGGATTTCTGGCGGGTGGGAAAAGGTTACCGGGACAAGCTGGAGGCCAACGGGCTCTTTACCATGGGGGATATCGCCCGCTGTTCTCTGGGAAAGCCGGACGATTTCTACAACGAAGAACTGCTGTACCGCCTGTTCGGTATTAACGCGGAGCTGCTGATCGATCATGCCTGGGGTTATGAACCCTGCAGGATCTCCGATATCAAGGCCTATGTTCCCGAAAGCAGCAGCGTCTCTTCCGGCCAGGTGCTTCAATACCCCTATGATGCAAAAAAAGCCCGCGTCATCGTCCACGAGATGACGGACAGCATGGTCCTGGGCCTGGTGGAAAAAGGGCTTGTAACGGACCAGATTGTCCTGACCATCGGCTATGATATCGAAAATCTTTCCGGAGACAGGGATAACGGGTACACGGGGGAAGTCAAAAAAGACTGGTACGGACGGAAGGTTCCGAAAGCGGGACACGGCACGGCCAACCTGGGAAGCTTCTCTTCCTCAGGACGGCTGATCGCAGAAAAGACCCTGGAACTATACGACCGGATCGTCGATCCGAAGCTGCTGATCCGGCGGTTCACCCTGAACGCCAATCATCTGATGAAGGCCGGGGACGCGCCGAAAAAGGCCGGAAGTTTCCAGCTGGACCTGTTCACCGATCCTGACCTTCTGGAAAAGCAGCAGGCTGAAGAAAAAGCTGCCCTGGAGAAAGAAAAAAGGCTGCAGGCGGCAGAGCTTGCCATTAAAAAACGTTTTGGTAAAAACGCGCTGATCAAGGGCCTGAACCTGGAAGAAGGCGCTACCGCCATGGACCGGAACAGACAGATCGGCGGCCACAAACTGTAAAAACGTGTCCGGCAGGATCTTGTTAAAATGCTCCATGGACAGGAAGCGAGCCTTTACGTTCGTGAAATCGGTATAAGTCGGGAAACGGATCGCTTCAGATACGATCGCCATGAGACTGAGGACGCCCTCGTCCTTCTTGAAATAATATTGCTGCGATACAAGTATTGCTATGATACAGGAAACAGAACATTCTCCTTACGATGATATCATAAACCTTCCCTACCGGAAATCGGATGCCCATCCGCACATGACAAACCTTCAGCGGGCTGCCCAGTTTTCTCCCTTTGCCTCCCTGACGGGTTATTATGATACCCTGGAAGAGACAGGCCGGCTGACCGACAGCCGCATCTTCGCGGACGAAGGCGTCCTGGATTCCCTGGACCGGATCTTCAACGAGCTGATGGAGACCTCCTCCCATCCGGTCCTGACCATAACTTATTTTAAACAGGATCCGTTAAAGGAAGGCGGTTCCTATGAGACCTATACCGGAGAATTGAAAAAGGCAGACCCGGTATCCGGTGTTCTGACTTTCCGGGACGAGACTGCCGTAAATACTGCTGATATCGTGGATGTGGTCAGTGAACAGGAATAGTTCTTATCAGGCACTGACCGGGAATGGTCCTTATCGGCCAGTGACCGGGAATATTCCTTATCAGATTTCCTGAATATCTGCCGGCCTGTTCAGATACATTTTCCATGTTCCTTAAAACATCTGATATAATAATACTTACATCCTTATGCTCTTACGGAGGATAGATCATGAAAGAAAAACAGCCATCCAAAAACCGCTTCAGTGCCTTTCTGGAGAAGAAGAACATCGTCATTTCCCTTAAGCGCTACGGCATTGATGCCATGTCCGCCATGGCCCAGGGTCTGTTCTGCACGCTGCTGATCGGAACCATCCTGAACACCCTGGGTTCCCAGCTGCACATCGGCTTCCTGGAAAACCCGATCATAACTGTCAAGGAAACGGCCTATACCATCGGCGGCATTGCTTCAGCGATGGTAGGACCGGCCATGGCCGTTGCCATAGGAAACGCCCTGAAAGCCCCGGGCATGGTGCTCTTCACCCTGGTTCCCGTAGGCTATGCCGCGAATTTAATGGGCGGCGCGGGCGGTCCTCTGGCTGTCCTCATCATCGCCATCGTCGCTTCCGAATTCGGAAAGCTGGTCAGCCAGGAAACAAAGATCGATATTCTGGTGACGCCCCTCGTGACATTGCTGGTGGGCACCGGACTTTCATATCTGATCGCCTCTCCCATAGGAAAAGCCGCCAGCTGGCTGGGACGGCTGATCATGTGGGCCACGGAACTCCAGCCCTTCTTTATGGGTATTCTGGTATCCGTCCTGGTGGGTATAGCCCTGACGCTTCCCATCTCCTCCGCTGCCATCTGCGCTGCCTTAAGCCTGACGGGCCTTGCGGGAGGTGCGGCTGTTGCGGGCTGCTGCTGCCAGATGATCGGCTTTGCCGTCATGAGTTTCCGGGAGAACCGGTTCGGCGGACTGGTGAGCCAGGGCATCGGTACCAGCATGCTGCAGATGGGCAATATCATCAAAAATCCGAAAATATGGATTCCCCCGATCCTGTCCTCTGCCATCTGCGGCCCCATCGCCACCTGCCTGTTCCGGCTTCAGATGAACGGAGCCGCTATTAATTCCGGCATGGGCACCTGCGGCTTCTGCGGTCCCATCGGCGTCCTGACCGGCTGGGCCAATCCTTCAGAGGCAGCTCTGGCAAACGGCGCAGCGGCTCTTACCCCGGGCGTCATGGACTATCTCGGCCTGGTGCTGATCTGTTTTGTGCTCCCGGCAGTCCTGACCCAGGTCTTCTGCCTGGTGTTAAGGAATCTCGGATGGATCCGGGAAAACGATCTGAAATTGACGGATTAACAGCCGGAAGCCTTTGACCTGACGCAAAGCAAAGAAAACTTCTCTTTTTTAGCCTGATCTTTTCTTTGCGCATGCTTGAGATGGTTGTTTTTCACAAATAATGCATCTTTTTTCTGATTTCTTTATGATTTTTGTTTACTTCTTTCCGAAAACATGCTATTTTACAAATAGAATAGAATGCTTTCCATGATTTACGCAGACGGAAAGCATTGCCCTGCACCGGAACACTGAAATAAACGATCTGCCCACAGCGGAGGAGGAGAAACAATTATGAAAATGATCATTGCCATAGTCAATAATGACGATACCGCCGACGTCTGCAGCGCGCTTACCGAAGAAAATTTCATGTTTACCAAGGTTTCTTCTACCGGCGGCTTCTTAAAGGCCGGCAACACCACGCTGCTCATCGGTATCGATGACGCCTATTTACAACGAGCACTGTCAACCATTGAACAGCACTGCGCTACCCGTTCGGTATCCATTCCGGCATCCACGTTAGTTGAGCAGAATCCTTATGATGCCTACACTTCCCGGGATATTACCGTCGGCGGCGCCACAGTCTTCGTTCTGGACGCGGAACAGTTTATCAAATACTGAGGGACTGCTTCCTGCCTGATCCCATCTATAATGTTCTTATAAACAATTTGCTCCCTGCCGGCCTGCGGCAGGGAGCAAATTAATGTATGATCTGCCGGAATCTTCTCAGCTTTATCCGCCATCCTCTCAGTCTTTCAGATCATACCGGCTTCCGGTCTCACGGGACCGGTATTCATGTTTTTCATAATAACCGATCAGTTCACCGGCTTCGTTTCTTAAAGCAACGGTATAAACATCCTTGTTTTCTTTTTCACTGTAGGTCTCAAAGACCCGGTTATGTTCCGGGCTTTCCCTGAACCATTCAACCACCTTTTCGATCATTTCCCGGACCGGTTCCGGATGACAGTCCATCAGATTCTGTCCTACGGAAGTCCTTCCGGCGTAGCGTGTGACAGCGGCAGGATTCATGTACAGGATGATATGAGAAAGGTCACAGAACACCACCGGGGCAGGATCCTGATCAATGATGCTCTTAAAGAAGAGGTTAAGCTGGAAAGCTGATGTTTCCGTCAAGCGGTCCGGGTTTCCGTTTACTTCCCTGTATTCCCTGAATTCGCGCTCTGTTTCCGCAAGCTGCCGCCTCAGATCGTCCCGCTCCAGGGCTGCCTCGTTGGCTTTGAGCGCCCGGCTGTCCACCACATGCTTCACTTCAGGAACCTGCTCTTCGAAATTCTCGGTTACATTTCTGAGGATCCGTTCTTTCCGGCCGTCCGGAATAAAAGTCTCGTCCAGCGCTTCCTGCAGAAGTTCCTGATTCAGAATGACCGCAGGCGCTTCTTCTTCATCCCCGTAAGCTTCCTCCACCTGTTCACGGAGATCGTTCAGGCTCCGCTGAAGGACAAGATAATGCTCTTCCGCTCTGGGATCTTCTTCACCCAGGGAACGCAGTACGATTCCTTTGAAAGATTCCCTCATTTCGGAAGCTGTCAGTACCGGTTCACAGCCCAGGATATCCTCCATGAGTTCCCGGTGCGGATCTTTGGCATTCTTCGTATAGAAAAGGGTCTGATGAATATCCGTGGAACGTCCGTTAAAGGAAGGGAAAAGAAAACCGCTCTCGGGATCACTCACCACCCAGTCCCGGATCCGGGAACCGATCCTTCCCTCCTCCTCCAGATAACCCAGGGCGCCTTTGGAAAGATCCACGGGGCAGATGGCGCAGAGGATGTAATTATAAACTTCTTCAGAATCGTCCAGCCCCAGATCGTCTGACGTTTTAAGCGGCACGTCATAGGCGTCCGCAAACAGCAGGATCAGATAATTCCCGGTATGATCATAGGTATCGATCACGAGATCGTACCATTCGTTCAGAAGCGCCTCATCTTCCAGTTTTGAATCCCGAAGTTTAAGCAGTCTCTCCTGCCTTCCTCCCGCTTCCTCTTCAGAAAGCGGAAAATCCAGGTTCAGCAGATTATTGTCAAGGGTTCCCGAAAGGGTCTTTCTGGCCAGATCCAGATACTTGCCGTTGTCCTCTTCCTCCAGTGAAAAAAAGGTCTGATCAAAAATACAGACCTTCTCCTTATTACCGTTTATATAGCAGCCTGCGATACGGGAAAACGACGCTTCTCCCTTTTTCAGACGGCGTTTGATCTCCGCAACTTCTTTTTTATTCATGTGCTGAAAAGTTTCTCCTTCCTGACAAAATGAGACAGAATATCCCAGACAAAGCGGTTGCTGTCACAGCTCCTGTCTCCGCAGTCTATCACATTGGTGCTTCTTAACAGCCGGCTGATAAGGCGGCTCTTTTTAAAGATCTTCTGCAGATAAAGCAGCATGACCTGGGCTTTATAATGAAGATACAGTTCCACTGCCAGTGATACTGCAGTGATATTCAGTTCTTCCTGGTAAGCTTCCCGATACCGGTCCCGTAGATATTCCGCCAGTCCCGCGGACGCTTTAAGACGGCCCTGAAACAGGTTTTCCAGGGCTTCATCGTTCTTTACCCGGACGATCTGAAGTTCGAACCGGTATGCCGTTCCGTCTTGTGTATATAACCAGTTACTCATATCCGCGATAGTACAAAAACGAATTATTAAATCAAACCATTTCACAAAGGAGCCATAACCCGCAGCCCGTACCCGGGAAGAGGCTGCAGCCTCTCCCGGACCGCTCCGTTCATCTGCCGTTCATCCCGGACCACACCTTTCATCCGAAAAAGGGGTCTTTGTAAACAGATCAATCTGCCGCCCGGGGATGCTTTATTATACCGCTCAGCCGTGCTCATTTCAACAGAAAGACTGCTAAACCGGGGATTTCGAAAAAGCGGCATTCAAAAAAGTGTTGGACCGGAAACTGCAAAGACTGCCGAAAAAAAGTGCAAAACCTTTTCCGGCTGCCGTTTATGATCCGGCAGCCGGAAAAACGTCCTGCTTCTTTATTCTTCTTCACTGTCCATATATTCGTAATACTCATCCATCGTGGAAAACAGCTGGTATTTTCCTTCAACAAAGCCCATATAGCCGGCAGACGTAACATATCCTTTCATAAGAACCTCCCATATACTGATCCATCCGGAATCTCCGGAACCTTCCCGCATCACTCTGTTCCGATAACTGAGAAGTTTTCTTTGATTCCCGGTTTCTTATGTCTGGATTATACGTCTTTATCTGTCCCGAAAAACGCCCTTGATTTGTTTTAAAGCTATATTTTTGTTCTTCTTTTCTTTGATCTTTTTAAACAGATCATCCCAGGATCTTACACTTGTCTTCCGTCCTGTTTCACTCTGATCGGCTTTCTCTGATCCCTCCAGGCTTTGTCAGTCCTCCTCAAACAGATGCCTGAGAAGCTGATCCCTGTTATGAAGGAACATCTCCATGATCTGATAGCTCCCGGTATCCTCATAGGCGCATTCATGAATGAAGCCGTCGTCGAAACTCAGGATCTTTGCCCCGGGAAAGCCCAGCAGAATGGGAGAATGGGTCACGATGAAGAACTGGGTGCCATCCCGGATACAGCGATGTATGGCAAGAAGCAGGCTAAGCTGTCTCTGGGGAGACAGGGCTGCCTCCGGTTCATCCAGGAAATACAGGCTGTTTCCCCGGAATTCCGTATTGATCAGGGACAGGAAACTTTCCCCATGGGATTTTTCATGAAAATGCTTGGCATAACGGGGATCAGTCTCCTGGGCATACTCATTCTCTTTGGTCGCCACATTATAAAAGCTCTCTGCCCGGAGAAAATAACCGTAAGAAGAACGTTTTGGCCCCCGGGACAGCCGTATCGCCTCATGTAATTCCGAATGGGAATCATAAGTGGAAAAGCTGTAGTTCCTGGTCCCGCCTTCGGGATTGAAGCCATAAGCTACCGCCATGGCCTCCAGAAGCGTGGATTTGCCGCTGCCGTTTTCTCCGGCAAAGAAGGTCACCGGATTGTCAAATTCCAGTTCTTCCAGGTTATGAAGCGATTCGATCTGTCTCAGATAACTGTTTTCGGAGATCCTGTCCCACTCCACATAAACCTTGTTGATAAAAAGCCAATTCATTATAAGCCTGCTTTTCTTCCGTCTTCCGGAAACCTGATCCTGCCGCCTGCCATTTGCCTTTCGGCCGGGACCGTCATGCCCGCACCGTCAAAACATATTCCGTATCCGCTGCAGTTTTAATGCCGGGATCCTGGATAAAGACTTCCGGTTTTCTGCCGCTTTCTTCCAGGCCCATCACAAAATGACACAGCGCTATGCCGACATCGATCTTCTGCATATCTCCCACGGCATCACTGATATAGCCCTTATCATGTTTTTCATAAAAATGATACAGCCCGTCCTTCAGAACGATCCGCCAGGGCTGCTTGTTGACCGCTGAAGGCGCCCATCTGACCAGTTCGATAAGGTCCCCCATTTCAGCCTGCTTTTCTCCTGACAGCGGCGTATCGAAAGAATCCTCGAAAAACAGTTTTTCCGCGGGCATGCGGCTGTCCGCTCCGACGCCTTTTCTCATGATGCTTTCCTTTAGCGAACGCTTTGCGGCGGGATAGCCCAGAGGACTCATACAGGGCATTCTTTCCTCTTCCCCGATACCGGCTGCGCCTTCAAACAGCGCCCGCTTCATGGTTCCGCCGATCCAGGTGGTTCCGATTCCCAGCGACCAGGCATACAGCACCAGCCTTTCAAAGGCATAGCCGAAGGCCAGGTCCGCATTCTCCTTTTTCTCCACCGCTCCCGCAACATAATTCCTTTCACCGGTAAGCACAGGACTGGAAAGACGTTTTTCTTCAGCATCCAGGAAAACAAATCTGACGGGGATCCCGAAGGGATCCTGAATGGCATCGGCAAAAACCTTCAGCTTTGCCATATCTTCTTCGGTTATTTTTCTCCCGTCAAAGCTTCTCACGCTTTTTCTTGTTCTGACAAGCTCCAGTAAATCTTTCATCAATAACACCTCCGGATCTCCTGTTCAAACCTGCTCTGTTTACCGCAGGTTTCTCTGCTTCGGTATATGTTCCTTTGTTTGCCGCTGGATTACTCAGCCTTGTTTGTGTTGTTTATCCTCTGTTTTATGCTTTGGTCCTCTGCTTTGGTCCTTTGCCTTAGCCCTCTTCTTTGGTCCTCTGCTTCGTTTTATATTTTTTCCGCCTTTTCCGCTCTGCAGATTTATTTTTCTTACCCTTCTGCCGTCAGGTCTTCAAAGGAACTCCCGACCAGAGACGCGAGGTCTTCCGGATCGATCTCGATCTGGAATCCAACTTTCCCGGCACTGACGAAAATATGTTCAAATAACTGGGCTGTTTCGTGTATAAACGTCGGGAAAGGTTTTTTCATGCCGATCGGGGAACAGCCGCCGTGGACGTATCCGGTCAGAGGAAGAAGCTCCTTCTGCCTGATCATGGCGATGCTTTTCTCATGGGAAGCCTTGGCGGCCTTTTTCAGATCCAGTTCTTCATTTACCGGAATGACAAAGACATAATGCTGTCCCGATCTCCCTTCTGTTACCAGGGTTTTGAAAACACAGTCCGCCTCCTCTCCCAGGATCGCGGCGATCTCTTCTCCTGTTTTTGAAGGGTCAGGTTCATAGGTATGGGCTGTATAGGCCATGTTATTGAGTTCCAGAACTCTCATGACGTTTGTTTTATCTGTATTTTTCATCATCCGGCCCCCTTGAGACCGGCAATGAAGCCGGGTCCCGGTTCATAAAAATTCAACGTTTGTATTCTGACTTATCCTAGCAGTTTTTTTCCGGTTATACAATAACCTTTAGGAGCAACATAATGCTTTTCCTTCTGTCCCTGATATCTGTCTTTTCTTTCTGTCCGTGATATCCGTTTTTTCTTCTGTACCTGAAATCTGCTATTTCCGACTTCACCTTAAGTCTGCCTTTTCCGCTGCTTGCCTTTTCACGGTTCGTCATATATACTGGCATAAGAAAAAGGCTGATCGATCATTCATAGTTTTTCTGATGATCTGTGTTTGTTGATCAGCATCCGTTATAAATACTATTGTGATAAAGGAGAATGCTTATGAGTACACTTCCTGAAATCAAAACCGTCAACGGCGTTCCTGTGTTTTATGTTGACGGAAAGCCCTTCATCGGCCTGGGCGGAGAACTGCATAACTCATCCGCTTCCAGCACCCGGTGGATGCGGGAAAAGGTCTGGCCGGCCCTCCGTCCGCTTCACATGAATTCCGTTATCGCAACGGTTTCCTGGGAACAGATAGAGCCTCAACAGGGCGTTTTCGATTTTTCGGCTGTAGATGATCTGATCCATGATGCGCATCAGGAAGGCCTGAAACTGATCCTGATCTGGTTCGGCCTGTGGAAAAACGGCGCATCCACCTATGTTCCCGAATGGGTAAAGCTGGACCGTGAGACCTACCGGATCTGTGAGCCCATGACAGGAACAAAAGTGGCCGCTCCCTTTGGCGGTACCGCTTCCGTAAACACCATCTCTCCTCTCTGCGAAGCCGCGGTCGATGCCGATGCGAAAGCCTTTACAGAGCTTATGAAGCATATAAAGGCCGTTGATGAGCACCAGACCGTCATCCTGATGCAGGTAGAGAACGAGATCGGTTATCTGGGTAGTTCCCGTGACTATTCCGATTTTGCCGAAAAGGCCTTCCGGGCGCCTGTACCCGATGCCGTGGCGGAAGCCTTCGGCGTTTCCGGTTTCTGGGAAGAAGCCTTCAAAGAAGAAGCTGATGAAGCCTTTATGGCCTGGTATTACGGCCGGGCAGTCGAGAAGATCGCTTCTTCCGGCCAGGCAGCCTACGGCCTTCCCATGTACGTCAATGCCTGGCTGCAGCAGCATCCTGACCGTCCCGGTTCCTATCCCAGCGGCGGTCCGATCATGAAGATGATCAAAATGTGGAAGCTGGCGGCACCGACCCTCTGCATGTTTGCCCCGGATATTTACGTTCCGGATTTTGAAAAGGTCATTGCTGAATATTCCGCAGACGGCAATCCGCTGTTTATTCCGGAGACCGCCAAAAACGTCCGTTCGGCTGCCTCTGTTTTCCTGGCTGTCTGCGAATACAATGCCATCGGCTTCAATCCCTTCGGTATCGAAGACATTTGCGGAGATACAGGGAAAATGGACGCTGCTATTCTGGCCAGCCTGAATATCGACGTTTCCGCCTTTTCCGACGAGGGCTCCGACGTCTATCTCCCGGCTGCTTACGATGTGCTGAGCCAGATGATGCCTCTTATCATCGAAACCAGAGGCACGGGAAGGCTTCGCGGCTTCTATCACTTCGGCCCCGATAACGGCAGAGTGCTTTCTTTCAGCCGTTATGACACCCTGATCTCCTATGGCAGAGCCCTTCCCGGCATGCCGCCCGCAGGCGGCGCTGTTCTGGAAGTATCGCCCGACGAATTCTATGTCTTCGGTACTAACTTCAGCGCGGACTTCCTGCCCAAAAAGGGAGAAAACAAGCGTATTGAATATCTCCGGATCGAAGAAGGCACCTTTGAAAACGGCAGCTTTGTGCGCGGCCGTATCTTAAACGGTGACGAGTTCCACATCCAGCTCGGCGCCATGCCTGGAATCCTGCACGTAAAGGTGTTCGATTATTGATCCGCCGGCAGGCAGCCAGGCTGAAAAACTGATACCCCCCAAAGGAAACCTCCCGGAAGGACATCTATTCTTTCCGGGAGGTTTATTTCTGCCGGGGCCAGACAGCGGCTGCGCGTCTGTTCCGGCTTTATCTGAGATCATTCTGCGGTGAGATCATCTTCTCAAGTCTGGAAGATTCATCGTCCGGCCAGATCGGCAAGGGTTTTCCCTGTGATCCGGTAGGTGGTCCAGTCATCCATCGGGACTGCGCCCAGAGAAAGGTAAAACTGGATACTGGGTTCATTCCAGTCAAGACAACTCCATTCAAGCCGGCCGCAGCCTCTCTCCACAGCCGTCTTAGCCAGTTTTTTCAGCACCGCTTTCCCATAGCCCCTTCCTCTGTACTCCGGCAGGATATAAAGATCCTCCAGGTAGATCCCGGCTTTTCCCAGGAAGGTGGAAAAGTTGTGGAAATAAAGGGCAAAGCCCACTTCCTTCTTTTCTTCGCAGATAAAGAGCACTTCAGCCGCGTTCTTTTCAAACAGCCATTCTCTCAGCTTTTCCGGTGTGGCTTCCACCTGGTCCGACATCTTCTCATAGGCCGCCAGTTCCTTAATAAAGAACAGGATCAGGCCGCAGTCTTTTTCTTCCGCTTTTCTGAATGAGCAGGTATTCATCCGGAAAGACCTCCTTTTCTCATTTATGACATCCAGGAGAGCACCGTCTGGATCTCCTGTTTATAGCCTTCGTCATCATTAGGCGTTTCCAGAATAAAGGGAAGCCCCTGAAGCGCCGGATGAAGGGCGATCCTTTTCATGGCTTCCATCCCGATACGCCCCTGCCCCAGCTTCTCATGCCGATCCTTATGGGATCCGCAGTCGTTTTTGCTGTCGTTAAAGTGAACCGCCTTCAGAAACTTGAGACCGATCACCTCGTTAAAACGGTTCAGCACCCCGTCGAGGTCGTGGACCAGATCATAACCGGCGTCCCAGGTATGGCAGGTATCGAAACAGACGCCGATCTTATCAGGACAGTTTATCCGGGTGATGATCTCCGCCAGTTCTTCAAAGGTCCCGCCGATCTCCGTTCCCTTCCCGGCCATGGTCTCCAGCAGGATCGTGAAAGACATATCGGCGGTCATGACTGAATTTAAGGCTTTGGAGATCAGCTCTATGCCCTTTTCAACGCCAAGACCGGTATGAGCACCGGGATGGAAATTGTAAAGGTTTCCGGGGAGCATTTCCATAACCGCCGCATCCTGTTTCAGCATATCCAGGCCGTTCGCCCGGGTCTCTTCCTTTACGGAACACAAGTTCATCGTATAGCTGCCATGGGCCACAAGGGGGCCGAAATGAGTTTCTTTCTGATGCTTCAGAAGTTCCTCCGCGTCCTCTTTTATAACCGGCTTTGTTTTCCCGCCCCGGGGATTCCTGGTAAACCAGGCGAATGTGTTTCCTCCGAAGGCGCTCATGGTCCTTCCCATTGCCGCGTAACCGTCAGTTACCGAAAGATGACAGCCAATATAGATCATATTTCCATCCTGCCTTCCTGTTCAAACCTTCCATCCCGTCTTTTTCGATCGGATTTGTTCCTCTTTCCTCGATTGAATTTGATCCCTCTTTCTTCGATTGAGGTTGATCCTGTTTCCTTCAATCGGGTTTGAACGATTGATTTTAGAACTGTTTAATTGTACAATAAGAATGACCGGCCGTGTACTGTTCCGCTGTAGCCTTTACTTATTCTTTTTGGCTTTCCGTAACTTTTTCCGGTCATTGTTGTCTGTTATTGTAAAGAAATCTCGTTGTATAGAGATCGTGACACATTTTCGAAAATCCCGTTTATGACAGCCGGGATCTCCGCAGAAATATTCAGGAGGACAAAATGAAAAAGAAATCCCGCAAAACGTTATTAAGGTCACTGGTCTGCCTGCTTCTTTCAGGCGCCATGATCCTTTCGCTGACTGCCTGTTCCTCCGGCAGTTCGGTGAAAGCCGAAGAACTGACCGCTTCCTATAAACGCCAGGCCGCAGATCCCGGTGAAGTCACGCCGGCCTTTACAGAGGCCTTCAGGCAGTTTTCTTTCAGGCTCTTCAATGAGACCGCAAAAGATGCCTCGGAGAAAAATCTGCTGATTTCTCCCCTCTCAGCCTACGTCTGTCTTGCCTTAGCGGCAAATGGCGCCGGCGGAGAAACGAAGACGGAACTGGAACAGCTTCTGGGGCTTTCCGCCAATGAACTCAATCCCGCGATCTATGCCTACACAAAGGATATCACCGAAAATCCTTATATCAAGGCGAAGGTGGACCTGGTAAATTCCGTCTGGATCCGTGACATTAGAAGCCTTAACGTTAAAACGGATTTCCTCCAGACCCTGGCGGACTGGTACGGTGCGCAGGCTTACCGCGCGCCTTTCGGCGACGATACGGTATCCGACATCAACAACTGGTGCAAAGAGCACACCAATGGCATGATCGAGAAGATCATGGACCCGCCGATCTCTCCTGACGAGATGATGTATCTGATCAATGCCCTGGTGTTTGAAGGAAAATGGGAAACCCAATATGATGATAAAAAAGTAAAAACCGAAACCTTCCGCAATGGTGACGGAAACAATCAGACAGCCTCCATGCTCTTATCGGAAGAAGACATTTATCTGTCATCCGATGACTGCAAAGGTTTTCTGAAGCCCTATGAAGGCACACGGATATGCTTTGCCGCACTGCTGCCGGAAGATGAAGATATCGATATTCGGGATTTTGCTGCGTCTCTGACCCAGGATAAATGGACAGATCTATGGAATACCAGGGAAGCTGTTACCGTAGACGTGAAGATCCCGGAATTCACCGTCAGAGACAAGAATTCTCTTGTTCCCGCCCTGAAGCGCCTGAACACCGTGAAAATGTTCGGTATGGAAGCTGATTTTCTCCCGATGGCCGATTACGCGGGCGACAGCCTCTATGTTTCCGACGTAAACCAGCATACCTATCTGGAGCTGAACAGAGAAGGGACGAAAGCCGCCGCTGTCACCGGAATGACCTTTGCGGCAAAAAGCGTCCGTTCTGATCCGTATTGCCAAGTCTATCTGGACAGACCTTTTGTTTATATGATCCTGGATATGGAGACCGGCCTGCCCTTGTTCATGGGAACTGTCCGGGAACTTTAAGGGGGTGAATCTGAATCGGTGTTCCCTCATCCGGGCCTTCGGCCCACCTTCCCCAGAGGGGAAGGCTTGAAGTGAATGGCCTGAAGGCCTGTCATAGGTTTCGAATCTTT
>JAFRVX010000097.1 GCA_017438305.1 Lachnospiraceae bacterium | reverse complement strand
CAGGGAGGCTGTCATGGACAGCACCATGCCGAAGCAGTGGAACATGGGCACCTGGATCATCATCCGGTCCGCGGTGGAAAGCCCCATGCGGTCGCCGATGCACTTGCCGTTATTGACCACGTTGTAATGGGTCAGCATGACGCCCTTCGGGAAACCGGTGGTGCCGGAGGTATACTGCATGTTGCAGACGTCGGAGGTCTTCACTTTTGACGCCATGGACAGGATCTCGCTCTTCGGCACCAGATCCTTCCGCTCCATGGCTTCTTCAAAGGTCAGGCAGCCGGGGTTTCTGAAGCCCACGGTAATAACATTTCTTAAGAAAGGCAGCTTCCGGCAGTGAAGGGGTTCGCCGGGGGTGCTGTCCTTGATCTCCGGGCAGAGCTCGTTGATGATGCCCTTATAATCGGAATCCCTTGAGGATTCGATCATCACAAGGGTATGGGTATCGGACTGGCGGAACAGGTACTCCGCCTCATGGATCTTATAGGCCGTGTTGACCGTCACCAGGATGGCGCCGATCTTGGTCGTGGCCCAGAAGGTAATGAACCACTCGGGTACGTTGGTAGCCCAGATGGATACCTTGTGGCCGGGGCGGACGCCTAGAGACACCAGGGCCCGGGCAAAGTTATCCACGTCTTCCCGGAATTCGGAATAGGTCCGGGTATAATCCAGGGTGGTGTATTTGAAGGCGTACTGATCCGGGAACTCCTCCACCATGCGGTCCAGCACCCGGGAGAAAGTCAGGTCGATGAGCTCGTCCTTCTTCCAGACGTATTCGCCGGTGCCGTCGTGGTTCTTAAAGAGCCGGGTCTTCCGGTCCTCTTCATCAAAGCGGGCCATGAAGGAAACAAAATGGGGGAAGATCACGGAATAGTCCTGAAGCTCTTCCATCCATTCCGGCTTCCATTCCAGGGAAATATAAGCGTCGTAGTCCACGGAGGACAGCGCCCGCATCACGTCCGGTATGGGCAACGTGCCCTCCCCGACAAGGTTGTAGGTGCCGTCGTCGTTGGAGTCCCTCAGATGCACGTGGTGGATGTAGGCGCCCAGGTGCTCGACGGTCTCCCCGGGGAGCTCGTCAAAGTCCCGGTAGGGATGATGCACGTCCCATAAGGCGCCGACTTCGTCGCAGGCAAAGCTGTCCAGCACCCGCCGAAGCCTGGCGGTATCCGCGTAGATGCCCGAGGTCTTGATCAGCAGGCAGACGTGGTGGTCCCGGGCAAAAGGGATCAGGCGGGACAGAACGGAAAGGGCCGTCTCTTCGTCATCCTCATGGCAGCAGACAGCCGTATAAGGCACCCGGAAATCTTCGGATGCCCGAATCAGCATTCTGATGTTGTCCTCTTCCGCGGGCACCAGCTCGCAGGAAGAATCGATGCAGGGGATCTCCAGCTTCTTCTCCTTCATGGAACGAAGGGTGGACTGGATATGATAAGGGTTGAACGGAGCCTCAGGCCCCGTGAAATTGTCGAATTTATGAATGTTGTAGAGCTCAATGCCCTGAAAGCGCATCTCGGATGCGCTTTCCTGGAGCTCTGCAAATGAAAGGCCGGTCCAGCCGCGAAGCGAAAGAGACAGCTTCATTCCTGTTCCTCCTCGTAGACGATCTTGTTGAGGGCATTCAGATATGCCAGAATGGCAGAACCGATAATATCCGTTGAAATGCCAGCGCCTGAGTACAGATGTCCGCCCGAACGGAGCTTCACCACCGTCTGGCCCATAGCCTCCCGGCCTTCCGTAATGGACTGGATCTGGAAATCGTCCAGTTCATAATGCCGTCCGGTGATCTTTTCTATAGCCAGGAACGCCGCGTCCACCGGGCCGTCTCCCAGAGACAGGCCGTCCAGGATCTGGTCCTGCGTACTGAGTTTGACGTGGGCCAGGATGTCCAGCGCGTTTCCGGTGGTGACCACATAGCTTTCCAGCTTATAGGTATCCGGCGCCTGGACCGCTTCCGAGGCGACGATCACGTCCAGCTCCCGGAGGCCGACCTTCTCTTTTCTTTCCGCAATAGTCTTAAAGGCGGCATAGACCCGTACCTTGTCGGATTCGGTCAGATCATAGCCCAGGGACGAAACGCCCTTCATGACTTCTTCCAGGGAATCGCCGCTGGTATAGGAAAGGTCTTCGGAGTACTCCCGGACGCCATCATCGAAGGGGGAGTTGGCGTTTTTGACAGACTTCACCAGCCGTTCGATGTTCTGGACCGTCCGGCCGAGCTCAGTCATGCGCACCGGCACGTCTGGATTGATGTTCCGGGCTTCAAAGATCTCTTTTTTCCGGTTCAGGATCCCGGCAAAGGCCGGCAGAGAAACCGTGTTCAGATCCAGGACGGAAGTCTTGATTTCCGAAGCGCCGGAGAGGGCGGCTTCGATGGCAACCGCCTGGGCCAGGTTCAGATCGTCCTGACAGCCGAAGCCCAGAGAAAGGGTATCGGAATCTTTCAGTTCCGGAAGGGCTTCGTAAAGCCGGGCGATAAAGTCCGCGGCTTCCTGGGGCAGCAGGCTTCCGGTGTTGTCCAGCACGGTAATGGTGCGCGCGCCGGAACGGATGGCCTCCTGAAGGACTTCCGCAAGATACAGAAAATCCGTTCTTGTAGCGTCCTCGGCCACGAATTCCACATCCTCGCAGAGGGTCCCGGCGAAGCTGACGGCATTCTTTACCGCCTCCTTCATCGTATCCGCCTTCAGATGGTAGACATACTCCATCCGGGCAGAACTTAAGGAGGCTTCGATCTGGATCCGCTTCTTCTTCGCATTCTTCAAAGCGTCCCAGGCCTCCCGGATGTCTGCTTCCGTCAGGCCGGCATTCACCGACAGGATGCTGTTTTCCAGAACCGCCGCGATGGATTTGATCAGCAGCGCATCTGCCTTCTTTTCGTTCAGCGCGCCGAATTCAATGACCGGCACGTTCAGGCGGTCCAGCAGCCGGGCCATTTCCAGCTTTTCCTTAAAGGTCAGCTTCTGCCCCGTGGCTTCCGTATACTGTTTCATGGTGATGTCGCTTAAAAGAATGGTTTTCATTTTTTATGTCCTTTTCGATGGTGCGGGAAGGATCAGCTGCCGCCGGTTCCAGGCGGCAGCTGTTTGTTCAGGACAGACTTCTCTGTCCGGGAAAGATTTTTTCTTCAAAACAGTTAGTTCTGTTTCCTGTCACGAAGTGTTTATGGTCCGAAAAACTTCTGAGAGATAAATGCTCAGAATGCCCGGCCCAGGGCCAGGGCTTTCCGGTTGTAGTCCAGAAGATCTGCATGGCGGGCGGAGATGCACTTGGCCAGGGCTTTTTCGATGGTCTCTTCCGTATATTCGCCCTGAAGCTCCATGAGCTTGCCGCAGATGATCATATTGGCCAGGCCGTCCAGGCCGTTGTCGGAGGCCATCTGGGTCGCGGGGATGTAGATCACTTCCACGTCGTCCCTTTCCACCTTCCGCTCGATCAGGGAAGAATCCACGATGATCTTCCCGCCGGGAACCACGTCGTTTTCATATTTGTCCAGAGACGGCAGGTTCATCGCGATCAGGACGTCGGGATTGATGACGATAGGCGCGCCCACAGGATCATCGGAGATGATCACGCTGCAGTTGGCGGTGCCGCCGCGCATTTCCGGACCGTAGGAGGGAAGCCAGCTGACCTGCTTATCTTCTGTCAGGCCCTTGTAAGCCAGCAGTTTACCGGCGAAAAGAATACCCTGTCCGCCGAATCCGGCAAAGAGATACTGTGTCGTCATATCAGGCCTCCTTTTCTGCTGAACGGTCCCGGTAAACGCCCAGGGGATAATAGGGGATCATCGCGTCATCGATCCACTTAAGGGCCTTTTCCGGCGTCATGCCCCAGTTGGTCGGGCAGGAAGACAGCACTTCGATGAGGGAGAAGCCCTTGTTGTCGATCTGGTTCTGGAAGGCTTTCTTAATGGCCTTCTTCGCCTGGCGCACATGGGCTACGGAATTCACGGTCACGCGCTCTAAATATTCCGGTCCGTCCAGTTCGGACAAAAGCTCGCAGACCCTGATGGGATAACCGCAGAGGTTCACGTCGCGGCCGTAGGGAGAGGTCTGGGTGACCTGGCCCGGAAGAGACGTGGGCGCCATCTGGCCGCCGGTCATGCCGTAAATCGCGTTATTGATAAAGATGATGGTGATATTTTCGTTTCTGGCAGCCGCGTGCACGGTTTCCGCCATGCCGATGGAGGCCAGGTCGCCGTCGCCCTGGTAGGTGAAGACGATATGGTTTTCCGGATCGGACCGCTTCACGCCGGTGGCTACCGCCGGGGCTCTGCCGTGAGCCGCTTCGATCATATCACAGGAAAAATAGTCATAGGCCATAACGGAGCAGCCGACGGGGGCAATGCCGATGGTCTTTCCTTCAATGCCGAGCTCATCAATGACTTCCGCCACCAGACGATGGACGATACCATGGGTGCAGCCGGGGCAGTAATGGAACGGGACGTCCGTTAACGCTTTGGGTTTTTCAAATACGACCATGATCAGTTGCCTCCTTTCGCAGCTTTTCTGATATCCTCAAGGATCTGGTTCGGCGTGGGGATCATGCCGCCTACCCGGTTGGTCAGGGTCACGGGCTTCTTCATCTCCGTCGCCAGCTTCACATCCTCGATCATCTGTCCCATGGAAAGTTCCACGGAGATAAAGGCCTTCACCCGGTCGGCAGCCTTCTTAAAGGGCGCCTTGGGGAAGGGCCAGACGGTAATGGGGCGGATCAGGCCGGCTTTGATGCCTTCCTTACGGGCCTCATTGACCGCGGTCTTGGCAACACGGGCGGCAATACCGAAGGCGGCGATGGCGATCTCAGCATCGTCCATCAGGTACTCTTCCGCCATGGCGTCGTTCTCTTCCACCAGTTTATAGCGCTCGAAACGCTCGATATTCTTGTCTTCCAGGGTCTTGGGATCCAGGTACAGGGAATTGACGATGTTGTGCTCCCGCTGCATCTTCGTGCCGGTGGTGGCCCAGGGCTTTTCGATCTGGGGCGCGATCTCAAAATCAAAGGAGACCGGCTCCATCATCTGGCCGATGGTCCCGTCCGCCAGGATCATGCAGGGCATGCGGTATTTGTCCGCCAGTTCGAAGCCCTTGATGGTAAGCTCCGCCATTTCCTGGACAGAGGCCGGGGTCAGGACGATCATATGATAGTCACCGTGGCCGCCGCCGCGGGTCGCCTGGAAATAGTCGGACTGGCTGGGCTGGATGCCGCCCAGTCCAGGGCCGCCGCGCTGGGCATTCACGATCAGAGCGGGAAGATCAGCGCCGGCAATGTAGGAAATGCCTTCGCCCTTTAAGGAGATTCCCGGGCTTGAAGAAGAAGTCATGACCCGTTTTCCGGTGGAAGCCACGCCGTAGACCATGTTGATGGCGGCGATCTCGGATTCCGCCTGCAGGAAGGTCCCGCCGATCTTGGGCATTCTCTTGGCCATATAGGCCGCGATCTCTGTCTGGGGGGTAATGGGGTAACCGAAATAGTGGCGGCAGCCGGCGATAATGGCCGCTTCCGCAATGGCTTCGTTACCCTTCATCAATACTTTTTCTGCCATACGCTCACTCCCTTTCTACCGTAATGACGCAGTCAGGACACATGGTTGCGCAGGAAGCGCAGCCGATGCAGGCCGACTCGTCCGTGATCTCCGCCGGATGATGTCCCTTTTTGTTGATGGCATCAGGGGAGATCCTGAGGATCTTCTTCGGGCATGCCAGCACACACAGGCCGCAGCCCTTACAGTTGTCTGTCGCGAATGTAACTTTTCCCATTTTCCACTCCTTCTTCATAATAGCCTTCCCCTCTGGGGAAGGTGGCGCGAAGCGCCGGATGAGGTCAGCCTTCCCCTCTGGGTAATGCAGACACTTGGCGAACACGAGCCTCTGACAAAGTGTGAGCTTAGTGACTGCTTATGCAGAGCGAAGGCGGCGCGAAGCGCCGGATGAGGTCAGCCTTCCCCTCTGGGGAAGGTGGCAGGCGAAGCCTGACGGATGAGGTCCTCACACCGGCCGTTTCTGCAGTTTCAGCGGAAAGCACTCCGGTACTTTATCCTTTACTTCTTCATATAACCCTTCCTCCACGGCGGTCATGACCACCGGAAGTCCGGTCAATTCAGACACCTCATCGGCAAAGGGCAGGGACTTAAGGACTGTCTCCGCATCCGTCTCAGCGCCTAAATTGGAATCATTGACAATGCCGGTAAAGGGGATCCCTCCGGCGATCTCGATTTCCCTCATGACTTCAAGGACGCTCTTTGCGTCCCGGGTCAGGGGACGGTACATGTTGATGACCAGCAGCATCTCGTAATCATTCTCTTCTTTGATCCTGTCGGAGATGCGGCCCAGAGCCAGGGCGCCGCGCTCGTCACCGCCCACATCTATGATGACCTTCGAGGACGTATCGTCCACGATCGTATAGATCTCCTGGGGCAGCGCCGGAACGTCCAGGTTCGTGTTGGCGTACTCGGAAACGATCAGCCGGATGCCCGCATGGTCCAGATCATCCTTGCTGTCCAGGGTCCGGAAATAGGGATTCACAATATCCAGATCCGCCACGCTGACCCGTTCTTCGGTTTTCTTAAGCTCCATGGCCAGGTTCACGGCCACATTGGTCTTCCCGGAACCGTAATGCCCGGAAAGGAGCACAATTCTCTTATCTCTGTAACTCATTCTATCTCCACTAGCCTTCCCCTTTGGGTAATGCAGACACTTGGCGAACACAAGCTTCCAGCGAAGTGTGAGCTTAGTGACTGCTTATGCAGAGCGAAGGTGGCGCGAAGCGCCGGATGAGGCCCGCCTAATCCTCTCCTCCTGAGGAAATTCTGTCGATGATCCTCAACTCAATCTGGTTCAGGATATCTTCACAGACTCCTCTGAAATTCCTGTTGATATCAAGGTTTGAGTACCTCAGAACCTTGATGCCAAGAGCATCTAACCTGTGATCCCTGACTTCATCTGAGCTTTTCCCGGTTCGTTCATAATGCTGTGATCCATCAAGCTCTATTGCCAGTTTTGCCTTTGAACAGTAAAAATCAATGATGTACTGTCCTATAGTCTCCTGCCTTTTGATCGTATAAGGCAGGGATTTCAGAAAATCATACCACAAATGTCTCTCTTCTTTGGTCATTTCTTTTCGCAATTTCTGAGAATAACCGGTGAGTTCATTGTTGTGAAGGATTCCTGGTTTTCTGTTTTTGTACTGCATAGGGCGATGTTATCCGGATATGCCCTTATGTTTTTATGTTTTCATGTTTTTATGTTTTTTATTTGTACTAATACATGATTGTTTTGATTTCGGGAAACCTCATCCGCCCCCTTCGGGGGCACCTTCCCCAGAGGGGAAGGCTTGGGAGGGGTTCGGAAGGTGGTACACATCCTCAAAGCAGCGCCCGCTGGATCTTGCCGGAGACGGTCTTCGGGAGGGAGTCCCTGAAGACGATGATCCGGGGATATTTGTAAGGCGCTGTGTGCTTCTTGACGTAATCCTGGATTTCTTTCTTCAGTTCATCGGTGGCGGCGGTGCCCTCCGTCAGGACGATGGAGGCCTTGACCACCTGGCCGCGGACCTCGTCGGGAGCGGCGGAAACGCCGCATTCCAGCACGTAGGGCAGCTCCATGATCACGTTTTCGATCTCAAAGGGTCCGATCCGATAGCCGGAGGACTTGATCACGTCGTCCACACGGCCCACATACCAGTAGAAGCCGTCCTCATCCACCCAGGCCACGTCGCCGGTGTGGTACCAGCCGTCGTGCATGACCTTCCGCGTCTCTTCGGGGTTGTTGTAATAGCCTGTCGTGAGGCCGCAGGGGATGCCCCTGTCGGTGCGCACCACCACTTCGCCGGTTTCGCCGATGGGCACGGGGCGGCCGTCGGCGTCCACCAGGTCGATGTCATAGGCCGGGATGGGCTTGCCCAT
>JAFRVX010000096.1 GCA_017438305.1 Lachnospiraceae bacterium | reverse complement strand
GTGCTCTACCAACTGAGCTAGAGGTGCATACGCCTTCAGGCGACAATGGACATTATAAAGACCGGGCTCATAAATGTCAAGCACTTTTTTTAAGAAAACTACGGAAAAAGTTTTTAAGAAAACTACGGAAAAAGAATTCTACTGAAGTGAAAAAGATTATCAAGGGTTTCTGGTCTGCCCGCCGGTCAGGAAACCCGGGACCACGCCTGAGGACCCGGAAGCAGCCTTTGTTACGGATTCCTGAAGGCAGACTTGCAGATCCCAAAGCAGGCCTGCAGATTTCCGAAAGTTGGCCTGCGGATCCCGGAATACAGGGTTTTCCTTGCGCGAAACCCGGCTATATGGTAAGATAAAGCGGCTTTCGGAAGACAGAAGGCCGGACGCAGGCTTTTGACAGGCGTCATTCGGTGAAAGTATTCAGAATTAACTGTTCAGAGAAAAAGCTTCAGGAGACAGGAGGATCAGGACGTGAATATCGTTATCAGCGGAACTTCGAGGGGCATCGGAAGAGAAACAGCTCTTAAGTTTCTGAAAGAAGGGCATGCAGTTTACGGCTTTGATCTCCGGAAAACCTCCCTTCAGCATGAAAATTATCATCATTATATACAGGATATCCGATCCGAAGCACTGCCGGAACTGCCGGAAATTGAGGTTCTTATCAATAATGCCGGGACTCTGGAGGAAGAGGAAGCCATCGACGTCAATCTGCTGGGGACCATGGATTTTACCCGGCATTTTCTGGAGGAAGTTTCCCTGAAGGCAATCCTGTTCATCGCCTCCGCCTCCGCGAGAAACGGAGCCGAGTTTCCGAATTACGTGGCCTCCAAGGCCGGGATCGTGGGATATATGAAGAACCTGGCGGTGAATCTGGCAGGACGCGGCATCCTGGTCAACAGCATCTCTCCGGGCGGCGTGATCACGGAAGCCAACCGGCACATCCTGGAGGACGAAAGCCTGTATGAAGCCGTCAAAAAGGAGACGCTGCTCCATAAATGGGCCGACCCTTCAGAGGTGGCGGAGCTGGCCTATTACCTGACCGTCGTCAACCGCTCCATAACGGGGGAGGACATCCTGATGGACAACGGGGAGATGCTTAAATCGAACTTTATCTGGTAAGGTGACGGCCGGCCGGGAAAATGATGATATCGTCTTTATCCGGTAAGAGGACAGGAAGACAAAAAGACAAAAAGATTAATTTGAAAGCAGACCGTAAAGATAGGTTTCGGAACGAAGCGGTATCCAGTGAGATCAGGTTGTCCGATAATATGTAGTATCTGCTGAAAAGCGATATCTGGATATCTGATAAGAAATCGGTTCTGTTAGAAGAAGGATTGACCTGGAAGAGGTTTTACAGTTCAGGTTGATAAAACTGCGGGAAAGGGACAGACAATGAGATTGAGAAATATACCGGGAGCTGATGAACATCTGGAGCAGTCTCCCTTCGTGATCGATGAGCCGGTGCGCTTCAGGGGCTGTTTTAAGGAGCGGCTGTTCAGAAATGATCATCCGGTATACGTGGAGATCGGCTGCGGGAAGGGAAGTTTCATTAATGCCCTGGCTCATCTGCATCCAGAAAACAATTATATCGGCATTGAGAAGATGTCATCGGTTCTTCTCAGGGCAGTCCAGAAGGCAGAGGCGCAGGAAGAAGCCCCTTCTAACCTCCTTTTCATGCGTTTTGACGCGGAAAGGATCACGGAACTCTTTGCTGAAGGAGAAGTCAGTGGGATTTATCTTAACTTCAGCGATCCCTGGCCGAAGGACCGCCATCATAAAAGACGGCTGACCAGCCGGGAATTCCTGAAGCGGTATGAGGCTGTGCTGGCCCCGGGCGGATGTGTTGAATTCAAGACCGACAATACGGCCCTTTTTGATTTTTCTCTGGAGGAAGCCGAGGCGTCAGGCTGGGAGATCATCCTTATGACCCGGGATCTGCATCACTCTCCTTATAAGGAAGGCAATATCATGACGGAATACGAGGATCGGTTCGTCACCCTGGGAAACAGGATCATGAAGCTCGTCATGAAGCCCGGAGAGGACAGATAAGCCTGACGCCGAAAATCCGGGCATCGCCCCCTGCACTTCAGAGATGCACGCCTGCGGCCAGAACTGCGCGCCTTCGGCCGGAGTTAGTTCAGTCTTGCGGAAACCGCGGCTTCATGTTATGATGAACAAAAGGATGCTTTCGTGCTTAAGCATGTGAGATCATGTGTAAAAACCGTGAAAGATCCGACATGAAAATCAACCGGAGAAGATCCGGCAAAACAGCCGGGAGAACCCCGGAACAATACACAGGAGGAACTGCGTAATGGCAAAATTTACCTGCAACTTTATTTCTTATACCTTCAGACGGACTGTGGATATCACCGTGGTGGTTCCTACGGTCACCATTCCCGAGTCCATGGGTCTGACATCGAACACCACCGTCAAGGCCGATGAGAACGGCAATTTCGAGATCCTTGGCGGCGGCGAGAAGCCCAGACATACCAAGGACGCGAAGTATCCGGTCCTTTACCTGTTCCACGGCATGGGCAACAATCATGCTCAGTGGACCGGTTATACCAATGTAGAGCTGTTCGCGGAAGAGCGGAACATGGCGGTGGTCATGATCTCTGCCGAGAACAAATCCTACGTCAATACCGATGCGGATAAATTCTTTGATTTCATTGAGGAAGAGCTTCCGGACTTTGTCTGCGGCATGTTCCCCATTTCCAGAAGACCCGAGGATACCTACATTGCCGGCCTTTCCATGGGCGGCTTCGGCACCCTGGTCCATGCTTTAAGCTTCCCGGAAAAATACCGGGCTCTCGGTTCTTTCTCCGCAGCGATCCAGTTGAATCCGGCTTCCCTTTCCGGCGGAAAGGACACCGGCATCAATCCAGACTATGATCCGGAGACTCTGGCGGACCGCCTCATCGAAGCCAAAAAGGCGTTCCCGGCAGTTTACATGGCCTGCGGACAGAAGGATTTCCTGTATGAGACCAACAAAAACTTCCGCGACAAGCTGCTGGCGGCCGGCGTGGACGTTACCTGGGACGAACTTCCGGAATACGGCCATGAGTGGCGCTTCTGGAACATCGAAGTCGAGAAATTCCTGGACTTCATCATGCCCTTAAGGACCGATGCCTTTGCCGGCGCAAAGCGTCAGATCTGATGAGAGCAGAAACAGTCGGAAAGAAATAGACTGACCGGCTGTCCGGAATGAACAAAACCCCTGTCTCTTCCTTTTCCGAGACAGGGTTTTTTGGAAGATCACAGCTTCAGAACTCCCCTTAAACTGTAAGAATCATGTATGGTTCAAGGGGCAGAACAATACCCGCAAGGAGGATAAGAATGAAAAAACTGACAGCACTGCTTCTGACGTTCGCTCTGGTCCTTTCCCTGGCCGCCTGCGGTTCCAGAACGGATATCACCACCTCCGGCGCCCAGAGTCAGACCGCTGAAAAGACCGAAGAGGCGTCTAAGAACGTGACCGCCGATGAATCTGAGAAGGAAGCTCAGCCGGAACAGGAGGACAAAACCACCGGATCCGGGGAGGAAGACGGAAGCAGCAAAACAGAGGAGGCTTCTTCGGATGCCGAAACCGAAAAGACGGAACCCTCGACGGAGCCGGAAACCACTGAGAAAGCCCTGACTCCCGAGGATGGACAGCCTTATTATGAGCAGCTTTTTTCCGAACCGGAAAAGGTGAAATTCGGCGGAAAATCCATGGCAGTGACGGGAGCTGCGGACGGCGTTGAAATAAACATGGTCTACGAATATTCCGGCAGTGATTACAGGATGCTGATGCAGGGCTCGAAGACCGGATACGGGTTTGGTACTTATGCCGTAAACGGGGAGTCTTATATCTATGTGAAGTATACCGGTGCGCAGGAAGGGGCGGAAGAGCATTTTTACCATTCCGATACCGATATCAGCGACATGATGCAGGACAAGCCGGATTTTTCCTTTGAAAATACGGACAAGGTCAAAGTCCGGTATCTTGGCGAAGAAGATGGTCTGGCGAAACTGGAGCTCACCAACCCGGAAGACGAGGAAACCATGGCGCTTATTGCGTTCATGAATGAAAAGGATGAGATCGTCCGTATGGAAGTCGCTTCCGGCGATGCGGACGAAATGAGCAATTCGGAGATCCTTTTCTATGATGTCGAAAAGATCGGTCTTCCGGACCTGGAAGTCGAAGAGGGTTCCGCGGAAAAGGTGCAGATGGCTGTCTTTGCGGCGCTGATGTGCATGATGCCGGAAGGCATTCTGGATCCCACGGATGATGAGGATCCGGATGATCCGGAACAGACGACGGAAAATAAATATACCCTTGAGAATGCGGTCCTTGTCGATAACGGCAGCTGCTTTTTCCGGATCGATGAAGCAAATGAGGACAGTGTCTGGGGCTTTTCGATGAAGACCTACGCAGAGAACAGGACCCCGGGTACAAGGCTTTCCTTTTCTGTTGAAAGTGCCTGTATCAACGGCTACGCAATCGACACTTTCTATTACGAAGAGATACCCGCCGGAAAGAAATCCGCAAAGGAGATCTCCTTTACAAAAGATGACCTTAAGGAAGCCGGCATCACCACGCCGGAGATGATCGAGCTCCGCATCATGATCCGGGATTGTGAGGACTATTCAGCCCAGCCGGTTGTAAAGGATGTTTTCTATGTTTTTCCCACTGGAAAATCTGCTGAAGAAGTAACAATTCCCGAAAGAAAGACCACCGATGATGAAAAAGTGATCGTCGACAATGACGTCTGCAGTTTTGTCATCCTGGATATCGAGGAGGATGATTTCTGGGGAACTTACGCCGTCTGTTATCTGGAAAACAAGAGTGAAGACAAATCGCTGATGTTTGATTGGGAGGATGTGAGCGTCAATGGCTATATGACAGATCCTTTCTTTGCGAAGTCGCTGACCCCGGGCACCCGGGCCTATGTCGATATTGACTTCGGCGAAGACGTCTTTGAAGAGAATCATATTGATTCCGTGGAAGAGCTGGAGTTTAAGCTTCGGGTATATAATGCCGGAGACTGGGAAGATGCCTTTGTGGACGATGTATTTACCTACGAACCCTGACATTTCACAAAGAGTTCACAGATATTGTTAGCAATCACTCTTGACGAGTGCTAACAATAGTGGTATAGTATCCTCAGACAAAGGGAGCGGGACAGAAAAGAAGAGAGCCCGGGATCCCGATGTCGATAAACTTACAATTTCTTAAAAGGAGGATATATACCATGTTAATGCCCAGTATTTTCAACGACAATTTATTCGACAACTTATTTGAGGAACTTTCCCGTCCGGTCCGCCGCGTGACCACGGCCAACCAGCTGATGAAGACCGACGTCCGTGAAACCGAGAACAGCTTCGAGCTGGACATCGATCTTCCGGGATTCAAGAAAGAGGACGTCAAGGCCCAGCTGAAGGACGGCTAT
>JAFRVX010000095.1 GCA_017438305.1 Lachnospiraceae bacterium | reverse complement strand
GTCTATGGGCTGGATCCGGCCAAGGCTCATTAACAAGCAACTGCGAAACGGGGTGGCTCCGAAAGTCCGGACAGGTGGCTCCGCCACCACCGGACTGGCGGCTCCGCCGCCCCGTAATAATCACACCATCCTCCCTCATTCCGCACTCTCGTGGAGTAAAAACTCCACTTCGTGCTTCATGAGGGGCACGCCAAGAAGTCTTTCCTCCACTGGAATGTAAACATTCCGTGGAGTCCGACTTTTGGCGTTGGAATCATTATATCGTCTGACCGTAGTATTTTCAAATCTTTTTTTCAGACGGCTGCAGAGAACTCACGAATTATCCATCAACCGTTCTGCAGAGGATCCGAACTCTCTGTAACCCTATCGGTACATTTCAAAAAATAAGGGGATGGCCGCATCTGACCATCCCCGCTGTATTATAATTCATCGCCGGCATCATTTTCCTTGCCTGCATCATTTCCCCTGATAATCCTCATACCCGGGATATCTTGCATAACTTTCATCAACAGCAATAAGTTCAATGAAGTTGTCAATTTCTATGATATCAGATTTATGGCACTTCCGGATCTCGATCTTATAGTTCTTCTTTGCCAGTTTCAACGGAACCATCTCCCAGAGGTTTTCCTTACCGCCGCGGCTGGCATACACTCTCCGCAGGTCGGCTTTCAGCTTCTCAGCGTCTTCGCCGTCCCAGTAGGAAATCCCGAAGGCCTGGTAACAGTCCGTGCCGCCCATCTGATAACCGACGGCGCTGCCGTTCCGCTTTTTAAAGCACCAGTCATCGGTCTCCGTGACTTTCGCGCCGAGATAATTGGTCCGGTATTCATACTTGTTGATGATCTCCGGATTGGTAATGTACAGGTCAGCCTCGCAGATATAGCACCGGTCGATCAGATCAATGGCATGGATCGCCGAGCTGATATTATTCGCCAGGTTGAACTCAGGATTGTCGATGAAGCGGATAGTCGGGTACTTCTCCAGGAGCTGATCAAACTGCTCTTTCTTGTAGCCGCGGACGATCGTTATGTTCGTGATGCCTTTCGCATATAAAGCATCCAGCAGTGTGTCAAGGATCCTGACGCCGTTCACCTTTACCAGCGGCTTCGGCGTGTCAAGGGTAACGGGGGCCAGCCGCTGACCGAACCCGGCCGCCAGGATGATAGCCTTGCGGACTCTGTAGGGTTCCAGCGCCTTCAGCCCCTTATCGCTGACCTCGATAGATCCGTCTGCAAGCAGGTCGATGTAATCCTTCTCTCCCAGCTCCCTTACGATCCTCGAAGCATTGTTGAGTGTAATGGTCAGGTCATCCGCCAGCTTCCTCTGGCTGTAGATCCCTTTCCCGTTCTTCTCCAGATAGGTCAGGAAGTCAAACTCCATACGATTCAGGCCGATGCCGCCCTCGGCTTCTTTATTCCCTCTCCGGTCAATGACCGTTGTGACCGCCGTGAAGATAACGCGGGCAGCCACGTTCAGGAACAGGATGATGAGGGAGATCACACTCTGCATCTCGTAGTTGCTGTTCTTCTCATAGGTCGTGATCAGGATCGACAGCGGCTGATTGTCATAGGTGCACAGGAAGGCCACAGCGGAGATCGTGATCATGCTGTTCAGGAAGAAATACGAGAACATTTCCACCAGTGTGGACACCGAGCTGGGGATCAGCACGTTCTTGATGATCTTTCCCTTGTTGATCCCCAAGGTCTCACCGATAACTTCGTAATCGCTGTTGATCTTGCTCAGACAGTTCTTCGCCAAAAGATACGGTGACCCAAGAAAGTGGAAGATGTTCACTACGACCAGGATCAATATCGTCCCATAGAAGGTTCCGTTTGTGCCCTTGAACAGGAAGATGTAGCCGATACCAAGGACAAGGCCGGGAATGGCGATCGTTCTGCGTGCCAGCAGCTC
>JAFRVX010000094.1 GCA_017438305.1 Lachnospiraceae bacterium | reverse complement strand
TTTAATTCGATACCTTTTTTTATATTCTAAACAGAGCCGGCTTCTGCTATAATAATACAAAGCATTACAGCACATAAAATGCTTTGTCCTTATCCTGTCGAAGGGAAGGACAAAGCCGAAAAATCCGAAAGGAGACCTTTTATTATGTATGATACGCACATTCTGACGGAGCATGACACCAGAAGTGTCCGGGAAGCCGGAAAAAAGATCGGCTACTGCGTCAACCTGACCATCAATTATTACCGCGGACTGCCCCTTTGCTGCGTGGACCAGATCACGCTGGAAGTGGACGGTGAAAAGGTGGATCCGGAAACCATGCTGGTCCAGCACAGGGGCCGGGAATACCGCTATGTGGATATCCTGAAGGATGACTTCCCCACGGATTTCTACTGGACCTTCGGAGATTATCTTCGTGTTGTCGTATTGAAGGACGGCGGCATCGAGCAGGGCATCCATCACGTAAAGCTGACCCTGGGCACCCGGAGGAGCTATACGCCCACCATGGTTTCGGTCTGTGAAAAAGACCTGACTTTCGCCTGAGAAAGGAGAGATGAAATGAAAACAGATCGTGATATCAAGCTTGGCGTTTCCCTGTACAGTTATCAGGACAATTATTATTTCAAACGGCTGGACCTGGAGGGCTGCATTGCCGCAGCAGCCGGTTCCGGCGCTGAAGGCTTTGAGATCTTCTCGGACGCCATGATCCGTGAATGGCCCTACATCACCGATGAATTTGTGGACAAATTCAAAGGCTGGCAGTACCGTTACGGTGTGGAAGCCGTCTGCCTGGACCATTTTTCCGACAGGGCCATGTGGCATGACAAACAGCTGACCGACGATGAAATGTTCGAGCGCGGCGTCATGTACTTAAAGGCCGCGAAGAAGCTGGGCATCAAGAACGTCCGTATGCTTCATGAAGAGCATATCGGTCCCAGAAGCTTTTCCGGCTATAAGCTCACCGATTATGCCATCATCGAAAGACTGCTCCCCATCGCCGCGGACCTGGGCGTCATGATGGCGCTGGAGGTACATACCGCGGACGGTGTCGGCGCGGATTATCAGCAGAAATACATTGAACTTGCCGAGAAGACCGGCCTTCCCTTTGTGGGCCTGCAGGCGGATTTCTCCACCTTCAGCTACTGCATCTCTACAGCGGATATTGTGAATGCCGTCGCCAACGGCGCGGATAAGGATATCCTGAATTTTATCCGCGACAAACAGCGGGAAGCATATTTTAAGGGAGAAGATTTCGAATACGAATCGATCCAGGCGGAAGTGGAGAAGATGAATCCCAATGAAGCCACCCGGAATTCCCTCCGGTTTGCCATGCGGAAAAAACCCAGCTTCAAAAAGCTCTACAGCGACCTGAAGGAATGGGCTTCCAAACTGGTCTACGTCCACGGCAAGTTCTATGATATCGACGAAAACGGCCAGGTGGACGATATGGATTATCCGGTCATCCTGAAGGCCCTTCAGGAGGGCGGCTATAAAGGCTATATCTGCTCGGAATTCGAAGGCAACCGCCGGATGAACATGGTGGGCTGGTGCGATGAAGTGGAATACGTCCGGAAGCATCAGAAACTCATGAGACAGTGCCTGGGGTATGAGGAGTAAGAAAAAGTGATCCTTTACTGACATCAAACAACACAAAAACCGGCCTGACCCGGTGTTCTGTCGAACATTCCCGGTGGGCCGGTTTTTTATTTTCAGGGCAGCCCCGTAAGGGCAGAAGAGGCTGAGATCAGGGCCGTGTAAAGGTCACAGTGTCCGGCAGGAAAAGAGATTTCCCGGTATCCGGGTCGGTCTCAGCCGCATGGGCATTGACGATATAGGCCTCCGTGAAACTGTTCTTGTCTGCGTTATACTTAAGCCTTTCAGTGCTTTTATTGTCACTCATCCTGAGAGGAGCCAGATAGTAAAAGTTCAGGCTTAAACCCGTCTGTTTTGAACGGACCATAATGAGGTCCTGGGAACGGGCGGTAACGCTCAGGGAAAGGGTGTTCTCGAGGATCAGGTAAGCGGGATCATTGCTGACAACGGTGATCCCCGCCATCTCATAATTTTCCATGGGATCATCTATGGTCAGGCTGCCGCTTCCCGTAAGCCGGAGGCCCCCGTTATGGGCATAGAGCGCACTCAGTGCCGAGGCGCCTTTAAGTTCGACGGTAAGGTCGGTTCCCATATCTTCGGCTATCAGAATATAGTCTTTCCCGTCAAAATCATTCAGGATCAGGCGGTTTTCCTCTTCAATGAATTTGATGCCTCCGGGAATCATTTCCATCTGCCGGTCTGTATCCGTATGGTACAGAAAGTCACAGGTCATCCCCGGCTGCAAAGGCGGCTCTTCCCCCCGGATGGAGATTCTGCTGCAGGGCACATAGGTCTTCTGATCTTCCGGGAAGGTCAGCAGGGCAATAAAGCTGAAATCCGTATTTCTTCCATAGTGCGTAAGTTTCGGGATCTGGGTACTGGCTTTCTCGCCGATGTTGTTGGCAACAGGCTTTTCTCTGACCGCCTGCTCCGGTTTGAAATTGCGGAGAAACAGGCCGAGGCCCACGAAACCGACAGCAAAGATCAGGCTTCCCAGGATAAACCATTTCAGGGTCCTTAAGAAAAAGCCGGCAGCCCTTCGCTCGGCGGATAAGGAAGAATTATCGGAAGCGGGGCTCATGCCTTCTCCTTAAGAAGCGCCTGATGCTCCAGCCAGATATCCAGCATGCGGACAGAGGCAGAAATCTCCTCCAGGTTCTTTTTGATCTCTTCAAAATCAGCCTGTTCGTTATCTTGTATCTCTCCGTCCACCATGATCTCCAGAAAGCGTTCCTTGTCCTGGTTCAGCAGGTTGACGGAATTCAGAAGTTCCAGAGTGATCTGGGAAATGTCCTTCATTTTAAGCTCCGGCACATATTTCTGACCGATGGGGCATTCATGAGAACAGTAGTAGTTGTTCAGCATGACGTTTTTATAGACAGAGGCCATGGTCATGACTTCCTCGGGATGGGCAGCCAGCCGGCCGGATTCAATCTTTTCGATCCGGTCCGCGGAAATGTAGACCAGCTTTTCCGAAGCTTCCTCCCGGGTCAGGCCTGCGGCTTCCCGGCTCAGCTGATAAGGATTTTTATTTTCTTTTACGGAACGTCTTCCCATAAGATTGTTCTCCTTGAAAGTATTGATAATATTCCGGCTGTTCCGGAAAGAGCATGCCGCCCGCATTCCGCGCTCTCCTGGGGATAAAATCCCCGCTGCGTGCTCCATGAGGGCGTGTCCCGGGATATGATCCCGGCATAAATACGCTGAAGGACCGGCTTCACATCGCCGTATGAGTGCGGATGGCGGGAGTGCGAAGCACGGAACCATCCGGAATCTGCTCCTGGCGGCATACTCATATTATAAAAGATAAAACGGTAAAAAGCTACTGTTTCTTTTAGGACAACCTACACTGTTTCTTTTGGGACAACCGCTGAGGTCTTAAGCACAAAGAAATCGCGGCACACACGGCACAGTCCTTGGTGAAGCTCGGCGGATTTCCGTTAATGTAATGCTAGGCGGTTTTTCCGGTGATGCGATGTCTGGCAGGATTATCCGGTAAAAGATTGACATTCCGGGAGATCATATCTATAATATATGACATAAATTCCATTTTTTACGAGGTGATCATGTACAATTATGACAAAAAAGGCCCTAAGCGCGGGGTCGCCTTATACAGTTACTCCGCGGAATTCGGACTCACAAAAACCCTGGAGGACTGTTTTGAAGACGTCCATGATATGGGAGCTCACGGGATCGAGATCCTGGCCAATACCCATATCGAAAACTATCCTTATCCCACGGATGAATGGGTAGAGAAATGGTTCCGCCTGCTGGATAAGTATGAGCTGGTGCCGGTGGAATACGGCCACTGGATCGACAGCCATGTGATCCGCGGCAGGGATCTGACGACGGAGCAGAGTATCGAAATGCTCTGCCGGGACCTGCGGCTGGCGCACCGCCTCGGATTTACCGTCATGAGGACCAAGATGCCGGTCATCAACCATAAACTGGAGCCCGTGGAAAACTGGCGCGAGATCATCAAGGGCGCCCTGCCGCTGGCGGAAAAGCTGAACCTCAGGATGTGTCCCGAGATCCACACACCGTCCAACCTGAAAGGGGAAATGGTGCAGCAGTATGTGGACTTTATCAAGGAGACGGGAACAAAGAATTTCGGTCTGAACATTGATTTTTCCGTGTTCAGGACGGGATTCCCGGAGGGGGAATACCGGAGTCCGGATTTCGTTCCGAACGCGCCGGAAGATATTATTCCGCTGCTTCCGTATATCTACTGCTGCCACGCCAAATTCATTAACATGAGCGATGAATTTGAAGAGACCACGATCCCTTATCCCGAGATCGTAAAGATCCTTCAGGACAATCACTGGGACGGCTATCTCTTAAGCGAATATGAAGGCGCCGATAAATATGACGACGGATACGAGGTGGGCCAGACCTTAAGAAAGCAGCATATCATGCTGAAGAACCTTTTAGGCGACTGAGGAAAGGAGAAGCATATGGAAAAACAGGTTATCCAGTCCGTCGGTTTCCGGAATATCACAGAAAACGGCGAGATCACGGGATTCAGATTTAAGATCAGGCTTCCTTATTACCGCGGCATTTTCCTTTCCCAGATCATGCCGGGCACGCTTTTCGTGGACGGTGAAAGGATCGGAAAAGAGGATATCCTCTGGGAACTAGGCGGAGAGACTTATACAAACGAAGAAATGGCGGAGGACTATAAGACCCATTGGAATCCGACGGAGTGTATGGTACTGAAGGTCAGAAAACCCGGTGGCCTTGGCCAGGGCTATCATGATCTGAAATACGGGTTCTGCTTTACCTCCAGCTATATGCCGCCCATCATGCAGGATTCGCTGGATCCGGATCAGGAAAGTTTTGTCTTCATGCCTGAATTCGGCCATCACGTCAACGAGAGACGGCTGCTGATCGTGTGATCGTTTTCAAAAACCGCGAAGTGAATATTCAGAGCCGGGGTTTATCTGCCCCGGCTCATTGACTTGCCTCCGGGTTCATGCTATTATCTTTCTGATGTCTGCAGAAAATGCAGGCTCAGAAAATACTGAAAACAGAAAGCATTCCCGATGGTTTTTCTGCCTGACAGCTGAAGGGCTGAAAGGCTGAAGGCGGTCTGAACGGAGAGGATCATGAACAGAAAACTGCTGTGTCCCAGCCTGATGTGCGCGGACCTTACGGAACTCAGAAAAGAGGTGGCTGATCTTTCAGCAGCCGGGTGCGATATTTTCCACTGCGATATCATGGACGGTAGCTTTGTCCCCAATATGGCCCTGGGACTGGCGGATGTGAAGGCAGTACGGAAACTGACAGACAGGCCGGTGGATGTACACCTGATGATGGATTCTCCGGCGGAGAAGGTGGACTGGTTCCTGGATGCGGGAGCCGATATCATCTATATCCATCCTGAAGCCGAGCGCTTTCCCGGCAAGGTGCTGCGTCACATCCGGGAGGCCGGGGCCTTTGCCGGCATCGCCGTCAGTCCGGACGTTTCACTGGAGCAGGTGACAGAGCTCATTCCGGTCTGCGACTATATCATGGTCATGACGGTCTATCCCGGTTTTGCCGGACAGAAATTCGTGGAAAGCACGAAAACGAAGATCCGCAGGCTGGCGGAGATGAAGGCGGAATACGGCTTCCAGCTGATGATCGACGGAGGCTGCTCCTATGAGGTGATCCGGGAGATGTCCGAGGCGGGTGTGGACGGTTTCGTGCTGGGCACCAGCGCGCTGTTCGGAAAAGAAAAGCCCTACGAAACCATTATAGAAGAGATCAGGGCACTGTGAAGGAAATCAGAGTGCTGTAAATGAGAACAGAGAGTTGTAATAAAAAGCGTAAAGCGGTAAAATAAAAAAAGGAACTCCGGCCGAAAGACATGCTGCCGGAGATACAAAAAACCAGGGAAAGGATGGCAGGGAGCAGAAAGATGAAACTCGCAATCGGAAATGACCACGTAGCCGTGGAAATGAAGCAGGAAATCAAAAAATACCTGGAAGAACAGGGGCATGAGGTGATCGACGTCGGGACCAACAGCACCGCCAGTTTCAATTACCCTGTCTCAGGCTATAAAGCCGCAAAGCTGGTGGCTGAAGGAAAAGTTGAAGGCGCCGTACTGATCTGCGGTACCGGCGTGGGCATCAGCCTGGCAGCCAATAAGGTAAAGGGCATAAGGGCCTGTGTCTGCTCCGAACCCTACTCGGCAAAACTCTCGAAGCAGCATAACAATTCCAACATCATCGCCTTCGGCGCCAGAGTCGTCGGTATTGAAATGGCCAAAATGATCGTGGACGCCTGGGTAAACGCGGAATTTGAAGGCGGAAGACATGCCACGCGGGTGGACATGATCACCGAGATCGAAGAGACCGGCGCCCTGAAAGCCGCTGAGGAATAAAAACAATGATGAAAAAAACCGAACAGATCGGATGGATGTGGTATCCGGGAGATATGGAGATCTACCATGGCATGCTGCAGAATTTCAGCCGGGAGGAAAGAGGCTATAACTGGCCGGCTTACTGGCATACCGACGGCTGGAACCACCGGGTGGTGTTTGAGAGGACCCTGGAGCTGGAGGAGGAAACGGTCTTTACCGTCCATGCCAGAGGCATCGGCAATGTGACCTTAAGAGAAGGCGGGAAAGACCGCGACATCAACGTAAACGAGGTGAAATACCCGTTGGAGAAGGAAGTGAAGGCGGGGCCGGGGACTGTGACCGTATCGGTGCTTACGGGCAATATTCAGGGCCTTCCCTGCATTTATGTGGAGGGAGAGAAGATCCATTCGGATCCTTACTGGACGGCTTCCAATATGTTGGATACGGCGCCGGCGGGCTGGTCGCCGCTCTTTGCCGATCTTTCTTCCGATCCGGAGACGGTTCCCTATAAGAGCCGGAGCGTCTCTCCTGCAGGCCTTGAGAACAGATTAAGCCTTCAGGAAAACTCAGGCGTTCTGGTGACCTTCACCCAGGTGGTAAACGGCTATGTAAACCTTGAATTCACCGGCACGGAAGGCTCGCCCCTGGTCTGTTACGGGGAATCGGAAAAGGAAGCCCTGGACGAGGAATGGTGTTATTATTTCGAGAGAAATGTCTCGGACGGAACCATCGGCACCCGGAGAGCCTTCCGGTATCTTTTCATAAAAGGCGTCACAAAAGACCAGGTGCAGGTTTCCGCCGTACATACCTATATCGACATTCCGGTAAAAGCCTCTTTCCGCTCGGATGATGAGTTGCTGAACCGGATCTTTGATACGGCTGTCGAGACCTTCAGACAGTGCAGCGGCATGTTCTTTATCGACGGCATCAAGCGGGACCGCTGGGTCTGGTCGGGGGACGCGTATCAGAGTTATGTGGTAAATCCGTATATTTTCTTTGACCCGGAGATAAATAAACGGACGCTTCTTTCGCTTCGGGGGAACCTGGGGATACAGCAGCATCTGAATACCATCGTGGATTATTCGCTGCTGTGGATCATGGGCGTCTGGCATCAGTATCAGATGACCGCCGATCTGGCTTTTGTCCGGGATATATACGATAAGGCTGCGGACCTGATGGATCTCTGCAGGAAGCAGACTAATGATCTGGGCTTTATCTACGGCAGGAAGCAGGACTGGATCTTCATCGACTGGGCCAATATCGATAAGACCGGCACGACGGCAGCGGAGCAGGTGCTCCTGGTACAGGCCTACGACGTCATGGCCAGGCTTTCCGATCTGCTTGAAAAGGACGGCAGCGTCTACCGGGAAGCAAAAACCAGGCTGAATGAAAACCTGCTTAAATACTTCTGGTCCGAAGAAAAAGGTGCCTTTATCGACAGCTATGAATCCGGTAAAAACCACGTGAGCCGGCATGCGAACCTGTTTGCCGTTTTCTTTGACCTGGTGGATGAAGAGAGACAGCAGAAGATCCTGGATAACGTCATCCTGAATGACGAGATTCCGGCCATCACGACGCCTTATTTCAAATTCTTCGAGCTGGATGTTCTGGCAAAAACAGGACATCTGGAAGAGGTGATGAAACGGATGAAGGAATACTGGGGCGGCATGCTGGAAAGAGGTGCCGTTACCTTCTGGGAGGAATTCGATCCTGCCCAGGATGAAGCGGCGCAATACGGCATGTACAGCGATCCCTACGGAAAGAGCCTGTGCCACGCCTGGGGCGCCAGCCCGGTCTATCTTCTCGGAAAATACTTCCTGGGGGTAAAACCTGCATCGCCGGGTTATAAGTCCTGGACCGCAGATCCTGTTCCCGGTTTCTTTAAGGAACTGGACGCATACGTGCCGCTGCCGGAGGGCAGGGTCCATATCGTCCTGAAAAACGGGGAGTTTACCTCTGAATATGTTCCGGATACAGAGGAATGATCACTAAGTTTTTTCGGATGGGAAATGATGGGGGAATTCTTTCGATTGAAGAAAGATCCCCGAGGGCTCTGCGGATAAGATTGATTCGGAAAAAGCTTTCAGAAGAACGTGAAGCGGACTAAAAGAAAGATACGAAAAAAAAGTAAGACGCGAAAGAAAAAGTAAAACACGTAAGAAAAAACAAAGAACCTGCCTCGGAGAAGAAATGATCTTTCTGCCGCGGCAGGTTCTTATTCTGTTTGACTTCCGTTTGTTTACTTCCGCTCAGTCGACAGCTGAAAGAATGCCGTTAGGCAGCGGTTCAGGTCAGACTATATGGCCTCAGATAACCGTTACTGCACCGGCCCATGGCTTCAGACTGACGGAAAGACGAGATGAAAAAAAGAATCAGGGACGTCTTCTTTCTACCTTGGTCAGGCCCATATAATCCAGGGCTTCTTCGATGTGGGTATCCCAGAACGGCCAGTTATGGATGCCGGGATAACCCTTGAAGGTGTACTGGAAGGGATCGCCTTCAAAGCTTTCGAAGAATTCCTTTTCCTCAAGGGCAGCATTCAGGCTGTTTTCCTGCTCCTGAAGGCCGATGGTGTGGAAGATCCTGGGAGCCGGTTTTCCTTCTTCAAGGACCTTTTTGGCCAGATAGTAATGATCAAACTCGGTGCCTTCCAGTTCGGGGAAGATATCGCCGAAATTGTTCTTCATCCACTTGATCCATTCCGGACGCGGATTGTTGGCGTACTGATCCGGGAAGATCTTTACCGCAAAGTTGGAAGCGGAGAGACACATGATGCCGGCATAGGTTTCCGGACAGGAGAGGCCCAGATAGAAGGAGCCGCAGCCGCCCATGGAAAGACCGCCGATGAAGTTGTCTTCCCGGCGGAGGGAAGTGTTGAAATGGGCATGGCAGAAGGCCGGCAGTTCTTCCGTGATGAAGGTCTTGTAATTCTCACCGGACTGGGTGTCGGTGTAGAAGGAAGTGCCACCGTCGGGCATGATGACGGCGATGTCCCGTTCATTGGCGTAACGCTCGATGGAAGAAAAACGGGTCCAGTCAGCGTGGTTGCCTCCGGCGCCGTGAAGCAGGGTTACCGTCTTCCAGCCGTTTTCCGGAACTTCATTGCTTTCCGGCAGACAGATGGTTACCGTGGTCGCATGGATGGAAAGGGATCTGGTATTGAATGTTGCAGTGATCAGCATGGCTGTCCTCCTTTAAAACATTGATGATATTGGGGTCAAAAGGTGATATCCGGAGCGTTACGCACTACGTGCTCCCACGCTCCTCCCACATTCCGCACTCTCGTGGAGATAAATCTCCACTTCGCGCTCCATGTGGGGCAGGTCCCAAGGTCTGATCCCCACATACATGTACACATGAGTGGGGATCGACCTTTTGTCCCTGATATCAAATTGCTGTCAGGGAAGACAGCGCTTCCCTGTAACTTACGTGAGTTTTTACTTTGAAAAGGTTTCCGTCGCTTTTTCCAGAAGGTCCGGAATGGGTAAATGCTGCGGACAGACGGCTTCACAGGCGCTGCACCTGATGCAGGCGTCGGAATGTTTTCTGCCGAGCCGGTCAATGGCGAAGCCCATGGACCCCTTGGCCTGTTCGTAATTTCCGTACAGCGTGTAGCTGTTCATGGCTGCAAAGGTGCCGGAAATGCCGATCTCCATGGGACAGACCTTCGCGCAGTAGTCGCAGGAAGTACACTGGATAATGGGGATCCTGTTGAAGGTTTCTCTGGCCTCCTCCAGTGTTTTCCTCTCTTTTTCGAAAAGCCCGGTGAAATCCTTCATGGTCTTTAAGTTGTCTTCCATCTGCTCGATGCTGGACATGCCGGAAAGCACGGTCACAAGGCCTTCCAGGTCCGCGCAGAAGCGGATGGCCCAGCTGGCAAAGGATGAATCCGGCTCGGAGGCTTTAAAGACTTCCTGCACCGGCGCCGGCGGATTGGCCAGCATGCCGCCCTTGACGGGTTCCATGATGATCACGGATTTTCCGTATTTACGGGCCATTTCATAGCAGCCTCTCGACTGGATGGAGGGAGACTCCCAGTCCGCGTAGTTGATCTGGAGCTGGACAAATTCCGCTTCGGGATGTTTCTTCAGGATATCTTCCAGTTCTTCGGGGGTTGAGTGGAAAGAGAAGCCGATGTGTCTGATCAGACCTTCTTTTTTCTTTTCAACGACAAAGTTCCACAGATCAAAATCGTCAAAAACATGGGTCCGTTCATTTCCCAGGTTGTGAAGCAGATAGTAATCGAAGTAGCCTGCGCCGGTCTTTTCCAGTGAAGTGGTGAACTGGGCGACGGCGTCTTCCCGGGTTTTCGCGTTGATCCAGGCGGCGTTTTTGGTGGCCAGCTGGAAGGATTCTCTCGGGTAGCGTTCCACCAGGGCTTCCCGGATGGCTTCTTCCGAGCCGGCATAGGCCCAGGCTGTGTCGAAATAGGTAAATCCGGCGGCAAGGAACTTATCCACCATCACCTTCACCTGTTCCACGTCGATGACGTCTCCGTTCTTCGGAAGCCTCATCAGGCCGAAGCCAAGTTTTCTGATCTCTTCTCCTAAATATGCCATGGTTCCTCCTTGGTTCCCCCGGATCCGTTCCGGGGTTATTCTGTCATATGAAATTGTATCACAGATCTCCACCGGCAGGCAATGGACAGATCACTG
>JAFRVX010000093.1 GCA_017438305.1 Lachnospiraceae bacterium | reverse complement strand
TCGTCACTTCGAAGCCTTCCTCTTTCAGCATGCGTTCAAAGGTATCGCAGGCATCTTCCTGTCCCGGAGCCGGCGCATTATAGGAGGCCTTCAGCGGGAAGTACATGATCCTGGGATATCTCTCCGGCGTCAGGGGCAGAACGCCCTTCTCTTCCTTTACCAGCGTAACAGCGCGGTCGGCGCATTCCTTAGCCCAGGCATGGTGCTCAGGTGTTCCGATCTTTTTTTCTGCCTCTTCGATGGTGTAGGTTTTCTGCGGTTTGTCAAGGCCTAAGGCAGCCTTCAGGGCCAGGATACGGGTCACGGCATCGTTCAGACGCTCCTGGGTAATCAGGCCGGAACGGACACCGTCCTTCATAAAGCTCACGTCCTCCGCCATGTTGCGGGAGAAGAGGAACACGTCGGCGCCGTTGGCGATGGTCGTCGGCACGGAAAGGGACCGGGGCATGGGGATCGTAAAGCCGGACATGGTGGTAGCGTCGGTGACGATAACGCCGTTGAATCCGAGCTTGTCCCTTAAAAGGCCGCCCATCAGTTCTTTGGAAAGAGAAGCAGGCATCATGTCCTTATCTTCGATGTCCGGATTAAAATGACGGATATAGGCGGGCTGGACGATGTGGGCTACCATGATGGAAAGGGTGCCTGCCGCGATGGCGGCTTCATACACCTTCCCGTAGGTCTCGTCCCATTCTTCCACGGACAGGCTGTTGACGTTGGTCAGCAGATGATGGTCTCTTTCATCCACGCCGTCACCGGGGAAATGCTTGCAGGAAGCAGCCATGCCGTAGGACTGCATCTTCTTTACATACGCCGAGATCATGGAAGCCGTCAGTTCCGGATCCGAGCCGTAGGTACGGCAGTTGGTGATGGGATTGCGGAAGTTCAGATCCAGATCACTGTCCGGGGCAAAAGCCCAGTTAATGCCGACTGCCCTTCCTTCTTCTGCGCAGATCGTGGCCAGTTTCTCAGCCATGGTCACGTCTCTGGCGGCGGCCGCTGCCAGCTGCGCGCCGAAGAGCGTGCCGTTGGGTTCAATGATATTTCCGCCGTGTTCGAGATCAGCTGCGATCAGGGCCGGAACCTTAAGCCCGTTCAGATAATTAGTCAGCTCCACACAGGTTTCCGCGGGAAGCGGCCGGTACATAACGCCGCCGAAGGGGGTAATGTCATAAAGCCCTTTCAGTTCCTCCAGCGTGCCCTGGCGGACGCAGGCGCAGAATAACTGGCCGATCTTTTCATCCTCCCTCATGGCATCCCTTGTCTTCTCCACCCAATCGATCTGCTCGTCACTTAAAAAGAAGGGGTTCTGTTTCAGCAATTCTCTGTTCATTCTGTCTCCTTTTCCAAAAACAGATCTTTTGTCTTGTTCTATATCTTCCTGAAGCTTCCCGGCTTCCTGAAGCATCTTTGCTTTCTGAAGTTTCTTACTGAGCGTTTTCTTTCTTTTTCTTACTGATATAAGCCATCATAAAAATGATGACCGCCAGAATGATGACACCTATGACAAGCCCCATGATCACCGGCGCGCTGTAGGAGCCGGTAAGATCATATAAGGCACCGATGATCGTAACAAAGGCCGCGGAGCCGATGCTGGTCATCAGCGTCATCAGGGAATACACATAATAATACTGGTTATTCCCGTAGAGATACCGAGCCAGGATGGATAAGCCCAGAGATCCCAGAGAGAAGATCGTCCCGTAAAGGAAGCCGCCGGCCAGAAGCGGCAGTGTGGATCCCCTGGAGAACAGGATCAGGGCAAAGCCGCCCATCGTGATGACGATTATCAGCATAAAGCCCTTCAGGACGCCCCATCTGTCTATAATGACTCCTAAAGCCAGCTTGGAAACAAGGTTTCCGATCATGGAAGCGGAAAGCAGGAGCGCTCCGGTTTCCGCGGTGAAGCCGTTGGCTATGGCCAGGGACGGAAGGTGGGAGTTCAGCGACGTGGTCCCCACGATCAGGAGGGTGATCGCAAAGAGGAGTATGGCGATCATGGACAGCGGCTTAAAGGGCAGATCCAGATAGGCTGTATCCCTGGTTTTCTTTCCTGCCTTCTCCGGGGCCGTGCTGCCCTCTCCATAGGGTTTCAGACCTATGGTCTCAGGCTCAAAGGGAAAGAACAGGATCGGCACCACAAACAGGACCGTGAGGATGGCATAGAGGATATAAGCTGTCTGATAGCCGACAGCGTTCAGGATCTTCGTAAAGACCGGAGAGGCAATGGCGGAGCCGATGCCCGAGAACGCAATGGCAATACCGGAAAAAGTGCCAGATTCTTATGAAACCAGTTGCCCAGGATCATCGTGATCAGCATGAAGGAGATCAGGGAGAGGCCGAAACCGGCAAATACAGCCAGAATATCCACAAGAATCACCGACTTCGCCCGGGTGATCAGAAAACTCGTGATTACGAAAAGGATCATGCCGATGGGCATGGTGAGCCGGTGACTGACCTTTTTTCTGATGAGCATGGCAACCAGAGGCGCTGTAAAGCCGGTAGCCAGCATCCTTAAGGAATAGTGAACGGTTACCGATGCCCGGCCCACCCCCAGGACCTCTCCCATGGGAGTAAAGAAAATGCCGTAGGCGTTCAGCATGCCCATGACGCCCCAGGCCATCAGGCAGGAAGCGATCAGCAGAAGGATATGGGTCCTTGTCATCTCGCCGTTCGGGTTTTTTGCAGTCATTGCTGTCCTCCTATTTTTCCATACTTTTTCTGCTGTACTTTTTCGTCAGCGCTTTTCGGCCGCTGCGCCGTTATTTTCTGTTTATACTTTACACCGTTTTCTTTCCGTTGTACAATACCAATAACGGCTTCTGCTATATCAGAAGTGAATACTGAAATGGTTTTGTAAATGTTTTTGATCCTGGAGGTTATCCTTGATAGACATAAGGTTACTGGAACAATTAGATGCTTTTTCCTCTCTGGGGACCCTGTCCTCGGCTGCGGAATATCTGCATACTTCCCAGCCGGCCCTTTCCCGCTCCATGAAACAGCTGGAAGACTATCTGGGACTTACGCTCTTTATCCGCAGCAGAAATCACCTGGCCTTAAATGAAACCGGGAAAAAGGCCGCCGAATATGCTCATCAGCTGCTGCTGTCGGCGGAGGATTTCGAACAACGGATCCGGGCGTACGACAGAAGTCTGCATACGATATCCGCAGGTTTCTGCGCACCGGTGCCGCAGATGGTACTGACGCCGGTTTTCAGCGCTTATTTCAGCGGCATGACCCTGGCCTTTGACATGAAGGATGACAGTGATTTTAAAGACCAGCTCCTCAGCCATCATTATCAGCTGGCTGTTCTTCACGAGGATCCTTCAGACGCACGTTTCACCGCGAAGAAGATCGGCCATGAAGAACTGTTTATCTCCCTGGTGCCCCAGCATCCTCTGGCGGAAAGGAAGCTCCTTTCCCTGAATGACCTGAACGGACTGACTATCCTGCTGCTTCAGGATATAGGCTTCTGGGCCCGGATGCACCGGGAGAAGACACCTGATTCCCAGTATTTAAGGCAGCAGGACCGGAGTTCTTTCCGGGAGATCGCCAGGAATTCTCCCTACCCCATCTTTTCTTCAAGTTATTATCTGAACAGAGGCAATGATTCCCTGGGGAGGATATCCATTCCTTTAGCGGACCCTGAAGCCCGGACGGAATATTACCTTGTCTGTCTTGCTTCGGAAAAAGAAAAATACGCGGATCTTTTCCGGCAGCTGGGTCCGGAAACCATCTCATAAGACCGGCACTCTCAAAAAAAAACACCGCCGGGTGTAACGAAACGGGTCTTTTTCCTGTCCTGAATTTACAGCAAAAGACAAAGTAATTTCTGCGGAGCATTCTAAGTCAGCGTCAGATCATTCCTGATGTTGACTATATCATTCGGGAACCAGGCTTTCCAGGATCCTGTTGATGAGCGGGGATAACAGAAACGTCAACCGGAGAGGAAGCCGCAGCGGGAAAAGAAAGAACTGCCGGCGCAGAAAGAAGGGAGTGCTATGAAAGGAAAAGCTTTATTTCTTATAATGATTTTAGTCCTGTCCGGCCTGCTGGCAGGCTGCGGCGGACAGTCCGCGGATCACACGGCCGGTCCGCAGCCCCGGGACACGTCATCCGAGGCCATTGAATCGACAGCCCCGGAAGATACCTTAACGTCCTCCGTCCAGGAGAAGAAAGAGGAAGCCTCAGGAGGAAATGCCAAGGGAAACACGAAAGGGACGGCGGAAGAGAATACAGAAGGAAACACGGAAGATAGTACTGAAAGAAATACTGAAGAGACCACCGAAGATGCGTGGAAGCCTGAAGGCACCCTGTTAAGATGCAGCCAGGGTGATATGATCTATATCCCCAACGAAGGCCCGGTCATTATGGAGGGACTTTCGGAAGAACAGAGAGTGCTGATAGAAAGCCTTCAGACCGGGGACGTCATCCGGGTCACCATAGAGACGGTAGCGGAATCCTACCCCGGCCACTGCTCGCCCGAGACGGTTGAGTTTGCCGCCCACGGAGATTATAAACACGTGATCCCTGTCATTGACGATCTCCGGGAACTGGGCTGGAAGATCACGCTGCCGGTGCCGCCCATAGAAGAAGTGGCGGACAGTCATCTTTCCCCGCTGGAAGAGCAGCTCCATTACTACACCATTGAAGAGCTGCGGGCTGCCTGGGGCGAACCGAAAAGCACCATGTCCCAAGGAGGTAACGGCTGGTCGGTGGACATCTGGCAGATCGGAAGCGGTGAAGACATGCTTCAGGTCGACGTTCAGTACGACACGGAAGGAAACATCATAGGCGGCTATACCTACCGCACGGCAGATCAGCCCACGATCTGGTAAGAGACGGTTAATATCCGATAAGACAGGCCGGTTCTGGTAAGACAGTCCGGTTTTGGAAAAAGATTCATATCTTGCCGAGAAGTTAACAAAGGTCCCCGGTGACAGAAACGGTCACCGGGGGTTATTTTTTCTTTACATCAGCACCGGCTATGTTGTATGATAGGGGCTGTTGAAAAAGAACAGCCAGATCCGGAAACTGCAGTCTGCGGCAGGGCAGCTCCCGCCAAAGAGCAGGAAAAACCTGCCGGAAAGTTTAGAAAGACATAAACAGATGAAAGAGATCACCTATACCGAAATGAAAGCGCTGCCGGAGAATTCCTATGTCCTGATCGATGTCAGGGACGAAGGGCTTACAGCCTACGGCATGATCCCGGGCGCGGTAAATATTTATATCGAGGACCTGGAGAACAGCCCGCTGCTGGCTGAGATCCCGAAGGAGAAGAAACTGATCTTCTACTGCGAGATCGGTCGGAGAACGCGGGAAATGGAGGAGACGGAACCGTATCTGGAGGGCCGGGACTGTTACAGCCTGGCGGAGGGCTACGTCGGCTTCGTCCGGTCCGGCATCAGCAGCGATACCGATAAAGAAGAAAAAAGAAAAAAGGCCGAGGAAAGCCTGCAGAAGAAATTCCACAAACGGCTTTTCTCACCCTTTGCAAAGGCGTGCAAGACCTACCGGCTGATCGAGGAGGGCGACCATATCGCCGTATGCATCTCCGGCGGCAAGGATTCCATGCTGATGGCCAAGCTTTTCCAGGAGATCAAGCGGCACCGGCAGGTGGATTTTGAACTGACCTTTCTTGTCATGGACCCGGGCTACAACAAGGAAAACCGGGCGCTCATCGAAAGCAACGCGGAGGCCCTGGGGATCCCGGTCACGATCTTTGAAAGCACGATCTTCGACACGGTGGATGTCATCGAAAAGAGCCCCTGTTATCTCTGCGCCAGAATGCGGCGCGGCTATCTGTACAGCAGGGCGAAGGCCCTGGGCTGCAACAAGATCGCACTGGGCCATCATTATGACGACGTCATCGAAACGATCCTGATGGGCATGCTTCACGGCGGCCAGATCCAGACCATGATGCCGAAGCTCCACAGCACCAATTTCGAAGGCATGGAGCTCATCCGGCCGATGTACCTGGTCAGGGAAGCGGATATCTGCGCCTGGCGGGACTACAACGACCTGCATTTTCTGCAGTGCGCCTGCCATTTCACGGACACCTGCACCACCTGCCACGAGGACGGAACGACTTCTTCCAAGCGCCTGGAGACAAAAAAGCTGATCGCGGAGCTTAAAAAAACCAATCCCTTTGTGGAATCCAATATCTTCCGAAGCGTGGAAAACGTCCACCTGGACACCGTCATAGAATATAAAAAGGACGGCGTGCGCCACAATTTCCTGGATGAGTACTAAAAAGATTTTCAGCGGTTCTCTTCGATCATCAGCATCCTGCCCCTTCCCGACAGATTCTCAAGAGACGCGGTATTAAAACCCGCGGTCCTGGGGGTCACCGCCTGAAACAGGGAGAGCAGGACACGGTCCTTAAGGCCAAATCCCGAATATTCAAAGACGAACAGCAGCACCAGCGGCACCAGGATCAGGATCCCGGTGGTGACCAGGACCGCTTTGCTCTGCATCCGGTACCGGTGAAAGTGAAACCTGTTTACGGCGATGTCGTCCCAGGTCAGGAAGCCTATGCCGCCGATGAAGATCAGCAGGCAGACCGGGATGACGATCCACGGATCAGAGGCCCGGGAGATCAGTGAAGAAAAGGCGC
>JAFRVX010000092.1 GCA_017438305.1 Lachnospiraceae bacterium | reverse complement strand
TGACCAGATCCTGGAATTTGCCGAGACCGCAAAACGCCTGGGCGTTCCCTCCGTGGCCGCTGTCTTTACCGGAAAGCCTATGTGCTTCCATGAATTCGAGCCCGCAGTGGACGGTATCGTCGTCACCTTCTCCGGCGCTTCGCTTTACGGCGGCGCGGACAGTTCTTCCGAAGCCCTGGCAGCCATCATCGCCGGCGCTGAAGAGCCCTCTGCCCTGCTTCCGATGCAGATGCCCAAGGACATGGACGACGTGGAACGTCAGGCGGAAGACACTCCGAGAGATATGGAATGCTACACCGACTCCGTCGGCCACAAGTATGACTTTGCCTACGGCCTGAACTACTCCGGCGTGATCTGCGACGAACGCGTGAAGAAGTATCAGGTTCCGGTCCTTCTGACTCCCGTAAATAAAGGAGTCTGACCGCAAAGAAGCCCTGCTCCACGCCGGACCGGATCTGGTGCGGGGGCATGATCTGAAAAGAACGACTGAAAAAAGCGGACTGCAGCCAAAACTGCAGTCCGTTTTTTGTCATGGTCTGTTCCTCATAACGTACAGACAGACCGGTTCAATGTTCCGCTCCGTTAGTTTGAACATATTCGATCAGCTCATTAAATGTATTTTGGTTGAGCGGATGGTAAACGCGAGTCGTTTTTCCATCTGCCATAACTGTCAGGAGGCTGCTGCTCATAAAGTCTAATTCAGCAGCATGACTGCCGTCAGAGAAGAATATCCTCAGGACGCGGCCATCATAATTCTTGTCTGAAGACACGGAGCGAACGCCCCAGGGCAGCAGATCACGGAAATCCCGCCGATACCCGGAGCTGTCCAGGATCTTCAGGATCTCTTTGACTTCCTCATCATACCGTTCTGAATCATCCAGATAGTAAAGGCTGCTCTTCCCGCTCTTAAGGTCTGTTATCATCGCAGATGCCAGAACCCTGGAAATGGAAGCCGCATCAAGGGGGATCACCTTTAATGCGGACAGTTTCCGGAAGCGCCAGATAAGCACTCCGGAAACGGATATGGCTATGATAATGATGATCAGGACATATCTTTTTTTCATCGCTGGCTCCCTCCTTTAACACCGATATTGCCTTCCTTCTCCGTCCTTCTTGTCACGATCTCATTGACCGCGAAGATACCGGCCAGGCCGATCAGCCCGCCCGCACCAATATCGGAAAGGAAATGCGCGCCGACAACGATCCGTGAAAAACCGACCAGCAGTGTATAAAGGAAGGCTGTCACAAACCAACCGGTCATCCGTTTCCTCCTGTTTTTCAGGAAGGCCGGAAGGATCACCGGGAACATCATCGTAAGCGCCGCCGCACAGGTATGGCCGCTGGGGAAGGATTTAAACTCTTCGGAAGTCACCCCGAAAGCTGTCATCAGCTCTTTATAATCCGCGCATTTTTTCCACCAGGGGTGAAAGTCCGTTACGCCCTTGATGATGATCCGGTAACGCGGACGATGAAGGATCGATTTTATCCCCACGGTTCCCAAAACCAGCACGATAAGCATGGCGGCGATAACGATAAACGCATAGGCTGTCACGTCCCGGCTTCCCTGTCCTCTGGCGCACCGGTAGCCGAACCAGGCATACAGAAGCATAAAGGGAAGTGAGACCAGCATGCCGAGCCGCTCATATTCCGGATGATAAAACCCGTTAATGCTGAATACGTCCTTGGACGAAAAATAGACCGCCGCCAGGAAAAATACTGCGGCTGCGATCCCCGGAAGGAGCTTTGCAGTCATCGTCTTCCGTCTGTTTTTAATGGCTTCTGCCAGGACCCCGCACATAAATGCCCCGATGCCGTAACCGGGGATAACACCAAACGCAGCCAGAAACAGCCCCGCCGGATGTTTCTCAACCAGAAGAGCCTGACTTGCGGAGAGATCGCAAAAACTGCCTGCGATCCATAATGCCAGAAAAAATAACAAAGCTGCCAGAACCGGAATTCTCAACTGTTTCATGAAGAACTTTCCACCTCCATTCATGCTGTTTTTTTTATTTGTTTCGTTTTGTTTTCTGTTTTGTCTGATCTTTCTGTTCTTTCCGTTTTTCCATATCTTCCCGTTCTTTCGGTTTTGTTTACGGTTTGGTTTCTGTTATTCTGTTCTCTCTGAAAGATATGGTCCCGCCGCCGGAAGCATCCTCCGGAATGTTATTCCGATGTATTCCGCATCACCTGATCCGGCGGGATACTCTGATCCGGCGGGAAACTCCGATCTTCCCGGTATCTTACCACTTTTTTTCGGAAAGAGAAACCTTCTTTATTATTTTTTCTTCCGCCTCCAGACCCTTTTTCGCCTCTTGATCCTTTTTTCTGCCGCTTGATCTTTTTTTCTGCCTCCTTTATCCTCCCTTTTTGATCCCGCTGCTTCACTCTCTGCTGCCGGTTTTTTTCCGCTTTCTCCGGGCTTCTTTCCCATTCCCGGGGTTTTTCTTGACGTATTGGCTTCTTACCGTTATGATAGCTTTATGAATACACAAAAACTGCTTCAGGATTTTCAGTCTGTTTACGGCAGGAAAGAAGGTCTTCGGATCTATCTTACGGTAACGCCCGGCATCCTGGCCGATTTCAGCAAAATGCTCGATCATGCGCCTGCGGGAAAAAGAATATCAGAAGAATACCTGCTGGATGACGGAAAGAGCAAACTCGTTCTTTCGGGCATCCGGACGGGCTCTTCTTCTCCTGTGACAGAAGCCGTACTGATCCGCCTGAAAGGATGACCGCTGCAAACAGCTTAAATCTGTATTACCCGAAAAAACAAAAGACACCGGACCGCTGTTTTGAGGCCCGGTGTTTTTTTATTTTGTGTTCTCCTGTTGTCCGTAGTGAATCCATCGTCCGGCAGAAAAACCGCCATCCGGCATAAACTCAGCTGTCCGGCAGAAAATCCGTCATCCGGCATGATCTCAGCTGTCCGGCAGAAACGCTGCTGACTCGCGGGACTGAGGTGTTTCTGATGATCAGGGAAGGCCGCAGCATTTTCCCTCCGATACATTGATCTTTACCTGAGCCGGTGAAGGATCAGCACGTACAGCAATATGCCCACGATACCGGCAACCATTGCCAGAAGCGGGAAAGATACCGAGTCTGTCAGATTATGGACCGTCACCGTAAGGGTCCGGAAAAAGCGGTAAAAGCTTTCCGCAAACCGATGTTCAGAGGCTTTTTCCTTCCCTTTTTTCCGGTTGATCCAGTCAAGGCCGTTTCCGAGCCTGTAGGGGATCGATTCCGCCGCGTTTTCGCTGTCCGGCGGAAGGACTGGGGACAGGATGGTTTTTCTTAAGAGCAGGATGATCGCATCCAGGGAATCCGAGAAGCACCGGCTGATGATGCCCGAAAGACGGGTAAAGCCTTTTGAAAGAGGCGCCGTGATCTTGTTTTCTCCGAAAAGCGACGCCAGAAAGCCTGAACCCTTCATCACGCCCTTGGCCAGCAGGCTGCTCAGTTTGTTTTCTCCGAACAAAGCGGCGATCTTTCCGAAAACAAAGGGCAGGAATTTAAGCAGCACCGGCCTGTAGATGCTGTCTTCCAGATCCATCCAGGCAGGAAGCACATTTACGTAACGGCCGTTCTTCATCAGCAGCTTCCTCACCACCAGAAAGTACACTGCCGCGCCGACTGCCAGGGATATTCCCGCGCCTTTCAGGTTCTCCAGGGAAAAATAGGAAACCGCATGGATGCCTTCCGACCGGAAGAAAGGCGCCGTCTGATTGGCTATGGTCCGCATAAGGCTGTTGCCGGTCAGGCCTAAAAGC
>JAFRVX010000091.1 GCA_017438305.1 Lachnospiraceae bacterium | reverse complement strand
TGTGTGTTAGACTTCATTTAGAATACCTCTCTGCTTAATAAGTTTTTTACCAACCGGCAAGTCAGTAAATCTTATTTTACTCTGAGGTATTCTTTCTTTTCAACGTCCACCACGATTTAAACTATACAGGAAGCTTTTCTTATTTTCTGTGAATTGATCTCTGAGACGGCTTCTCTGAACCAGTCTCTCAGTCTCTTCTGATCGATCTTCTGCAGCCTGGTCTCTTCGGACCGGTCTGCTTAAGCGGATCAGCTGAGACATTCTTTAATCGGTTCTTCGGAAAACCTGCCGTACTTCACTGCTGAGGATCAGGGCAGCAGGTATTCGTTCCAGATATTGGCAAATTCTTCGATCCGGGGATAGGCGTAGGCGGTTATGGCGATGGTGGCGATCCACACAAAGGCCACGAAGACCGCCATCTTCTTCCCCTTCAGCGTCGCAAAATGGATGTGCAGGTACTTCTCGTTCACCGTGACAATGATATAGCTCATCAGGACCGCAAACAGACTGTAAAGAATGGGAATGACCTTTCCGGGCAGGAGTTCGCCGGTCACCGCGATCAGGATGGTCTGCACCGGAAGCACAAACATGTAATGCACGCAGTAATAATTGTTGATGTACTGCGAGAAGTGGGAAACAGCCTTCGGGACCTTCCCCTTCATGGCTTTCACGATCTTATAAAGAAGCGCCAGGATGCCTAAGGTAAACACACAGTTGATGATCGCGTCCGGGGTTGGCTTCATATTATACTGAAGATCCGAGCCCAGTTCCGGCAGGAAAGGCATATCCACTAAAAACCGGAGCAGGTAATAGGCCAGGGTCAGGGGGAAGCAGATCAGCATGATCCAGTTGGCCAGCCCGTCCTTGTCCTTGATCCGCGGATACCAGGCCCCCAGGAAATAGCCGAAGGCAACAAAGATAAAATAGCAGAACAGCGGGAAATAGGCCTCGGCTTTGGTGATGATGAAGTAGCCCAGCAGCTGGCTTACCAAATAATTCTCCGGCACAGCAGGCACCAGAGTCTCCGTCGAAAGCGGCATGACGTTCCACAGGATCAGCACCGCCAGATTCAGCACGACGCCCAGGGCCAGGATCACGCTTTCCTTAAGCTTCAGCTTCTTGAAAAAGGCCATCAGGAAGAAGGCCAGTCCAGCAAAGCTTAAGATATCCGACTGCAGGATCAGCAGGGAATTGGCGATGAAGAACTGTCCGCCGGTGATCCAGTAGGCGATCAGGTTCGGAATGCAGTTCCTTAAGATATTCAGGAACTGTCCGATGGTGAGCAGGCCGAAGCCCCGCTTCATATACCCCGCCGGTGTCTGGTTCCGCATGTAGCCCATGCCGATGCCCATGCAGATCATAAAAGTGGCGGCGCCGAAAAACTCGGTCAGATAATCATCGATCACCGTGGGCATGACCTTGTCGCCAAGGTCCAGCAGCACATGGGTGATGATCATGCCGACAACGCAGAGGGCCTTTAAAAAGTCCAGCTCCGGCTGCCGCCCCGTATTGACTTTTTCTTCTGAAAAGAAACGGCTTTCCATCAGATCTCCTTAAACTGCATCAGATAACCGGTGACGTCAAAGCCGTCATCGTAGGTATAGTCCAGGCAGTATTCCGTTTCGCCCTTCTCGGTTTCCGCGGTGGAATAGGAATCCACGTTTTCCAGGATGATCCTGGCGCTGATGGAAGCATCCTCGGACTCCAGCAGGTACCGTCTTCCGGTATCCGTGAACCTGAGCCTGAGCCACTCGGGCATCAGCAGGACTTCCATGCGGATCTCGCCGTTTTCTTCAAAGGCGTTGCTGATACGGTCTGTCAGCATCTCTTCCACGCCCAGCCGGATCCGGCCGGCCTTTTCTTCATCGAAGCCGATCTGGTCCGCCAGCTGCTCGATCATGGAGCAGGAAGGCACGATGGTATAGCCGCGGTTCTTGACCTTCAGGTCGAGGATCCTCAGGCCCTCGTTGACCGCTGCCTTCAGATTGGTCTCGTACAGCCTCCTCACCATATCGCTCTGCAGCGTCCGCTGATCCAGCTTTCCGTTCTCGTTCAGCGGGAAGGCGTCGTAAATAAAGAAATGAGAGGGGATCTTGAAGGAAGCCAGCCTCGTTTTCAGCCGCTCCCTGAAGGAAACCTCATCGAACTCGCCCTTTAAGACCAGGCAGGCTTCCACGCTCTCGCCCCAGATGGGGTGGGAAGCGCCAAGCACCTTCGCAGCCCGGATCTCCGGCTGTTCCATAAGGACCTGTTCGATCTCCACCGGGGCGATGTTCTCGCCGCTCCGGATGATGATATCCTTGATCCGTCCGGCAAACTGCAGCATGCCGTCGGGCTCGAAACGGCCCAGGTCTCCGGTGTGGAGCCAGCCGTCCTTATCGATGGCCTGTTTCTCCTCCGGCAGCCCGAAGTAGCCGTTCATAAGGCTGGGGCCTTTGACGACGATCTCGCCGATCTCGCCCTGGGGGGCAAAGCCCGTGCCTTCGTTCCAGATCCTGACCTCATGGTTCGGCAGGCTTCTGCCTACGGAAACCGCCCTCTTTTCCAGCGGATCGCTGCAGGTCTCCAGCGTGATGACCGGCGAACATTCCGTCTGGCCGTATCCGCCCAGGAGCTTGCCGCCGCCCAGGAGTTTCTCAAACCGCATCATTTCAACAGGCGTCGTAAAGCCGCCGCCGACGATGCAGAGCCTCAGCTGTCCGGATAATTTCTCTTCGAATTCAGGGATCGCGGTCAGCATGCCGTAAATGGCGCCCACGGAACACATATCCGTGATCTTATGCTCGTAGATCATGCCGAAAAGCGTGTCGGGCTTGAGGAGCGGCGTCAGGAAGACGTGCCGTCCCATGGCCAGGTACGCATGGGCCACCATCAGGCCGTAGCTGTGGAAGGTGGGCAGCGCCAGGCATAAAGAATTGCCGGTGTCGGGTTCGATCATTTCAATACAGCCTTCCACGTTGCTTAAGACCGAGAAAGAAGACTGCAGCACTGCCTTGGGCAGCGAGGTGGTTCCGGAGGTGTAGATGATCACCTGGGAATCTCTGGGCTCTGTCCTGGTAAGAAGGCCTTCCAGCACCTTGTTTTCTTCCTCTGAAAGGGGTGCGAAGGCATCCGGCGCCACAAAGGCCGTGGCCGGGAAAACGTGGTTCTGGGGCACGCCGCCGTCGATCAGGGCTTTGGCAGCCGCCGCCGGGTCCGCGATGCTGATGGTGTTGCCGCCGATCAGGCCCCAGGAAGCGCCGACCATACGGGAAAGGCCGGCCACGTCAGCCGCCTTCAGGCCGTAATTCATCAGGGTCGCCACACCGCCCGCCTGGACGATGCCGAAAAAGGCCACCATCCACTCGATGCCGTTAAAGCCCCAGAGGATCGCCCGGTCGCCCTTCTGAAGGCCGGCTCCCGCCAGCTTCAGGGTGCAGCGGTCCGCCGCGGTCTTCAGCTGTCCGTAGGTAATGGTCTGATCCCGGCAGGTAATGGCCGGTTTGTCAGGATAGTTCAGTGCCCCGTCGATCAGGGTCTGTGAAAAGAGTTTGTTTTCCAGGTTCATTTTTTTCTCCTAAGATGATTCCTGTATTTTTCAGCCTCGGGCTGCACCTTTTGCTATATGGCGCTTTGAGCATTGCGCTGTTTGAAACATTACGCCGTTTGAGTCTTAAGCGGTTTTATAAAGACTCATTTTTAAGATTATGATATAGTCGCCAAAAGTAGATTCCGGATGGTTCCGTGCTTCGCACTCCCACCATCCTCCCTCATTCCGCACTCTCGTGGAGTAAAAACTCTACTTCGTGCTTCATGAGGGGCACGCCAAGAAGTCTTTCCTCCACTGGAATGTAAACATTCCGTGGAGTCCGACTTTTGGAGTTGGAATCAGATTATGGATAAATGATAACATCATCAGTCCTTCTGTGCAACATATATTCTCTCTGTAATAACGGGTTTTCTTAATTTTTTCCACCTTATTATGGCGATTATCAACAAAATCAGCGCATTGACGGCAGCCTGGATCAGGATGGCGCGGATGATGCGGTTCCTTAAATACAGAAACGCGTAATCCGCCATCATATAGTAGCCGTTCAGCCTGTACTTAAGAAGCGGCTCTGTCAGCACCCGCTGTTCCTCCAGCGGATCAGGAACCATCCGTATGTCGTCCCCCAGCACCATGGTCACCCGGTCCGCGTCATCATAGGGAAGCCATGTCCACCGGTCCGTGGAAGGATCGCCGGTCTTCGCAAAGCTGACCCACATTTCCTGAACCGCTTCGGCGAGCTTCTTATCCGCCGGCGCGCCGGTATAGATGGTATCCTCCAGGTTATTGAAAACATACGACAGCTCAACCGCGTGACAGGCGCCGTAATTCTCGATCTCCGATTCCTTCGTCCAGTAATACATGAAGTGCCTGCCGCCGGTTCCGGCATGCAGTTCCGCCTGTCGGACCGCCGGGACCCGGAAGAAGAGTTCATTGAAAAACTCCGTCATGTCCCAGGGGTCGTCCTCCGTCTGAAGCTCCAGGAAAGCATCCGCGTACCGCCGGTCCGGTTCTAAAAGGCTCTTCCGGACCGACTGATATAAAACCGGCGCCGCCAGGGCATAGACCGGATAGCCGCCCACCTCCTGGATCCAGTACCGGGCTTCATCGGCGTTGGTCCCGGAAAGCATATCGACATCCGAGGCCTTTCCCTCCGCATAGGCCAGATAGACGTCCTCCGGGAGGATGATCCCGTCCCGTTCCGGGAAGTTGTTGTAATCGTTCAGTTTTTCATTGATCCTTTTCAGATCATCCTCCGATAACGCCAGCAAGTCTTTCATGGAAGAGGCCTTCGCCTCTTTCAGCAGCATCTCCGTAAAAGTCTGACACTCCTCCTTGCTGAAGGAAAAGGCCAGGGAACCGCTCTGGGCGATCACCCGGTGAAACAGCCCCTTCGCGATATCGATAAGGGGCAGGAAGGATACGCTGGAGCCGCCCGCCGACTCTCCGAAGATCGTGACGTTCTCCGGATCTCCGCCAAAGGCGGCGATATTCCGGCGGACCCACCTGAGGGCTGATATCTGGTCCAGAAGTCCCAGGTTGCCGCTCTCCTCGTAGTCCTCTCCCCCTTCGACCCGGGAAAAGTCCACAAAACCCATGATGCCGATCCGGTAGTTCACCGTTACCAGCAGTACGTCCGGATGGGCTTCGATAAAATACTGTCCGTCATATAAAGGATCGGCAGTACCGCCCCAGCCGTAGCCGCCGCCGGGGAAAAAGACCATGACCGGCCGTTTTCCGGACTCCTCCTGTCCTTCAGCTGCAGTCCAGATATTTAAGGTCAGGCAGTCTTCTCCCTGAAGATACAGAGAGGCTCTCTCGGATTCAGTTTCCGTCTGAATGCCGGATTTTCCGAAATAAAAAGCTTCGTAGACGCCGTCTCCCTCCGCTTTGTCCACCGGGGGTTTCCAGCGGAGCTTCCCCACCGGGGCCTCCGCGTAGGGAATGCCTTTAAAACTATGCACCCCGTTCTTTTCCTTCCCGACAAAGGTGCCGTTGTCACAGGATACCGCCAGAGCTTCGTCATAGACCTCCCCGGTGATCTCCCGGTTGACGCCTGCAAGGGCCGCCATCTGCTCTTTTTCCTGCTTCAGGACTTCATCGGACCGGAACAGCTGGATGAACAGAAAGATCCCGATGGCCAGAACGTTCGCCGCGGCCAGCAGCAGGATCCAGAACAGGAGTCCCTTTTTCCCAGCAGGATATCCCCTGGGATTTTCCGGAGAATTCATCCCTGTTGTATTTCTGTTTTCTTCAGAGAGTGTCCTTGCGGGAACTCCCTGTGATTTTTTATCCTTCATCCTTCACCATTCTCCATGGAATTAATATGCTGTCTCTGTATTATCCATTTACAGTATAACACTTTCGCGGATTTTTCAAAGCTTCAATGCAGATTTTAACCTATTCGGTTATAGTAATCATAAAACCGCATTGTTATAATCGACTTATCTTAAAATATTTAAGAAGGATCCTACTGCAAACCGGATCCAGACACACTGCACACAGGAGAAACGATCACACCGCCGCAGACTGGATCCTGCTGCGAAGGCAGAAAAAAATGCAGGACTGCCGGCGGGCAAGACCGATCCGGTGCACCCGAAAACAAAGCAATTCACAGGAGGAAACCATGCTTATCAAAAACGGACTTATACATGACGCTGTCAGCCGTGAACCCTATACCGCCGATATCCGTATAGAGGACGGGAAGATCAAAGAGATCGCGCCTTCTCTTCTGCCGGCTTCCGGAGAAGAATGCATCGACGCTTCCGGCCTTCAGATCTATCCGGGCTTTATCGATGCCCACTGCCACCTCGGCCTGGACGGCTGGGGCATCGGCTTCGAAGGCGCGGATTATAACGAACACGGCGACGTCTGCACCCCGCATCTCCGGGCGGAGGACAGCTTCAACCCGCTGGATCCCAGCGTTTACCATGCCGCCAGGGGCGGCGTGACCACCGTCGCCACCGGCCAGGGTAGCGCCAATCCCATTGGCGGCACCTGGATCGCCGTCAAGACCACCGGCGTCTGCGTGGACGATATGATCGTAAAGACCCCCATCGCCATGAAATGCGCGCTGGGCGAGAATCCCAAGCGGGTCTACCGGGACAAGGGCAACGCCGCCCGTATGTCGACGGCCTCCGTTATCCGGAACATGCTCTTCAAGGCAAAAGAATACCTGGCCAAAAAGGAAGCAGCCGGCGACGATATTTTCAAGCGCCCCTCCTTCGACTTCAAGTGCGAAGCCATGATCCCCGTCCTGAAAAAGGAAATCCCGCTGAAGATCCACGCGCATCAGGCCAATGACATCCTGACGGCTATCCGCCTCGCAAAGGAATTCGACGTCCTGCTCACCATCGAGCACGTCACCGAAGGCCATCTGATCGCGGACAAACTGGCCGACTGTCCCTATCCGCTGGCCGTCGGCCCCACGCTGACCCACGCCACCAAGTTCGAACTGCAGAACAAGTCCTGGGCTACGCCGGGCATCCTGGCCTCCCGCGGCTGCCAGGTCTCCATCATCACGGACTCTCCGGTCATTCCCCAGGAGTACCTGCCCCTCTGCGCAGGCCTGGCTGTAAAAGCCGGCATGGATCCCTTTGAAGCGCTGAAGGCCATTACCATCAATCCCGCCAGACAGATCGGCATCGAAGACCGGGTGGGCACGCTGGAAGCCGGCAAGGACGCCGACATCGTCATTACCGACGGCGATCCCATGGTGAGCGATACCGTCATCAGGACCGTCCTGATCGACGGAAAGATCATCTGACAAAGAACATAGGAAAGAATGATCTGACGGATAAAATGCAGAAGCAAAAAAGAACCAGAGTGTTCTGGCAGACGATATGCCGGGGAGAAGTGAAGGATGCGAAAGTATTACCGATTCTTAATAACTTTATGTCTTCTGGGAACCATGTTTCTGTTTTCATGCCGGTCCAAAGTTCTGACAACGGAAGATTTTGATAAGGCCCCGGATCTGGTTATCGTATGTAACGGTAAAAAAACTCCGGCGCTTCAGGCTACCTATTCCTGGACTTCCGGCAGCAGAGGCGCAGAAGCAGACAGCGACTTTCCGGCAAGGTTAACAGCGCTTATGACGCCCATCGAGATAGAAAAACCTGTCGACGTCCAGCTGGATTTTGAACTGAAGCCGGATAAGATCGAGGTCCGTTACTGGGATGAAGCTGTACTCACCCCGGCTGTCCTGCAGAATGCAAAACAACTGTACAACAGAGCGCAGGAACTGGAAGTCAGCGGCAGCATCATCCGCCTGCCGGATATCAAAAACTGCGTCTATGAAGTCTATGCCGTCTGGCAGGGAGAAAGAGGAACCGGCGGCTCCTCCTGGTACGGCTTCTGCACCACCGGGAAATGACCCGGAAGAATTCTCTGATGTTTCAGGAGATAAACAGATGGATATGAACATCACCTTCTTACGGAAACGGTCTTACCTGTTTTCCCTTGTTTCTTTATTATTCCTGATGCTGTTCCTGATCCCGTCAGCCTTCGCCTCTTCTAAAGAAGCGGAGGAGGTCCGGCCGGACAACGGCATCCCCGTGGTCTATTTAAACATCGATGAGACCCAGGGGACCATCGAGGACATGAATTCCAGTCCGAACCACTCGGTCTACTGCTACGGCACCGTCAGCATCGAAGTGCCCGAGGGCTTCCATTATTTGGACTTTCCGGACAATCCCTGCGAAAGCCTGAAGGACATGGCCATGAGCATCCGCGGAAGGGGCAACTCCACCTGGAAAAAGTCCATGAAGAAGCCCTATAAGATCAAGCTGGACAAGAAGACCGACGTCTTCGGCCTGGGCAAGAACAAGCACTGGGCCCTTCTTGCCAATGTGTCAGATCCGTCCTTCATCAAAGACCGGATCACCGGCTGGCTGGGCGACGAGATGGGCTTTGAATTCAGTCCCCGGGGCGTGCCGGTGGACCTGGTCATGACCGGTCAGGAATTCGGCACCAGGTACCTCGGAAGCTATTATTTTACCGAAACTGTCCGGGTTGACACGAACCGCCTCGAGATCGATGAGCTTATAGAAACCGATACGGACGAGCCGGTCATCACCGGCGGCTACCTGGTGCAGAACGCGATACAGCTCCGGGAAGGTTCCCCCGACCGCTTCTTTACCAGAAGAGGCGTGGAATGGGGCACCCACACCCCCTCCTTTGACACCGAGGAAGAAAATCTTCTCATGAACGGGCTGGGAGATGACGCGGATTCAGAACAAACCCCTCCCCTCCTGGAAGAAGACATGATCCTTCCGGAACTGGGCGACGCCTATGAAAACCCGGTCCAGCAGCAGTACATCCAGAACCATATCCAGAAGGTTGAAGACGTCCTGTTCTCACCCGGCACCGGCTACAGAGAACTGATGGATATTGAATCCGCTGCCAAGTACTGGTGGGTCAACGATTTCTCGATGAATACGGACGGCTTCGCCACAGGCAGCACCTATATCTACAAAAAGCGGGACGCGGACGGCGTTACCGGAAAGATCTTCTGGGGCCCGCTGTGGGATTTCGACTACGCCTGGGGCTATCAGCCCTACTATGAAGATTTCTCCCCCCGCCACGAATGGCTGAACGCCCTGTTCTGCGACAGGGAAGCCGGCGGTTTCCTGGAGGAAGTGAAAAACCAGTGGCCGGCCTTTAAGGAAGCGATCGAAAAGCTGATCAAAGACGGCGGCGTCATCGATCAGTATTACGAAGAGACCAAAGCTTCGGCCGACCAGGATTTTATCATGTATCATACGTCCGGCACCTATGAAGAGGCCATCAACGATGTCAAGACCTGGATCAGAAACCGCCTTGACTGGGCCGAAGCCAATCTTTCCCAGCTCGACGATCTGGCCCACAGCGTCACCTTCATGGCGGACGGCGAGATCTACGCCCTCACCTATAAGGAGAACAACGGCTACAACTTCATTTACGGCAATGAAGATCATCCCGAAAAGGAAGGCTTCGTTTTCCTGGGCTGGAAAGATGAAGATGGAAATCTCATCAAAGAGAAGACCGTCGTCGACCGCGACATGGTCCTCACGGCAGCCTACGTGGATGAAAGAGAGGCCACCCGCGCCGAAGACATCACTTTCCGGAAAACCGCCGATATCACCGGCTATAACCGCATCCTTCCGGAATACACCATCGATTACTGTGTGATTCCCGAAGACGCCATGGATAAACGGGTGGACTGGTCTTCCTCCGATGAAAACCTGGCCACAGTCAGTGAAAACGGCGTCGTCACCTATACCGGCTCCGGGGAAGTCACCATCACCGCGAAGCTGAAGAACGGCGCTTCCCGGACCTTCACCCTGGTCATCACCAGAGAAGACCTGCCGGTCCCGGAAAGCATCGTGCCGGAGCAGGAGGAGATCCGCCTGACCGTCGGCAGCCAGGCGCCCGTTATTTTCTGGACAGAACCCTCTCCCGCCGTGATCAACAGCTATGACTATTACGCCGACGACGAGGCCATCGTTTCCGTGAATGAATACGGCGTGCTGAAAGCCCTCTCCGCCGGAGAGACAGTAGTGCATGTGAACACCTCCACCGATGGCAGCGGCTGGGGACAGTACTGCAAATGCGAGACCAGCGTCCGGGTGATCGTATCAGAAGGCACCTCACCCGATGATCCTAGCGAGCCGGATGAGCCCGACGAACCTACGGATCCTGATAAGCCAGAAGATCTTTATACCATCATATCCGAAACTTCCCTGTCCTGGGTGAAAGGCGGTCATGAAGGCCTTCAGATCGTTGTCAGACGCAGCGAAGCCGACGAGACCTGCTTCTCCCACTTCACAAGCGTATCAGTTGACGACAAAAACATCCGGAAAGACAAGGATTATACGGCTGTTTCCAGCAGCACCGTAGTGACCCTGAATCCCCCCTTCCTGAACGGCCTGAAAAAAGGCGATCACACAGTTTCCATCCTCTTTGACGATGGAAAAGCCGAGATCACCTTATCCGTTTCCTCTTCAGGAAAGCTCGGAGAAGAAAACAATGACAATGAAGATGAAGACAGTGAAAACGATGTGCCCGCTGCCGGCGACAACCACTCCCTGATCTGGTTCTGGCTGATGCCCGTATCGCTGATCGGAGCCGGGGTGCTGATGAAGAGGAAAAAGAGGGGCTGAGGAGACAGCTAAAAGGGGCAGATGGAGAGGACCATCACGTCCTGCCGGGAAAATCTCCTGACGCAAAACAGTTTGGGAACAGGATAATCACAGGCGATCAGTGGTCTGGCAATCCGGTTTCCGGAGCTTGCAGCACGCATAAATAAAGAAAATGCCCGCCCATTAAGGCTTCAGGAGTCTGAATGGGCGGGCGGTTTTATGAGGTTTGATGTTCCTTTTCTGCACTTCTCCTATGCTTCCTCAGTTTCATAATATGTAAAACTATTGAAGTAGGACAAGTTGAATCAGGAGAGAGATTCCAGATATCTCCGGACTTTCTCTGCTTTATCAGCATAATGAGGATATTTTATATAGATCTGATAAACCTTCTGTAATAGTTCTTTTGCTTCCTGCAGAAAGCCAGTATCAACCAGAAGAAGGGCCAGATTGCTGCAGGTCGTCGCCACATCTGGTTCATAAGCAGCCGGATCTTCCTGCGCCAGGCGGGAATAGATCTCCAGAGCTTTCCGGTAGAATTCTTCAGCCTCCTTAAAATGGCCTGTGTTTTTTAAAAGAATCGCCAGATTATTGCAGGTCATCGCCACATTTGGTTCATAAGCAGCAGGATCTTCCTGCGCCAAGCGGGTATGGATCTCCAAGGCTTTCCGGCAGAATTCTTCAGCCTCCTTAAAACGGCCTGTGTCAGACAGAAGAAGCGCCAGATTATTGCAGGTCATCGCCACATCTGATTCATAAGCAGCCGGATTTTCCTGCGCCAGGCGGGTACGGATCTCCAGAGCTTTCCGGTAGAATTCTTCAGCCTCCTTAAAACGGCCTGTGTCAGACAGAAGATTCGCCAGATTATTGCAGATCGTCGCCACAGCTGGGTCATAAGCAGCTGGTTCTTCCTGCGCCAGGTGGGAATAGATCTCCAAAGCTTTCCGGTAGGATTCTTCAGACTCCTTAAAACGGCCTGTGTTTTTTAAAAGAATCGCCAGATTATTGCAGGTCATCACCACATTTGGTTCATAAGCAGCAGGATCTTCCTGCGCCAGGCGGGAATAGATCTCAAGAGTTTTCCGGTAAGCGGTTTCAGCTGAAGAAAAGTTTCGATTATCGGAATACAAATTCCCCATTAAGTTGAACAGCCTTGCTTTTTCCTGTTCAGTAACTCCGGCTTTCTGTTCATACCATTTATACAACTTCTCAACCACCTGGATCCCTTTTGTAAACTGATTCTGATCATCCAGAAATGAGGTATAGTCATACAGCACATCCATATCGAGCTGATTATCTTCTGCCAGCACACTGATTTCTTCATAGATCCCGGTTATCTCCCTGGCTTTCTCTGCATTGATGCCGGTAGACCTTATTGTCTGGATCCGCGTCCGCTGACCGGAGATATATTCTCTTATGTCTGCATCAGCCTGTTCATTGAGTTCTTTGGCCAGTCTTTTACGCTCTTCCGCCTGCCTGACTTCTTCTTTCCAGACAGGATCTTTGAGTATTTCAACTGCAGCTTCATAATTACCGGCGTCTATATATTCCAGCGCCTTCCGTTCTCTCCAGTTAATTGACTGTCCCAGCTGGCGTTTCTCCGACATCGTACGGCAAAGGCCCAGCACATCCATTTCCAGTGTATGCAGCTGTTCGGTGATCTCATTACGCTTGCTGCTGTTGGACAGCCGCATCCGAATGACAGCGTCACTCTCCGGCATTCCCATTAACGCGCTGTATTCTTCTTCCAGCTCACGTTTCTCTTTCAGCAGTTTCTGAATGGTTTCGTTTTTGCTGTAGACCGGCACATTTTCTATGGAGAGGACTGACTTTCCATCCAGTATAGCCTTTCCGTCTTCCAGCTTCACCTGGCCGCCTGCCAGCGGATCCCGGCAGATCTCCAGAAGCAGATTAAGCTTCACCGCATCGATATGGGAAAAGGTGGTATAGTAATGGCCCAGTTCCCTGTCCATCCGCTGCATGAACTGAAGGGTGCTTTCTTCTGCGGATTGTCCCTCGGGAAGGGTGAGGAAATAGGTATAGATCTTCGGTGACCCAGATTCCCGGAAAGCCTTCAGTGCCACGTCAAACTCTTCAATCGTATAATCCCCGGCTTTTTTGCCAATGAGGATATAGAAGTACTGAGCTTCACGGATGAATGCGTTATACTCATCCTGTTTTCTTCCCAGGGCTACGGCGTTGGAGAGATTCTCACAGAGCTGGAATTCAAAGTAGACGCCCCGCCGGATATAGATGTCATTCAGAGTACTGATATATTCTTTGAGCGAGGTCCGTTCGTGTTCAAATTCAACGATGGAGGAAGCTAAAAATATCTTGATATAGTTCATGACGGACTCCTTATACTATTATCAGCAGAATATCACAGACAAGGTTCTGTTGCAATATAGATACAATATAATAAAACAGAACACCAATCTCACTATACTGACGGTATACCTGAAAAGCTGCAGTCTTTAATAGCAAGAACCATCCCCCATTTCCCCTTTCTTCCCCGAATAATTGAATAAAGCTCCGCACAGCCTTATCATCGGTGCGGAGCTTTTCTGTTCGGCGCTTATTGTCATCGCAATTAACATCAATTTATCTATCAACGTTATCTATCGATCTTCCTCTTGAAACAGTTTACTCATCGATTAATTTGTAAAGCTTTTCTTCGTCATAATGAGAATGATACCGGACGACTCTGAACAGCCGCCAGAACCTGCGGCCTTTATCCATGGCAACGTCTACGCGGCGGATCATCATCCATCGTCTGAAGGGCGGCATGTAGGAGATAATGTCATTAATGTCCGCAAAGTTCCAGCAGTCGCTGGAGGTTGAAAGAAGGTATCTTTTCATCGCGGCTTCATTGTACCGGACCGCCTTAAATGGCCGGACGCTGCCGTATGTGAACAGATGGGATCTGACGCCGAAATTGTAATGCAGATCCTGGCAGCACAGAATAGCCAGGCCGGATCCCATTGACCATCCGACGATCTCGGTTTCGGCATCGGGATAGGCTTCATGAAACTCCTGCCACTTCTTCCGGACCTCCCGCTTGATGCTTTTATACATATTGCCCCACCCGTGGTGGACGCGAAGCTGCAAGGGCTTATTTTCAAACGTGATCGCGTCATAGTATTTTGCGGAGAATTCCACGACGTTGGCAAACCAGTCCGTAAAGCCCGTGGTCTTTTCAAAGTTCAGCTGGATCACATTGCGGCTTCTCTCGTAGTGGATCTCATAATTCATTTCATGCATGATATGCAGAAAAGACAGAAGGCCGCCCGCATTATATTTCACTGCCGTATATTTTATGGGATAGGTTACCTTCCTGGTATGGTTCCGGTCCAGACTGGTATTGATAAAATACTGTTCAAAAGGAAGTCTCCGATAGTTCATGATCTTTCCCCCGGTCTATATACAATTCGCAAAGGCTGGTCTGTTTTCATTTCGTAAAGGCTGGTCTCTGTTTCCGATTTCCATTCTGCTTTCATCGACGGCTGTCTTCTGCATTCTTAATGTCTGTACCATGACTGCCTGCTTTCTGTACCTTGACTGCCTGTTTTCTGGCCTTATAAACTCTTTTCTGTTTTGAGTTTATCACAGGATGTGCAAAATACGCAATCTTTTCTTCGAGACCAGCAAAACAGCACTGTTTCCATACCTGAACAGCACTGTTTTCATACCTGGGAATTGACTTTTGCCTTATAAATCCTATAATGAAACCAATATAGTTCAGTGAGATATTTCGATCCATCAATACGGATTCCCTCAGCAATACCATGGCTTTGCCTGGCATTTTCTGACCAAGAGGAGGCAGATTCCATGAAGAAGAAACTTTCCGGCAGATTTCTGGCGTCCCTTGTGATCTTTTCCCTGGTGGGGCAGATCGCCTGGGTCGTGGAAAACATGTATTTCAACGTCTTTATCTATAAAATGTTCCGGGCCGATGCGGCCGCCATCTCGACCATGGTGGCGGCGTCCGCCATCGCGGCAGCCCTGACCACCCTGCTGATGGGCGCCCTTTCGGACAAGGTGGGCAAGCGGAAGCTTTTCATCGCCGGAGGCTATATCATCTGGGGCATCTCCATTCAGGCTTTCTCCCTGATCCGTCTGGACATGCTTTCTCCTCTGGCGGGGTCCGCGGCCGCAGCCATGACCCTGGGCGTTTCCCTGGTCATCGTCATGGACTGCGTGATGACCTTCTTCGGATCCACCGCCAACGACGCCTGTTTCAACGCCTGGCTCACGGATTCCACCGGCGAAGGGGACCGGGGAAAGGCCGAGGGCATCAACTCCATGATGCCGCTTCTGGCGGTCCTGGTGGTTTTCGGTGGCTTTATGAGCTTTGACCTGGACCAGGCCAAAAGCTGGACCATAATCTATATGATCGTCGGCAGCGTGGTCTTTCTGGCGGGCATCCTGGGCCTGTTTCTTCTGGAGGACCCGGATATCAAACCCCAGAAAGAGGAGTCCGTCATCAGCAACATCCTTTACGGATTCCGGCCGGAAGTCATCAGGCAGAACCGGCTCCTGTACCTGATCCTGGCGGCTTTTATCCTGTTTAATATCTCAATCCAGATCTTCATGCCTTACCTGATCCTTTACTATACGGTCGCCCTCAAACTGGAAAACTACGTGCTGATCATGGCGCCGGCGATCCTCCTGGCGTCCGTCGTCACGTTCTTCTACGGCAGGATCTACGACCGGCTGGGCTTCCTGAGGTCCGTCGTTCCCTCGCTCCTGATGCTGATGTCGGGCTATACGCTTCTGTATTTCTTCAGGAATACGCCCCTGGTGTTTATCGGGTCGCTTCTCATGCTGAGCGGCTATCTGTCCGGCATGGCAGTTTTCGGCGCGATGATCCGCGACAATACGCCCGCCGGAAAGGCCGGGCGGCTGCAGGGGCTCCGTATCTTCTCCCAGGTCCTGATCCCGGGCGTGATCGGCCCCTGGATCGGCGCCCTGGTATTGAAAAATGCCGACACCATTCTGAATGATGACGGCACAAAATCCTTTATTCCCAATGAAAATATCTATCTGGCAGCCTTTATCGCGGCGCTTGTCACCCTGGCGATGCTGCTGGTTTGCAGAAGGCTGTTCAGGAGGAAAAGACTGAATAATACTGATTGAAGATAAGGGTGTCTGCTGCTGCCTCAGCCCCAGAGCCCTCTCAGGAATCTCACGGCGTTCGCGGCGTCTGCGTCGAGCTGCTCATTCGCGGCCCCTTCGGACAGATCGCGCCAGATGCGGATCTCATTACCGACTGTGCCGCCCGGGCGGACGAAAGGCTCCATGACGACCGTGCCGTCATAATGGATGTCGTTCAGGGCTACGCCGATTTCAGCCCAGGGAATTCTGCCCTTTGCGCTGGGGGGACGGCGGTTTGCCTCTCCGACGTGCACGTGGCCCAGAAGCTTACCCGCAAGACGCACAGCGTCACCGAAGGAATCTTCTTCAATGTTCATATGGAAGGTGTCGAGCATCACCTTGACATTCTCACGGTCAACTTCACTGACATAGTCTACCGCCTCCGCGCAGGTGTTAAGCAGATAGCCTTCAAAACGGTTCAGAACCTCCATGCCCAGGGTGATCTCATATTCTTTGGCAATGTCCGCAAGTTCTCTCATGTTCCGGACAGCGCGCTTCCAGTCCCCCGGTTTGTCAATCGGCCGGCTGTAATCCACCGGCCAGTAGGAATAGAGACTGCCGCCCAGCTTATGAATACCTGCCGTGTACATCTTACGGAAAGTTCCCTCGAACTTTTCCATAGAAGCCCGGACCACCGCGGGATCAGAAGAAGAAATGTTATGATGAATATCATTTCCGTAGCCGCCGGTCAGCATGATGCCTTCCTCTTCGGCAGTCTGCTTCACCAACCGGAGATAGTCATCGTCAACGTCAATAAAGTTGTGGCAGCCGACCTCAAGAATGTCAAAACCAAGTCTTTTTACCCTGTGAATATAAGGAATGACATCTCCGCCCCATTCCTGTTCCCAGTATGCGTAATAAATTCCGTATTTCATATGGATCCTCCTGCTTATTCATTTTCAGGCCGTTGTTTTGTGTGTCTTCCTGAGAAACAGCACGCTTACCACCAGCAGGATGGGGAAGATGATCCCGGCCAGAAGGCCTGCCTGGAGATTCTCACCGAAAAACTCGGAAACGTTTCCCACAAGGGCTGGTCCCGCCGCTCCGCCAAGATCGCCTGCCAGGGCCAGGAAGGCGAACAGCGCCGTGCCCCCTTTCGGCAGTCTGGAGGAGGATATGCTTAAGGAACCGGGCCACATGATCGCTACCGAAAACCCGCACAGCATACAGCCCAGCAGCCCCATGAAAGGCCATTTGGCAAAGGCTGCCAGCAGGTAGCTGATCAGGCAGAGGACCCCGGATACGATCATGAAAGAAGTAAGATTCACCTTTTCGCCGTATCGGCCGTACCAGGCCCGGCTCAGCCCCATGAAGACGGCAAAGCCGCAGCAGCCCAGCAGATCTCCGGTGGTCTTGGATATGCCCAGGGAAGATTCCGTGAAGGCGGACGCCCATTGGGCCATGGACAGTTCCGACGCTCCTGCGCAGACCATCAGGAGGATAAACAGCCAGAAGATCTTCGTCTTCAGAAGCTGCCGCATCGTCATGCCCTCTCCCTCTTCGGTTATCGGCTCAATGGGACAGACGGCAAAGTTGACAACATTGTAAAGCGGGACAAGCGCCCAGATACACGCCAGAATGCGCCAGTTGGCGGTCCCGAAAAGCGCAAAGAAACCAGTGGACACCAGAATGGTCCCCACTACGCCCCAGCAGTAAAAAGAATGCAGGAGGCTCATCATGCTCTCTTTATTCTCAAAGGGGCAGGCTTCAATGATCGGGCTGCAGAGCACTTCTATCAGGCCGCTGCCGACGGCATAGATCACCACGCAGATCAGAATGCCGGTCAAAGGATGCGGACAGAGGTCCGGCACAAAGGAAAGCATCAGAAGCCCTGCCGACGACAGGATCTCCGCCACGACTATGCTCCGCCGGTAACCGATCTTGTCCGCAAACCTGGCGCACAGGAAATCCACTACCAGCTGGGTCAGGAAAAAGACCAGCGGGATCAGCGCCAGGTCCGCATAGGATATTCCGTAAGTCCTGTAAAATGTCAGGAAAAGCAGCGGCGCGAAATTCGCCGTTATCGCCTGGGTCACAAAGCCCAAATAACAGGCCAGTTTCGTTTTCCCGTAATTCTTCTTTTTCAGTGTTTTCTGCTGCAGACCTGTCATCTCATTCATATCTCTGTCCATACCCTGTCCGTATTGTTTTTAAATGATGTTTCCCTTCCGGGATCCGTTCCCTTATCCTCTCCTCCGCTTCTCCGGGGGAAGGTAATAGATATCAGGCTCTTTGTCCACCTTCTCCAGCACCGCCGTGTCCAAAACATCGCCGGCCCGGGCGCAGAGGGTGTTCATGCCCTCCTGCAAAGCCACCGTGAAGACAAAGACCTTATCGGCGGCCTTGACTTCCTGAAGCTCGCCGTTTAAATAGAGCGAGACCTCCGGCTGGTTGGAATAGACCCGGATCTCTGTGGTCTCCCCGGCGCGCTGGGCGTAGTTCTTCCCGCAGATGTGGACCATGGGCTCGGGATTCCAGTAAGCCTTATAGATATAATAGCTGTCCTTTTTGATCTTACGGTCGATGGTCACCAGGCCCTTATTGTTCCTGCCGGCAACGCCGCCCTCATTCCTGGCGGCCGCGCCGAAATCGAACATGTTCCAGACATAACTGCACCATACCCAGGGGCGCTCGCTGAAAACTTTGACCAGGCATTCGTGATACAGGGCCTGATAGTCCTCGGAATAATCCTGCTTCTCCGGCTTCGCGGAATGATAGGTCAGGATGCCCTCGCAGCCGTACTCAGACACGCCCACACAGCGGTCAGGATGATTTTCATGATAGGCATCCAGCCAGGGGCCGTTGTCCTCCATGGTGCCGACGTACCAGCCGAAATAATGGTTGTAGGCTTCCACGTCCGTGATATCATGCAGTTCGCTGTCCTCCGGCGTGTTGCTCACATGGGCCAGGGTGGTCAGCCGGGAAGGATCCAGCGACCTCACCAGCGCCTGCAGCTCCCGATGGTTCTGCACCAGCTGCTCATTATCCTTGCCGGCCAGGAGCACCTCGTTGCTAAGCCCCCAGAAACAGATGGACGGATGATGATAATTCTGAACGATGAGCTCCGTCATCTGGCTGATGCAGTTCTCGTGGGCCTTTGGATCCTGGCTCATGATCGTAATAAAGGGGATCTCGGCCCAGACCACAAAGCCCAGCTCGTCGCAGGCGTCGTAGAAATCCTGGGAATGCTGATAGTGAGCCAGACGGATGGAATTGGCGCCCAGCTCCTTAATGATTTTGGCGTCCTCATAATGGTCTTCCCGGGTCAGCGCATTGCCCTTGTAAAGCCTGTCCTGATGACGGCTGACGCCCCGAAGCGGCAGGGACCGGCCGTTCAGGAAGAAGCCCTTATCCGGATCACAGGAGAAATAGCGGACGCCGCAGCGGACCGTAACTTCATCACGGACCTCATTTCTTCTGACCAGGGCTGCCGTCACCATATAAAGATAGGGCGACTGCGGGCTCCAGAGCTTCGCATCGGGTACGGGCAGACAGATCCCGGAATCCGTAACGGGACGGGTTCCCCGGGCGGCTTCCTTTCCTTCGGCATCCTTAACGGTATACAGCACCGTGAAGTTCTCATCGGCCCCTTTGACAAAGGACTCGATCTCGAACATGGCGCTGCCGTCTTCTTCAACCGACGGCGTCACCATGACGCCGGGACCGCCGTAATAATCCAGGTCAAAATGAGCGTCCGGTACGCAGATCAGATTCACGCCCCGGTACAGTCCGCCGTAGAAGGTAAAATCCGCGAACTGGGGATAGACGTTGGTCAGGTAGACGTTGCTTACATTAATGGCCAGCAGGTTTTCCCGATCTTCATAACAGAAAGCGGTAACGTCCGCACGGAAAGCGGAATAGCCGCCCTCATGATAACAGGCCTTCTGCCCGTTGACATAGACCGCCGCCTGCTGTCCCGCTGCCAGCACTTCCACATAGACTTTCCCGTCTTTTAAAGGCTGCTTCGGCGTTTCAAACGTTTTATAATACCAGTAGCTTCCCCGGTCATAGCTGTCCTCCGGCGCTTTGGAAAGATCCCCTTTGGCCCAGTCGGGACCGGCCACCTCCGTGACGATGCCGTCATGGCCGTCCACCGCATTCCAGGTATGCGGAAGATCCACCCGAACGCCACCCTCGGGAATCACCGACGGATCCTGATCCTGCTTTTTCACAAACAGCCAGTTTTCATTCAAGGGACGTATAATTCTCATAAAGATCAACCTCCGGTTATCATAATGTGCCGGGCCCCCCGCCCGGCAGTCCGTTATCTCTGCCGTAATCATACAATCGGCGGCGGGATAAGTCAATCAATGATTCCGGTTCCTGGTTATTAAAGCTCCGGCTCCTGCAGCTTCAGATTTTCAACCCCTTTTATTCCATTTCAGGCCATTCTGCTCCATTTCAGGCCATTCTGTTCCATTTCTGGCCATTTTGCTCCATTTCAGGCCATTTTGCTCCCTGTCAGCCCCTTCTGTTCCTTTTTAGCAGGTTTATTCCCGCTTTCTTCTGTATATCTCCAGGCCGTCCCGTTCACCAGCTTTCTGAAAGCCGTGTTTTCCTGCGATGGCCTTCGTGGCCGCCTGCTCCGGAACACATTCAATGACTGCGTCTTTTCCTTCCGATGCGGCCAGGGCAATGAGCTGTTTTGTCAGCAGGCTTGCCATGCCCTGCCCCCATATCTCCTTTTTCAGCACCCAGCCGATCTCTTTGCTCGTTTCATCATAATCATGATAAATGACATAGCCCATAAAGGTGTGATCTTTATCATCCGCCGCCAGGATCCGGGGCGGATCCGCCAGCCCCTGGGACGCAAGAAAACTTTCTGTCTGTTCCCGGGAAAAGGGCGGCTCCAGATATTTCATCACCTCAGGATCGGAAAGCAGTTCATGAAGCGGTCCGAGGTCCGACGGCGTCATTCTTCTGATATAGAAACGGTCGTCCTTCACCCGATGCTTTACGGATCTGTCGGCAATGTCCAGCTCTGTCCTGAAGAGTTCCGGGTAGATGGTCCGGGGTTCCTCCGGAGAGACCCATTCCAGATATTCCGTCTGTCCGTCTTCGGTGATGCTCTCACACACCGGTTCAAAATCCTCCGGCACCTTCATGTAGTAATAATAACCGAGTTCGTAGATCACCTTTCCAAGCTTTGCGGGAGAATCGCCGATAAAGTAATTTTCCTGAACAAAGCCCAGATGATCGATCTCCATCCTGACGCCGGTCTCTTCAAAAACTTCCCTGATGACCGCTTCATCTGCGGTTTCACCAAACTTGATCCGCCCGCCCACAGAATAGAAATAATCGGACAGACCGTTTCTGACCATCAGGATACGGTCATTTTTCTGAATGATCGCACCCACCCGGATATTGATGATCCCATCGCCGCAGGGCACGCTCATGTCCGGAGCTTCCGCTGGAAACTCTCTATCTGCGGAAACTTTCGTCTGCAATTTCCGTACTGCTCGCTCCTTCTTCATTAACATCTTCTCCGGGTAATGGATCAATTTCAGATTTTCATTTATTGTATCATACGATTCAACCAGAAAACAAGGGACGCTTAATATATCAAATCCAATATCCGCACAAGTCCTCGGTTGGCGGAATGCTGCATTCAGCCTTGTCTCCTCTCCGGTCTTGATTCCATCCGCAAACAGAGTATAATCATCACCATAGACCCTATGGATGAGTCAAACGGAAACAGCCGGGCTGCTGTCCGTTTTTACCAAAAACCATAATACCTGTAATGCGAGGAAGCACCATGGAAAAATACACCGATCTGGCGCAGGCGATGCAGGACACCTCCCTCTCCCTGATCACCGATACGATAACTACTCAAAAAGAACTCAATCAAGTATACATTAGGTACAAAACCCTTCCGAGGAGGCAGAAGCGGTTCTCCGACTATTATTCAGTGGAATTCCTGGGTCATACGGTGCCGGAAATGTACGATCTGATCAAAGAAAGCCTGAGCGATGACAGCCGCCTCTTTGCCGATCTGCAGCTGCCGACGGATAAGTATGCCGTTACAGAGCCGGATCTTTACTACAAGGAAGAAAGCTTCAACTCAGGCGAGACGAACATCTGCTTTATCCTGGGGCATTCTGGCAGCGGAAAGTCGGTGATGGCCAGGACTCTCGAGGGCGATGACATCGACCACATCGAACTTGATGACCTGCTTCTCACGAAGGACCATTTCACCATGGAGGAGCTGAAGGACTATTCCGATATGCTGTACAGCTTCTTTACCGGCGAGGGAGCGAAGTATTATATCGGGATCGAAGAAAGGAACAGCATCCCCAAAGAAGACTATGAAGATAAGGTGTTCCTGGATTTCATCAGCTTCGCGCTGGCGTACGCGAAGGCGCACAGGGAAAACAAATATATCATCGACGGCATCTGGATCTACCTCTATATCGACGATCCTTCCGTCTTTAATGACTATGCCGTGTTCATCAAGGGAACCTCTTTCCTGAAATCCAAGATCCGGGTGATGAAGCGCGAAATGCGGCGGAACAAAGAGGAACTGCAGGACAGAAAGCTGATGTTCGGACGGGAAACCCGGAACTATCTTCTGGATGAGGACAAGATCGACCGGTACCGCTGCTATTTCGGCGATCGTCCGGAAACGGTCTTCAGAGAAGAAGAAAGCGCGGCCGCAAAGGCGGAAGCCCTGGTCGCTGCCGAGCTGAACCGCATCAATGCCTGCTTTGTAAACGATGATGCTGACGGGATCTATGAGATCCTGAACAATGCCGGCGCCAACACAGACTTCTCCAGCCTGAATAAACTCAGGATCATCAACGAATGCCGGTCTGCCCTGTTTGACCTCCGCCTGGAAACGGCAGCGGAGCAAAAGGAATGGGCCTCCCTTTCCCGGGAAGAAAAGAAGCATCAGCTCTACCTCAGGCAGAAAGCCCTGCTGGAGGCCTTTCTGGAGCGGAGAGCGATCACCAGAGAACAATTCGAGAAGAGTCTTCATGACCTGACGGAAAAGATGGGGGAAGAAGGGTAAGTCAAAGAACGAGCTCCCGGATTCCTGTACCGGAGAACCGCCGCCATCGTTCCTGTTCAAATAACCGTCGGCTATGATCCGATACAACCTGACGAACGGCACCCGGGTAAGAAAAAAATAAGCACTTACAGGAACCTCAAGAAATTTTTACACCAAACTATTGACCGTCTCCATGGAAAGGCAGAATTATGAAAAAAGCAGTTTTACTTATTTTTGGTATTTTTATGTTGATCATGATTGGAGGGTGTTCATTTCAAGGACTGCCTGAACCTTCCGTCACTGCTGACAATTCTTCCGGACAGACAGATGAAAATTCAAATAATCTGCCGGATGACACAAAATTGCTTAACCGTAAAGATGCAAAAGATTTAGACTATAAGGAATTGCTGCCGGCTATTCAGAGAGAAATACGTGAGATCGTCCGCCCCTGGACCAGTACGCCGGATGTATTCGAGTTTTCAAAAGAAGATATCCCTTCGGTATGCTCTGCTGTTTATGAATGGATGCTGCAGCTGGAAGAAGCAGGCATAATAACGTCTTGTGCCTATAATGAAAATGGTCAATCTGTTTCTTATGCTGTACGGGATGGCGGAGTATGCGCATATATAC
>JAFRVX010000090.1 GCA_017438305.1 Lachnospiraceae bacterium | reverse complement strand
TAACCGGAGGGTTGTAGGTTCGAGCCCTACTCGGGGAGGTGAGCACACGATTGTGCGAACCGGAACGGTGAAGCAGAATCGTATCGTGCGAAGCTCGGCAGGGAGACTCAGCGAGGCGAGTCCGTAAGGACGAAGCCGAGTGCTAGTCGAGTCGCGAGTCTGGCACACGATTGTGTGAAATTTTAATAAGGCGCCATGGTCAAGCGGTTAAGACATCGCCCTTTCACGGCGGTAACTCGGGTTCGATTCCCGATGGCGTCATTTTTGGACCTTTAGCTCAGTTGGTTAGAGCAACCGGCTCATAACCGGTCGGTCCTGGGTTCGAGTCCCCGAAGGTCCACTCGAACAGATCATCTGTCTCATTTCAAAAAGAAGCCGTAAGGCTTCTTTTTTTTCGCAGAAGCCAGGAATAAACTTCTTTTCCCTCACTATTTTGAAACCGATACAGAACAATATCGTCTTATAAGGTAAAGAGATATAGGAACCCCGGGATCGATCTGTCAGATCAGCCCGTGACAGGAGCCTGAAAGGAGGAACTGGCAGTATGAAAGATAACGGACTTGGGAATCCGGCTAAGGATAGTTTGCAGAAGTCCGATGAGCAGATCATAGATCTTTACTGGCAGCGAAATGAAGAGGCTGTGCAGGAAACGGACAAAAAGTACGGAAACTATCTGTCTGCCATTGCTTTCAATATTCTGGCGGATCGTGAGGATGGCCAGGAAGTACTGAATGACACATACTATAAGGCGTGGTGTTCCATGCCGGACAAACGGCCGGAGAATCTGAAGGCGTTCCTCACAAGGATCATCAGGACTACTGCGATCGACTTATTCCGGGGACGTCACCGGCAGAAACGCATTATGTCCGAATATGTCGTATCTCTTGATGAATTGAGCGAGACACTTTCATCTCACGAGACATTGGAACAGACGGTTGACGCCGGACTGCTGGCGGAATCGATCAACCGTTTTCTTCATACTTTGAGCGATGAAGAATGCGCGTGTTTCACCGGTCGGTATTATTATGCGGATCCGCTGAGAGAGATCGCGAGGTATCTGGGCTGCAGTGAATCAAAGGTGAAGAGCATGCTTTACAGGATCAGGAACAGGCTGAAAACCTGGCTTGAAAAGGAAGGATGGCAATTATGAATAAAGAAGATATTACCAATGCGCTTAATGAACTGGACGATGAAGTACTGGAAAAAACAGAAAAGTTCAGGGATACGAAACACGGAAACAGAGTCGGCATAATGCAGAAAAGCCGCTTCGGCAGGATTCTGGCCGCGGCTGCGGCGGTCCTGGTTTTAGCCGGCGGAACGATCCTGGCTGTGCATCTGATCCGGGGCGGGAAAGAAGAGACACCGGCGGTCACTTTGACCACGCCGGAACCTTCTGACTCAGAGGATACCGCCGGTACAAAGGATACTGCGGAAACTGAAGATACTTCTGATACAGAAATCACCGGGGAAACTGAGAGCGCTGACCGGGACAGCACGGAGGCGTCATCGGATCAGGATAGTACTGAAGAGGGGACAGAACAGGATAGTACATTGGAGAGCACAGATCAGGGGACAGAACAGGACAGCACAAAGGAGAGCGCCGATCAGAGTACAGCGGAAGACGCTGAGGAAGAGGATTTCTACAGTGTGGTCTATGATGAAGGTTACAGGATGATCAGCCGTTTCGAATCCTATCAGCCCGGTGTAAATGATATCCAGATCTTACTGGAGAATAATTCAGGCCGCACCCTGACGATCAGTAACGGCGTGACATTGGAGATCGAGGTACAGGAAGGTCCTGAAGGGGCTCCGGAATATACTATAGTACCGATGGGTGAACACTACAGGAAAGCTCTGGAAGAAAGAGGGATCGATATAGAAGGCAGCAGACAGGGTACTACAACAATGCCTTCGGGACCGGATTCTATTTTACCGGTTTTCTGGTCCGCCCACTTTATGACGGAAGAGGATGGGCCTCTGGCTCTGGGAAATTACCGCCTTACGGTCATCATTAACGGAGAAGAGAAATACTTCCCCTTTAAAGTCGCAGAGGACGGCTGGGACGGAAAACCCCACAGCCTGAAAGAATTATCAGGCATGTCTGCCATCCGCTATAAGGAGAAGATCTATTACCGGTCAAATGCTTCCCAGGACGCTCCGCTTACTTATGAAGAAGCCAACGTTCCGGCCCTGGAGTATCTGGGACAGACTGCTTTGACGGACAGCGGGAAAAGGCTGGAAAAGGATCTGGATGCCTATCGGTACAACGGATGGAAAGTGTATTATGATGCTGCAAACGACCGCCTGCTGATTGCAAACGGAAAAGGTAAGTCGGAAGAAGAAGACACCTATACCGTGTTCAGGGAAACTATAGAGGTCAAGGAAACAGAAACCTGGAAGTAATGGAAACAAAAAAACTTGAAGTAAGAAAACAAAAAGACGCCGGGTCATTCAAGGCCCGGCGCCTTTTTGCTTAAAGAGCAGATTACTGTGCCAGCATTTTTTTCGCCCTGGATAAAAGCGTCAGATAGATAATGTACTGGACGATCGATGCAATTCCGGCCAAGATGCCGAGAACAGCGTAGACATTCTGCATTCCTTTTCCCTGGAAGATCGTGGAGACGATATCCAGAATGACGGAAAGCAGGGTAACGGCAACGATCAGGACCAGGTTTTTCCTGCCGAACTCCGCCATCTGAGGATTGTTCAGCCGGTTGGAGAGACTGATGATACCGTAAATGATAAAGACGGTCGCCAGCAGGTCGCAGACTTTGCTGAAGGTATCGGCAATGCCGTTGATAATGACATTTTTGCTGAAGACAGCAGAGATCACGGAAGCAAGAATGCCGAGAATAACATACATCAGTGCTTTGGTGAATTCATCTTCATCGAGTTTTGCCCGGTTGATGCCGACGATGTTCATGATGAAAGCAATAATGCCCAGAATACTGCCGGCTAAGGCAAAGATGGCAAATCCGCCTAAAGAAGCAAAAGCAGCGGTATCAGCCTTGGTATCTGCCGCAGTGACGAAGATCAGGCCGAAAAACAGGGCAAGAAGAGCCAGAGCAGTGCCGATAAGGCCCAGGATCTCAGCGGTGTAGATTTTTTTTACACCTTCGTAAGCATTTGGAAATTTCATTTCTTCCTCCTGAAAACAATTTTGATCTGAAACAGAAAGATGAGAACTGTTCCAAAACCATTTATATATTATGCCATGTTCTTTTCAAAAATCAATACATAAATACAAGGATTTTACCAAACCATAAGTATAAGGATTGTACCAGACCCTGCAGGGGCCGCATAAAGCAGTTTGCCAGACTGAGCAGGGATGTCTGCAGAGATAAATAGTATTACCGGACTGAGCAGGTGTGCCAGCGGAGAAAAGCAGTATACCGAACTGAGCAGGGTTGCCTGCAGAGAAAAGCAGTTTACCGTACTGTGCAGGGGAGCCTGCGGAGTTCACGATACAGGGCAGGGAAGCAGTTCACTGATCGGGAAAGGGAGGCGGCAGCAGATGTGCAGATCTGCCGGAGAATGAAAATGAAAAAGTCCCGGCGTTTCCGCCGGGACCGGGATGATGGCAGTCTGTCGTTTAAAACAGGCTTTCCGTTATCGTTATCTTTCGCTGACGATCATGTGGGCTCTGCCGTAATTGTAGCGGTTTCCGCCGCCGCCGAACCCTGCAGCGCCGTCTGACCAGCCGAAGCCTGCAGCGGAATCCAGTTTGGTGGCGGTTCCGGCGATCAGGCGGTTATCCAGCTCGATGAAATCTTCCAGATAATCCTTGGTCAGATGAGTGCCGTTGTGGGCGGAGTTGATGAAGTCGAACTGGTCTTCGAACTTCTTTAACTTGAGCATGGTCTCCAGATGAGCGGGGACTTTGGAGCGGCCGATCAGCACCTGGCCGGCTTCCATTTCGTCGCCGGAGTACAGGATCCGTTCGGTTTTGTCAAGGATGGCAATGGATCCGGGGCTGTGGGCGCCGATGGAGATGATCTCAAGGGTGTGATTGCCGAGTTCGATCACATCGCCGTCACGAAGGATGTTGATGTTGTAATCCGGATAAGCGTGAGAGTCGGCGATCTTCTGCAGTTCCTCGCCGAAAGCTCTCTTGGCTTCGGTCGCGGCGTACTCTGACATATAGGCTTCCGGCCAGAAAGAGTTGCCGCCGGTATGATCATAGTGGCCGTGGGTGTTGATGACCATGACTGGCTTGTCGGTAATGGTTTCCACCAGCTGGCGCAGATCGCCGTAGCCGTAGAAGGTATCGATCAGCGCAGCCTTTTCATCGCCGATCAGCAGATAAACGAACTGCGGAGAGGTTCTGGACATAATGGTCCAGGTACGGGGGCCGGTCTGGAACTTGCCGTAGATATAGCCTTGTTCATTTACATTGGGATTTGCCATAAGGACAGTCCTCCTTTTGAAAGTTTCTTTGTGCCGTCCGGGAAACACAGACATAACTGTGTACTGAAATCTCAGAGACAGTACACTGAAATCTCCGAGAGGCAGCGCACGGAAATTCCGGAGAGGCAGATGTCTGAAATGCTCTTTACAGATGTCTTACCAGGTGATTTTGCAGACAGTCTCTCTGATATCTCTGAAGATATCCGGGTCCGAACAGCCGGGATTAATATTACTATATGGGAAAAGCGGGAAAAAGGCTATCTCTGAATCCCGGGATATTCATGCCCGATTCCGGGATAAAAAAGAACTGCCGCAGGAGAATGACTCCATGGGCAGTTCTCTTTTTTGATTATTTTGTCGCCGAAGCGGTGAATATTCCTTTGAGAAGGTGATGTTCCTCTGAAGGCGATAATCCCGCTGAAAAGGCAGCTGCTCTTCTGAAGCAATGAATGATCTTCCGGAGATGTGTGTGATTCCCTAGAAACTGTGGCCTCCGCCTCCGCCGGAGGAGAAGCCGCCGCCACCGCCTCCGCCGCCGCTGCTGCCGCCGGAGGAGAAGCCGCCGCCGCCTCCGCTGCTGCTGCCGGAATCCGTCGTAATAGGATCGTAGGTTTTGGTTTCCCTTAAGAAGATCGGTGTGACTTCACTCATACTGAAGAAGGCCTGGGAATTCCGTTCCATCTCCCGGGCGTCGGCTTCCTTCTTCTTGGAGAGGGCTGTGACGATCAGGAAAGAGGTCAGGAGCGACACCAGAAGAGAGATCAGGGCGTTGCTGATGATCTTCATGGGTTCCGCGATCCTTCCGCCTTCCAGGACGGTGCGCATCTGGCTGAAGGCCCGGGACGCGCATTCGTAGTATTCCTCACGGGAGGCATAAGTGTAAATGTTGTCGGTTATGGTCAGGGCTTTCCCGTTGGTGATGTATTTATAATTGCTTCCGTCCGAGAAGACGTAGATCTTCCGGTTGTCCATATCGATCAGGAACAGGGTGCCGCTGTCGTCCCGGTAGTGGTTATGATAGAAATCCGCAGCGAACCGGGCGGCTGTATCGCTGTTCTCATTTACGGAAACGAAAGCAATATGACCGTACTGAAGCAGGGGCTGCATATCCTTACTCAGAAGCCTGCCTTCTTCCTCGTCAGACAGCAGGTCCGCGTAATCGTAGACGTCCGCCTGGTAGGTGCTGTCCGCAATGACCTTCGGCGTCAGGATGAAAGAAGCTGACAGGCCCAGAAGGAGCAGGAAGGACAGCAGCTGAGGCATCTTATGGGTGGCCCGGACATTGTAGCGGTTGATGATATCGATGACGGAAAGCAGCATCAGCGCGATGGCTATGATAGCCGCCCCGTAGAACCAGTAGTCCTCGACGGGATCGATCATAAAGACCGCTGCGCAGATGATGATGCCGATCACGGGCTTGATCATGGACATCTTTTTGACGCCTTCATTCTTCGAGGCCAGGGAAACGATGCTTAAGACCACCGCAATGAGCACCAGGGCGCCAAGGATAATGTAAAGGACAGTATCGGTGAAAACGGACGTCAGGAAGCTGTACAGGAGTGCCAGGAGGGTCACGCCGTTTGTGAAAAGGACGGCCCCTCCGAAGATGATCAGGAATGCCTTAAGAAGCGGCGACATTCGTTTTGAGCCTTTCTTAGCTGCGATCTTTCCGTTTCCGCCGTTTTTGGCGAGCTCTTCTTTCAGGGATTCCTGGTAGGCCTTGTCCCTGGTCCGCTCATCGGTCTCCCGGGCCTTTTTGATATTGGAGCGCAGGATCAGCAGGCCGATGATATTTAATACAATGGAGATGAAGACCACATTTCCCGGCGTCAGGGTCAGGAAGGTGTTCATCAGAAGGAAGATGGGGATGGCCAGGATCAGGGAGAACAGCAGGTATTTGGGGATATCGATGGGGATATCCGCCGCGACTCTGCCGGTCTGTCCGTTGACGGCGGCGTAGGAGATCCGCCGGCCGTTCCTGGACCGTAAGGACATGAACCAGACCGGGAACAGGCTCATCCGGGCGTCTCCGCGCTGCATGTGAAGGCTCTTTTTGATCTTATCAATGGAAGCTCCGTACTGGGACATGCGGGGAGCATCATAGGCCTGGTCAGCCATATAGGAAACAGCCTGCTCGAAAGCCTCGGGTTCATAGAGGCTTTTCCGCACGTCACCGGCATCGGCATAGAAGCCGGACATGTAGGCCGCGTTGAAATTCTTAACCTCTTTGGTATCAAAGGGCTTGACCGAACGGCTCAGATCGTCCGCAAAATTAACGGAGGCATCAAAATAGGCTGCATCATAACCGGCGTTCACATCGGCGGTCAGGTCATAATATTTAGTATAGACGTAATCGCCGTGCCGTCTTTTGGTGGAGCCGGTGGTATGGATGGTCTCCTCGTCTTCGTATTCGTAATTCCAGTAGGGCATGTAGATGCCGCGGAACTTGTCAATCTGCGCTGCCTTTTTCAGATCCGACGGCGCAAAGAGGGATTCCCTCAGTTTTTTGACGTACTGTTTTTCCGCGTCCTCCTTGTTCAGGCGGAAAGGAATGATCCTGGTGGGATATTCGATCTTCCCCATACGGCTTTCCATCATGACGTTGGAACCGCAGTAGGAGCAGAAGGTGGCGGCGGTATCGTCGGTGGATACCAGCTCCGCGCCGCAGTTGGGGCATTTGAAGAGAGTCACGTCCAGGGAAGGATGCGTGTCTTCTTCGGCTTTATTGGTATACTTGTAATCTTCGAACTGATCCGGGTCATAGCGTGATCCGCAGTGGTCGCAGATCATGACCTGCTCCCGGGGATCGAAGCGCAGGGCTGCACCGCAGCCGGGACATTTGATCATGAATTACCTCCTTGAAGGGAAACTCTCAGGCAGAGCTTCTTACAGATCTCCCTGAATAAGCAATGCATTCAGGGTTTCTGCCTGTATCGCTTCGGGCCGCACTTTAAACCTGACTGAAGAAAGAAGATCCGATCCGTAAGGTCAGTCGGCCTCCGAGTTTGATACGTTAAGTATAGCCCATTGATGCCCGCTCGGCAACAAAAAAGTGAACAAATGCGGCCGGCAGAAAGAATAAATGAAGAACAAGCGCAGGAAGTGAAAAATAAATGCAGAATAAGCACAGAAAGGATAAAATGATAAATGCAGAACGAACGCAGGAAGTTAAAAACCATATGGAGAACAAATGCAGCAACAAATGCAAGGCGCGGAAAAGTGAACAAAATGCTTTACAAGCACCGGGCTTCATTGTATACTTTATAAAGTTTGACCCGGAGGACCGATGAAGATCCTGAGGCGGCAGCCGCCGGGGATGCTTTGTAGGAGGAGAGAAGATTTTATGAAAAAGATGTACGCGATCCTGGCAGCGGTGATCCTGACGCTGGCCGCGCTTGTCATTTTTGTTGTGATAGATAATAATAAGAAAAATGCGCCGAAGGAATCCACGACGGTTTCCACAGAGGCGGAATCGGAAACGGAATCCACCACCGAAAAGGAGACGGAGACCACGGAAAGCACGGAAGCGACGTCGTCCATCCTGCCGTCCCTTTCCTTTACATCGGCCGAATACTTCCAGGCTGCCAAAGTCGTGGAGGTCACGGGCAAGGATACCCTCACCCTGGAATACTACGATACGGAGAAGGAGGAGGCCAAACTCCTGGATGACGTACGGCAGTTTGATTTTACGCCCTTCTCATCCACCGGTGAGATCGATGATGAATATCACGTCTTTTCCTTTACCTATATCTATAACGTGGTGGACGGTCAGTATTATGCGGCATCCGTAAAGGATATTGAAGCAGGCGATATGATCCTGGATCTTCATGACTATTCAGGCCATTATTACATCCTGATCTACAAACAGGGCTGACGCCCGGTTCTGATATTTTCATTGAAAAAACGCCCGGTTGAAAGACCGGGCGCTTTTTTATGACTTCAGGTATATTCCGTATTTTTCCGTATTTTCTGCGAAGACATGAATAACCGGCAGTTTCTTGCAGGAACAACCGGCAGATCCTTTCAGGGGCAGGAATAACCGGCGACTCCTTTCAGGAACAGGAATGATCAGCAGTTTCTTTCGAGCCGGGAATAACTGTCGGTGCCTTAGAGGAACAGGAACAACCGATATATCCAGGACCTGAACCGGGGGAGGGTCACCTTCAGTCTCTCTGTATAGCTCTCATACAGACCGATCATGGAAGCCAGTTCTTCCGTAGTGCTGCCGTGATTGCTGAAACGGGCCTTCAAGGCAATGGCTTCCGCTTCCTGCGGGAGCTCTCTTTTTGTCTTGTCGGCGAAAAACTTCATCCTTCTGTACAGCCGGACGACGGCGGTTTTGGGCTCAGGGGCCAGGAGATACCGGTTCAGCAGGAACCGGATCAGCCGGCGGAGCAGCAGGAGGATGGCGGGGATCAGAAGCAGCAGGATGATGAGCCTTCCGATACGGGAGCCTTCCTTTTCTCCTCCGGGGGTGCCGGAATAACTGCTTTCTTTTTCCGGGGGTTCGGAAGAAGCGGCATCTGATTCCCGGGTATTTCTTGTACGGGTCTCCGGCGTCTCATCTTCAAAGGAGCCGGTGGCAGCGGTCTCCCGTTCTGCGGGACCGCCCGGCGATACGGGGTGTACGTTGGCTCCGCCGGGGGTAGGATCCAGGATGGTCCAGCCCCGGTCATCGTCAAAATACTCTGCCCAGGCGTGGGCATCGTCCTGGGTGACAGCGGTAAGGGCGCCGGCATCCGCCTGGACCGTGTAGCCCGTCGCAAACCGGGCCGGTATGCCGAAATAACGAAGCAGCACCACGGCAGCGGAAGCAAAGTGCATACAGTAGCCCGTTTCGGATTCCCACAGGAACCATGAGGCAAATTCCTCTCCCTCCGGCAGGGCCGGGGTATCGAGGCTGTAGGACGCAGAGGCGGATACGATCTTATAGATCATTTCCGGAAGGGATTTTCGGTCATACCCTTCATCCCTGAATTCCTCCAGTTCAAGACTCTCCGGGTGCGCCAGAAAATGCATGAACATGAGCTGGTCCCAGAGGGGCAGGGTATTGGACGGAAAGGCTTCCGGCGGAAGAAAGCTTACGGCGCTGACCCGTTCGCCTTTTTTTCTGAGGGCTTCCCGGGTCGAATCGGGCAGCTGGGTGTATGTATCGTAAACATAATCCCGGTATCCGTCCGGATAGACCGGCGCTTTCCGGCTTAGGGAAAGGGTATATTTCCGGAGGAACCACCGGTTCTCCAGATAGAGATCTCCGGCGCAGGACGCGCCTCGGGGAAGGGCTGTCAGCATGGCATCGGAATACAGGATATCCGAGGTATCGTCGGTCACCAGGGTCAGGGTCCGGGAAGGCTCCGTTTTATCCAGCGTCCATACGGAACGGGGATCGATGCCTTCCGGAAAAAGACCCGGGTCGCCTGTCCAGGCGCTGCCGGTATAGTCGGTGTAGGAGGCGCCTTTCAGGTAGATCTGGCCGCTCCAGGAAGCCGTCATGTCCATTACGTGGTCTCCGGTCTTTTCCTGAGGGCCTGCCTTGGTAAGATCTGCATATAAGGGATCGCTGTTCCAGGGCTGGGTGCCGAGGGACGACGGATCTCTGCCTCTTCCGGGACCCGGAAGAGAGGAGGTGATCCGGTAAAAAAGCGTATTGGCCTGCTCCTGGAGAGAAGTCCGTTTATAGTTTTCCGGATCTGTCAGGAGAAAGACCAGCAGGACGAACAGGGCCGCCGGGACCAGGATCAGAAGCCTCAGGCCTGAAGAACGGCGGGAGGCAAAAACCGGCGACTGGGATAAAACCAGCCAGAGGAAGCTCAGGCTCAGGATCGCCAGAGGAAGCGGGGCCGGGATGGTGTCCTGGGCCGTCAGGCAGCAGAACAGCACCGGGATCGTAAACTCTACGGGGATCAGCATCGGAAGCTGCCGGTTGAAGGCTGCCGTTCCGAAAAAGGCCAGCAGGCCTGATAAAAGAAGGTTAAAGGGCAGAAGATCCGGGGTCTTATCATATTCCGCGGCAAAATGGAGCACGTCCAGCCGGGGGAAGGTTTTCTGGAAAGCTGTAAAGATCTTGTCGAAAAGATAGGCCGCCCCGTTTCCGATATCCTTTATGTAGATGATGAACAGGACTGTCCCTGCGATAAACAGCGGAAGCTGCACGAAAAACGGTTTCTTCAGGATAAAAGGCAGGGAAAACAAAAGGGCCGTGACCGGGATCAGAACAGCCGTCTGAACAGGATCCACGGGGATCTGGTAGGCTGTAAACAGGGTGAACAGGGTCCCGAAGATAAACAGCCCGGCAAACAGGAAAGTAGACAGAACCCGGGAAAACACATTACGAAAGGTCATCGGGAAGCCTCCTTTCCGGGATATAAAAGATCCTGTCGGCATCCGGGATCACAAGGGCCTCCGGATCCTCCGGCTTCTTTGCTGGTGTGATGAGCAGGCTGTTGATGACAGGCTTCAGGTCTTCTTCCGAAGAAATGTGACGTTCATCTCCGGGACGATCTGTCAGATATAAAAAGATAAAGGGGACTTCCATCGCCAGGAGTTTTCCGGAAAGCCACAGGAATTCACCGAAAGAATGGTCAAGGGCAGCCCTGTCGCTGTCAGAGGACAGGATCACGTAGATCCGCTTCATGACGGTATCCAGGGGCTGGCGGACCAGGAGCTCTTCGGTCTTCTGGGACAGCTTCCAGTGGACGGAGCGCATGGGATCTCCGGGATGATAGGAACGCAGGTCCGTATTCTCGGAAAAGCCCATCGAAGGCGACGGGACGAAGCGTACCGGACGCAGGGACTCAAGGTCCGGAACCGGCTCCGGCTGTTTTTTTACGGGATTTACCGTTACGCCGAAGGAGGCGGAAGAGGAAAAGGGAACGGCAAACAGGCCCAGGATATCCGTCGTGCGGCAGCGGACGGCCCGGAAATGGTACACACCGGCATGGAGATCCGCTTCCAGAAGCTTTTCGGACCCGGTGCCGGTGAGGGTCATATTCTGCCGTTTATGCTCAGAGGACAGCACGTCCTCCGTTTCCAGCGTGATCTTGAAAGAAGAGACGGGAACCGACGTCCGGTTTGACAAAGAAGCATAGAGGACAAAATGATCCTCTGTGGTAAGCGAGGTCTGTCCATGGAGCTTTATGGATGCCTTTCTGAAAAGCGGCAGGGAGATAAGCAGGGAAAAAACGGGCAGGAGCAGGGTGATCCAGAGAGCAAAGAGCGAGAACCAGCCCTCATAAAAGGCGTAGAACAGGATCATCGCCAGCAGGAACAGAATATAAAAGATACGGTTTTTCTTCATGATATCCTGCCTCCCGGTCCCGGTATTGAAAAGAGCAGTATTGAAAAAAACAGCAAGAACCGCTTCAGCTGACAGTGCGCCGGTTGCGCATCAGGCAGCAGAAAACACAGTTTCGAAAACGAAAAAGAATCTTCGAAAGTGAAATAAGGTTTATCGAAAGCGATTGAAAGCGGTCTTCGAAAGCCCAAAATAAAGCTTTTAAAAAAGCTGAAATGATCGGGATATCAAACCGCAGAAAAACGGCTGCCGGTCAGATCTGGGGTTTCCTGACCTGGGCCAGAATATCCCGTAAAATATCTTCGGATCTCTGACCCCGGGCTTCTGCGTCCGCCTTTAAGTGGATCCTGTGGGGCAGCGCGTGCAGGAAAGCATTGGCCGCGTCGTTCGGGACCACGTAATCCCGCTGGTTGATATAGCTGACAGCCTTGGAAAGCGACGTGACCGCCAGTGTCGCCCGGGGGCTGGCGCCGGCTTCCAGGGCAGGATGGTTCCTGGTGGCGGAGACCAGTCTGACGATGAAGTCAATGACTTCGTCGGAAATAAACTGGTTCCGGACGGCTGCGATAAGATCGTTCAGTTCCTCCCGGTCGATTATCTGGGAAATGGTATTCAGCGGATTGCCGGACAGGCGGTTCCGCACCATTTCCGCTTCTGCTTCCGCGGAAGGGTAGCCTATGGACAGACGGATCATAAACCGGTCGATCTGGGAATCCGGCAGAAGCTGGGTCCCGGCGGCGCCGGTGGGATTCTGGGTGGCAAAGACGATAAAGGGCTTCGGCAGGACGTGGGAAATACCGTCCACCGTGACCTGGCCCTCTTCCATGGCTTCAAGCAGGGCGGACTGGGTCCGGGAGGTGGCCCGGTTCAGTTCATCCGCCAGAAACAGGTTGGAAAGAAGGGGCCCCGGCTGGTATTCCATCTCGCCGGTCTCTTTTTTATAAAGAGAATAGCCGGTGATGTCCGAGGGCAGGACGTCGGGCGTAAACTGGACACGGCCGTAGTCCAGACCCATCGCCTTCGAAAAGGCCAGGGCGATGGTGGTCTTTCCGACGCCCGGAATATCCTCCAGCAGGATATGGCCTTCTGCCAGGATCGCGGAAAGGATCCAGATCAGCTGCTGGTCCTTGCCGGACACCGCCTTTTTCAGTTCCTTCAGGATTTTGCCGATAATCGTTAACATAGCGCCTCTCTCTTCTATGGAACGGTAGTTCCCTCGGTTATTCAACGAAACGTAAACAGGTTTAGAACAATCATAAACCGGAACCGTTTCCGCTCCGAAGATGAGCGGAAGGGGGGACCGGTCACCGTCCGGCAGCTGACCGGATGACGTGGTCTTATTATAAAAGAGAATACAGATTCAGTCAAGGTTAACAGCAGGGCGTCGGAGGTCCAAACAGCTCCAGGCAGCAAGGCTGTCAGAGGTCCAGATAAGAAAGGCCGTCAGAGGCCCGGGCTTACTACGGTGACAGAAAAAGGCCGGTGCGGGTTACAGAGATAAAATACCTCATGGGTTCAGGAAAATAAATCTACCTTATGCGGTTATGGACATTGCCGGAAAAGCAGTGTACAATACAGGAAAATAAACCCGCGGGCTCTTTTCGGGAGCCGGTGGGGAGCGATCGGAGAAGAATATGAGATATTTTCTTGAAAATGAGGAACTGAAGTGTGAATTTGACCTTCACGGCGCAGAACTCAAGTCGGTTCTGAACAAGGAAAACTACCGGGAATACATGTGGTACGGAAACGGAAAGTACTGGGGCAGGACAGCGCCGGTGCTGTTCCCCTTTGTGGGCATGCTGAAGGACAAGGTCTTTTCGTGGAAGGGACAGTCTTATCCCATGGGACAGCATGGCTTTGCCCGGGATACGGACTTTGAACTGGTCTCGCAGGAAGGAAACGAGATCCGCTTTGTCATGCGTTCAAACGAAGAGACCCGGAAAAAATACCCCTTCGATTTTACCTTTGAGATCGTCTATACACTGACGGGAAAGAGCCTGAACGTCCGCTGGATCGTTCAGAATACGGGCAGTGAAGAGATGCATTTTTCCATCGGCGCTCATCCGGCCTTTTTATGCCCGGTCCACGGTGAGAAGAATAAAGCCGGATATCGGCTGACGTTCAAAGGGGCGTCCGAGATCCATCATCACGGAAACGCGCTGGATACCGGCCTTTCCATGAAGGAAGACATCGTATTGCCGCTGGAGAACGAAACCGCCGTTATCACGGAGGAATTCTTCGACAGGACCACCTATATGGTGGAAGGCGGACAGACACAGGACGTTGTGCTTTCCGATCCCGAAGGAAAGCCCATTGTGGAGGTGGTCTTTGACGCCCCGCTTTTCGGCGTATGGTCGCCGGAAAAGAAAAACGCCCCCTTCGTCTGCATCGAGCCCTGGTACGGCAGATGCGACGCGGAGGATTTTGATGGAGATCTTTCCGAGCGGGAATATTCCAATAAGCTGCTTCCCGGAGAGACCTTCGACAAAAACTACACCATCACCTATTATACCCTGTAAGAACATCCGGCAGAGCCGGAAGTCTTGGATGAACAAAGTTTTTCCGCAGAGCCGTAAGTCTCGGATGAACAAAGATTCTTCCGGCAGAGCTGTGAGCTTTGAATGAGCAAAGTTTTTCCGGCAGAGCCGCAGGATCATTGAATGAACAGGTATCTTCCCGCCGGCCGGGAAGATTCACGATGCGGAAGAAAGCTTCTGCCGATGCGGGGCCGGATGAATGCAGGACATAAAGAAACGGAACCAAAAAGGGAAAAGAACCCCTGACAAATCATAAAAAAGGAGAATGCTATGGGTAAAAAAGTTAAACCGGTAAAGGTTGGCGTTATCGGATGCGGAACCATCTGCCAGCGCACCTATATGCCGAACATGATGAACAAGTTCCAGGTCATCGACGTTGTGGGCGTTGCGGACATCATCCCCGAGCGGGCACAGAAGATGGCGGAACAGTACGGTGTCAGATGCATGACCAATGAAGAGATCTACAACGATCCCGAGATCGAGGTGGTCTGCAACCTGACCTATCCGGAATCGCACTTTGAAGTGAGCAAGGCCGCCATGCTTCACGGAAAGTCGGTCTACTGCGAGAAGATGATGGCCTGCGACTTTGAGGAAGCCACGGAGCTGATGCGGCTGGCCAAAGAACAGGGCGTCTGGTTCACCACAGCCCCCGATACCTTCCTGGGCGCCTGGGAACAGTCCGCCAGATTTTATGTTGACGCGGGTGTCATCGGAAAGCCGGTCTCCATTCATGCGCAGCATACCTGCGCTTACCGGCCGTCCAACGCGAAATTCGACCTTTCTCCGGACACCTTCTTCTTCCCGCTTCACAGAGGCGGAGGCCTTCCCTTTGACTGGGGCGGATATTATCTGCATACCATGTTGAATATCCTGGGACCGGTAAAGCGGGTGACCGGCTTTGCGGGCAACTATGAACCGGACATGGAATACACCCATCCGGCTCATCCCAAGTACGGCGAGACCTTCCATATCGACACGCCGACCTCTATTTTCGGCGCCCTGGAATTTGAATGCGGCGCCCATGGGACCTTCCATCTGACTTCCGAGTCCTACAATTCCGAGATGTTTATCATGACCGGAACCAAGGGAACGCTGAAGCTGGGCAATCCCAACAACTTTGACGGCACTTTGACCCTGGTCCGGGCCAATGCCCATGAAAAGCCCAGGATGATGCCCCAGCCCCAGGGGAACGGCGCGCCGGTGGTGGCCTCCCAGCTGGGTGAATTTGCCCGTCCCGAGGATACGGATCTTCCGATGCTCTTCGGCTACAACGATTCTTCCCGCGGTGTAGGCCTTGCGGATATGTGCTATGCCATGAGAAACGGCCGCAGGCCCAGGGCTCACTGCGATATCGGCTACCATGCGATGGAAGTCATCCACGGCATGATCGAATCCGCGAAGACCGGAAAGATCTACGAGATGACCTCTCATTTCGAGCGTCCGGAGCCCCTGCCGCTGACCAACCTTGTGGGAACTGGTCAGGAGGATTCCCTGAACAACTGATCCGGACAGCAGGCGGAGAATGGCTGAAATCGGACAGATAGGATACCGTCGGGCGGCGATGAGCCGTCTGACGGTCTTAACGAAAAGGAGATCAGTAAATGCAGTTTGTTTTTGATCATTTCAATTATCAGGTAACGGACATGGACCGTTCGGTGGAATTCTACAAGAAGACCCTGGGCATGAAGGTCATCCGGGAAATGGGCTCCGCCGAGGGCCCGGTCCACTTTGTCTGCATGGGCTATGACGATGCGGACGTGGTCCTGGAGCTTAAGTGGGAAAAGGCCCATGAAGGCGCTTATGATACCGGTGACAAATCCTACCATTTCTGTGTCAAGACGCCGGATATCGAAGAGGCTCTGGCATTATATAAAGAGATGGGGATCATCGTCCGGGAAATGGGCGGCCACGGCTGCTTCATCGAGGATCCGGACGGGTACCAGGTCGAGATCCTGCAGAAATAAGGCTGAGGACGACCGTAGAAAAAGAAGGAAAAGAAGGACAGGTTTCAGCAACCATTTATCATTGATCTATAAGGAGGATTAACATGCAGATCAAAGACGTGCTTACAGGCATTCAGCACCTGGGACTTCCCACAAGAGATTTCGAAACTTCCCTGAAATTCTACGAGGGACTGGGCTTTACCGTTAAGTGGAGAGCCGAAAGATTCCCCCTGTGCTTCCTTGAGCTGGGAAACATCATGATCGAGATGATGCAGCGGGATACGGCCAATCAGGTCTGGGGTGCCTGGGATCATATCACCCTGAATGTAACGGATATCGACAAGGCCTATGAAGCTGCCGTAGAAGCCGGATACAACATCGTGGAGGGCGAAGACGGCCCCAGAACGCTTCCCTTCTTTGAAAACGGCGTCCGTTACTTCACCATTGAAGGTCCGAACAAGGAGAAGATCGAATTCAATCAGATCCTGTAAGAAGCCGGGAGCCGGCGATATCCTAAGGATGCTGCAGGCCGGAGAGTTTGTATTTGAAAAACCTGTCATGTTCGGACATGGCAGGTTTTTCTGCATATATGTACCGCGGCATTGACTGATCCGCCGTCGTGTAAAGATGATCAGCAGGAACCTCTGCAAGCGTATAAAGCTCAGCAGGGGTTCTTTTTTTGTGCCGTCATTGACAGCCCGCGAAGCATATCGTCAGTTTTCCGGCCCAGGATTATTCCTGAAAAAATTGATTCCAGCGCCAAGAGCGGACTTGTCGGAATGCTTGCATTCCGGCGGAGGAAGATTTCCCGGCATTTTCCTCACGAAGCACGAAGTGGAGTTTTTTACTCCATGAGAGTGCCTGAAACAGTGAAAACCACAATAAAGTTGTTGACATTTGTATACAAAAAGATTATAATACAGATAAATCAATTACAAATGTATACAGCGCGGAAAATAAAAAGGAAAGGGTCCGATGAAACAGGAAAAACTCATCATTCCGACAAAAAAATACCGTGGCGAGACGGCGGTGGTCTCCGCCAGGCTTCCGAAAACCATGGTGGATGAGCTGGACAGAACGGCCGACAGGACCGGTTATAACCGGAATGAAGTGATCAGCATCTGCCTGGAGTATGCCCTGAATCATCTGGAAGAGGGGGAAGAACTATGATCTCGGCAGTGAACCGGAAAAAGACTTTCAGTATGAAGGCATGGCTGCTCGTCTGTCTGCTGCTGTGCATGACCCTGTATATCCTGGGCGCTTTTCTGGCTGATATCGGAAGCTTCGGGATTCCGAAAGGATGGCTTCTGGCGGGACAGAACATGCTGATCGGCATCATGGTGAATCTGGGCATCACCCTGGTATTCCCAGAAGAAAAGAAACGGCTCAGGCTACTGTTTTCAGCGGCAGCATTTCTGGAGATCCTGATCTGTCTGTGGCTTTACTTTTCTCCGCCTCTCGGAAAACTGCCGTTTATCGGTATGGCGGCGGAGCTTCTGGGGAATGGCATCTCGGCTTTACTGATTCTGACTTTGGGGAGGTTTACCCGTGAAAAAGCATCTTTTTGAAATGATCCTGATCCTGCTTGCGGCGCTGTTTCTGACGCTGGGAAATGCCATGAACTGGCAGGAACTGGAAGAGGGCAGTCCCTCTGATTATGTGATATCCGCCATGGATCAGCCCGGGGCGGAATAATCAGGAAACGACCCTCAGAACAGAAAAACCCCTCCCGCCGGAACCGGCAGGAGGGGCTGAATAATTTTTTTTAATTTGTGTTTCCAATCGCGGCAGCTCCCTGAAGGCAGCTGGTCAGAGCATCCGCCGGTGATTCCTGCGGAATCTGCCTCGGCACCGGTTGATAAAATGCATTATTTACGGACAGGGCATGTCGATGTCGACACAGAAGACGCCGCCCTCGATCCGGATGTTCATAAATCCGTCCGCTTTTTCAACGGTTTCACGGATAATGGAAAGTCCCAGCCCGTGGTTGGGGCCTTTTTTCGTGCTCGAAATGAGGCCGTCCCTGAGGATATCGGCCTTGCGGGCGGTGGGATTTTTGCAGCTTAAGTAGAGCATGTTCCGGGACCGCATCAGGTTAAGTTCGATATATTTGTCCGGAAGATCCTCGGAAAGCAGGGCTTCCAGGGCGTTGTCCAGAAGATTCGCCAGAAGGGAACCGAACTCATAGGAACTTAATGGCAGGTCGTGAAGTGGGCAGAGCTCGCGGATGAAGCGGATGTTGTTGTCCCGGCAGCGGGCCGAGATCAGGGTCAGATAGGCGTCGGCTTCCGGACAGCCGGTGGAAAAGACCGCCGGAAAACGGTCGGAGAAATCCTTCAGCAGTTCAGAGGCATCCTGCTCTTTGTTCTGGCGGATCAGGACCTGCACGGTATCCATGGTCTTCCGGGCATCGTGGGAGAGCTGGCGCATGGACTGATAGGTGCTTACCAGGTCTTCCTGGCGTTCCCGGCTTTTCTCCGAAAGAAGCTCCCGGACTTCGGCAAGAGCCCTGGTCTCCAGGGTAAAGCGCAGCCGCCGGATCAGCAGCCAGAGCAGGAAGAAGAAACCGCAGGAGAGCAGGGATCCGATAAAGCGGGTCTTATCCGGAACATCGCCCGTCAGCCAGGGGATCCATGGGATGACCAGAATCAGGCAGATCAGCAGAAAAAGCAGTTCCACGGTCCGGCTGTTGATGACGGGCTTTTTTAAATAGAGCAGCATGGCGGCAGCCATTCCGGCATTCCTTAATACCGCAAGCTCCCAGGAAGCCAGAAACCAGAAAGAGCTGTTCCTTTCCTGAAAACTGTAGGAGAAAAGAGAGGGGTAGAGGAAAAAATGACAGCCCAGGCTCAGGGCCATCAGGATAAAAGGCAGCAGGCCCCACAGGGCTTTTTTCGGAAAATGATCCAGGAAGAGGAAAAAGACGAAGATGAAGACGCCCGGGATCAGCACCATCAAAAGCACGTAGGGACTGAAAGGCGCGGCAAAGAGGCAGACGCCGAAAAAGACGGCCGACAGCGGGACCAGGACCCGGGCGGGCAGCCGGGGCGTCAGATTTCTGACTGCCGGCAGCACCAGCAGCAGGCCTTCAAGAAGGGAAAAGACAAGGGTCAGCCCTGCCAGGGCAGGATTCTTCGGGATCATGATTTTTCTCCTGTAAAATAGCGGCGGAGGACCTGATGGACCGTTTCCCGGTAGGACCGGCCTATGGGGATCTCCTGACCGTCATCCAGATAGATGAAAGAAGAACTGAAGCGTGAGACTGCTTCGATATTGACCAGATAGCTTTTATGGACCCGGAGGAACCGGTCCTTCGGAAGAAGCTCCAGGATTTCCGAAAGGCTTTCGGAAATGCGCCGGTTCTGTACCCCGCTTCTTAAGTGAACGGTGATGCTGTGGTTGAAGTATTCGATATACAGGATCTGAGATACGGGGATGCCCTTTTCTGTGTCGGAAAGCCGGAAGTTCTCGTCCTTTTTTCCGGCAGACCGGGCTTTCTCATAACAGAGGTCCAGCACGTCAAAAAGCTTGTTCAACGGGACCGGTTTGTTGAAATACCGGAGGATGCCCAGTTCGTAGCCTTCCTTCAGATAGGTGTCATAGTTGGTGACAAAGACCAGGGAAGCATCGGGATAGATCTTTCTGATCTTTCCCGCAAGATCGTAGCCGTTCATGTCCTCGCCCAGATCGATGTCCAGAAAACAGAGGTCATAGGCGGTGTGCGAGACCGCCGTGAGAAGCGCTTTTCCGGAACGGAAGGCATCGGTCTGCACGGACACATGATGACGCTGCTCCCAGGAACGGATCCCGGCAGTCAGGGCATCGATATAAATGGTATCATCATCACAAACGGCAACTTTCATTGAAAACCTCCCGGCCGGCAAAGCACACCATGATGCGGCGGTATTTCCGCAGCGGTCAGCTGAATATTCAGGCAGTGAACTGTATCTCAGATTATATCAGAATAAATACGGATTCTTCAAGCCCGTTGTGAAATCTTCCGGCCCGATTCCGCAGGAACTTCCGGGCTGTTTACGCGAGAGCTTACGGCTCGTTTCCGCATAATCTGCCGGGCTTTTCCGTGAGAACTTCCGGGCTGTTCCGCCGCTACCCGTTCATGAAGCCCCTCCGTTACAGCATTTTGCCGGGTTTTTCTCCGGGAAAAACGGGAAGTCTTTTGAATTCTACAGTTGAACTTTTTGGCGCAGCCATTTATAATTTACCGGTACATGACAGCTGAAAAGGCATGTTTTATAAGGCGCCTCCGGCTTTCATGTTCTGTGCAAGTCAATTACAGGACGAAATTGTTTTGTGATCAGCGTGTTTCGGGATCAGACTTTTTCGGAAAGGAATGTTATGGATATCACTTATGTCTGCGGACACCGGAACCCTGATACGGATTCCGTGGTATCGGCCATGGCGTATGCCTCCCTCCGGAATGCCATGGGGGACAACGGCTACGTGCCGACCCGTCTGGGCCATCTGAATGACGAGACCTACCTGCTTTTAAAGAAGTTCGGCTTTGAAACGCCCCTCCGGCTGACAACGGTCAGGACCCAGGTCAGGGATATTGAATACGATGAGCTGCCCCAGCTTTCTCCCAGCGCTCCCGTGAGCCACGCCTGGGAGCTGATGCAGCAGCAGAAGGGCAACAAGATCGCCCAGATCGTCAACGACGACGGCACGCTGTACGGCGTGCTGGTGGCGGGGGATATCGCCGAACGGGACATGGCTTCCGTCAGCGAGCCCCGGGTGGACAATGTCCCGGTCTTTAACCTGCTGGCAGCCATCGAGGGCACGGTCCTGAACAGTGAAGACGACTTCTTTGAGGAGATCTCGGGCGAGGTTTTCATCGTCCTGCCCTCAGAGAACGGGATGGACCGGCGCTTTGAAGAGGGCAGCATCATCATCTGCGGAGATCAGCCGGAGGTGGTGGACGCGGCCATCGAGAGCGGCGCTTCCTGCGTGATCCTCTCTCAGAGCACCCTGGCGGAGCGGTACCGGAACATCTCCTCGAAGACCTGCCTGATCATGACGCCCTTTGACGCCTACCGGGCAGCCCGGCTGATCTATCAGTCCATCCCCGTGGGAAGGATCGCCGAAAAAGAGGACCTCGTGTGCTTCCATCTGGACGATTTCCTGGATGACGTCCGGGAGATCATCTCCAAAAGCCGTTACAGAAGCTATCCCGTCCTGGACGAAAACGACAGGGTGGTGGGAGCGCTCAGCCGGTATCATCTGATGCAGCCCAAACAGAAACGGGTCTTTCTGGTGGACCACAACGAGCTGGGACAGTCGGTCCCCGGCCTGGAACAGGCGGAACTTGTGGGCATCATCGACCATCACCGGCTGGCAGACGTCCAGACCGGATATCCGGTCTTCATGCGGAATGAACCGGTGGGGTCCACGACCACCATCGTCGCCAATATGTTCCAGGAAAACGGGCTGCTCCCGGGCGCTTCTCTGGCCGGACTTATGGCAGCGGCGATCATCAGCGACACCGTCATGTTCAAATCGCCCACCTGCACGCCCCGGGACAGAAGGATCGCCGAACGGCTGGCCAGGATCGCCGGACTGGACCTTGATGATCTGGGAAAGGAAGTGTTCTCCCTTTCGGCAGGCGCGGACAAGCCGGTGGAGACGCTTCTCATGAGCGATTTCAAGGAATTCAATATCGCCGATCACCATCTGGGCATCGGACAGATCACCACGATGGATTCGGACGCCATGCTGAAGCGACTGGAGGAATTCCGGGCCGCCATGGACAAGGTCAAAGAAGAGAAGGACTACGATTTTGTGATCCTGATGATCACCGACGCCCTGAAGGAAGGCTCGGAGCTCATCATTTCGGGCGACGAGGATATCCTGGTCCAGGCCTTTGCGGGAGCCCATGTGCACGACGCCCACGTCTTTATCAAGGGCATCATGTCCCGTAAAAAGCAGGTGGTTCCGGCGCTGTCCGCCTTATGGGGTTAAAGACCATCCGGAAATCAGGCAAAACCATGCGGAAACTGCAGATTCCGGCTTTCTCATGAAACTGCAGGTTATGATCCGGATGTAACTGCAGGTTATGATCCGGAAAGATTGAAAAAACAGCAGATTTATGTTATAGTTAGCGATACTGCTTTATTGATCCGTACCCGGACAGAAGCTCCCGCGGGAAACCGGAGAAACGCTTCCTGTTTCTTCCGCCCGGCAGCACGGGCAGACGGCCAGATCCTCCGGGTCGGAGAGAATAAAGATATTTTTACAGAAAGAGCAGGCCGTTTCCCGAAAAGACGGGAAGCAGGTCCTGAAACAAGATTATAACCAGATGAGGTAACAGAAATGGCGGATTTCAGCGAATTACAGGAAAAGCTTTCCGGAATCCGGGAGCAGGTAAGAGCAGGCCTTCAGGAACTTAAGGATTCCCGGAGCGTCTATGAATACCGGAAAAATGTCATGGACGGAAAAACCGGCCTGGTCGGCGCTCTGATGCGCGAGACCGGCAAGCTGCCCAAGGAAGATCGGGCGGAATACGGAAAACTGGTGAACAGGCTCAAGGACTGGGTGTCCGAACAGTTTGACACCATGGACGAAAAACTCAAAAAAGCGGAGATGGAACTTCGGTATGCCGCCGAGGATATCGACGTCACCCTGCCTGCGAAAAAACACGCGGCCGGCTATCTCCATCCGGTGACCAAGGTGACCAACGAGATCATCGACATCTTTTCCGCCATGGGTTTTGAGATCTATGAAGGAACAGAGATCGAGAAGGATTATTACAACTTTACCGCGCTGAATACCCCCCAGGACCATCCGGCCAGAGATATGCAGGATACCTTTTATCTGACGGATGAATTCCTCTTAAGGACCCAGACCTCCGCCGGACAGATCCACGTCATGGAGAAGAAGAAGCCGCCCATCAAGATCCTTTCCCCGGGCAAGGTCTTCCGTTCCGATGACGATGCGACTCATTCCCCGATGTTTACCCAGATGGAAGGCCTCGTGGTGGATAAGGGCATCACCCTGGGCGATCTCCAGGGCATGCTGGACGTACTGGTGGAAAAGATGTTCGGCGAGGGCACGAGGACGCGGCTCCGCCCCTCTTATTTCCCCTTCACGGAACCTTCTGTGGAAGTGGACGTCAGCTGCTTCGAATGCCAGGGCAAGGGCTGCCGCCTCTGCAAGGGCACGGGCTGGATCGAAGTTTTAGGCGCCGGCGTCGTGAACAACAAGGTGCTTGAGGGCTGCGGCATCGATACGGAATTATATTCCGGCTTTGCTTTCGGCATCGGTCTGGAACGGATCGCGATGCTGAAGTACGGCTTCAACAATATCAAGCTTTTATTCGAGTCTGATCTTCGCGTGCTGGATCAGATCAGTGACTGATGGAAAAGAGGAATGAGACATGCTGGTACCGTTAAGCTGGTTAAAAGACTATGTTGATATAGACATTACGCCGAAGGAACTGGAAGAAAAACTCTTTTCCTGCGGCTTTGAAGTAGAAGAATCCTATGAGGCCGGAAAGGATATTTCCGGTGTCGTGGCCGGAAAGGTGCTGTCCAGAGAGCCCATCCCGGATACCCACCTGAACATCTGCATGGTGGATATCGGGGAAGCTGAGCCGGTGCAGATCCTGTGCGGCGCGGACAACGTCAGGGCGGGCGGCGTCTTCCCTGTGGCGAAGGTCGGCGCTACGGTCTATCAGACCGCGAAGGATCATGTGACCGTCGAGGGCGTTGCTACCATCGGCGCCGGAAAGATGCGGGGCTATGATTCCTTCGGCATGCTGTGTTCCGGAACGGAGCTCGGCATCAACGACAACATGTACCCGGGTGCTTCCTATAACGGCCTTCTGGTGCTGCCGGAGGACACCGTCCCCGGTACCGACGTGAAGCCCCTTCTGGGCCTGGACGACTGGATCTTCGACATTGCCATTACGGCCAACCGTCCCGACTGCCTGTCCGTGTTCGGCATGGCCAGGGAAGTGGCGGCGATCCTGGAAAAGCCGGTAAAGACACCGGATCTTTCCTATACAGCCGCCGGCTCCATGAAGGAGATCCGGGGCAACGATCTTACCGTTAAGGTAGAGGCGCCCGATCTCTGCCCGCGGTATATCGGCCATTATGTTTATGACGTAAAGATGGGCGAATCACCCTTATGGATGAAGCGGAGGCTTCACCTGGTGGGGATCGAAGCCATCTCCAATATCGTGGATATCACGAACTTTATCTTAAAGGAGCTGGGGCAGCCCATGCATGCCTTTGATGCGTCCTTCCTTCAGGAGGATACCATCATCGTAAGACGTGCGGCAGAGGGCGAGAAGATCCAGACCCTGGATGAAAAGGAATTCACCCTGACAGACCAGAACCTGGTGATCTGCGACGCGCACCATCCTGTGGCGCTGGCGGGCATCATGGGCGGCCTGAATTCGGAGATCACGGATAATACGAAGGACGTGGTCTTTGAAGCCGCGAAGTTTGCCCGGGACAATATCCGGAAATCCTCCCGTGCCCTGGGCCAGTCCTCCGACTCCTCCCAGGTCTTTGCCAAGGGTGTGAACGAGTACACCACTGTCATGGCCATGGAGAGGGCCCTGCATCTGATCGAAGAGCTGGGCTGCGGCAAAGTCTCCGGGACCCACTGCGACGTCAACACCGGGAATTCCATCGACAGAAGGACCCTTAAGGTCAGCGTGAAGCGGGTGAACGGCGTGCTGGGCATTACCGTTCCGGATGATGATATCGTCAGGATCCTGAAAAACCTGGATATGCAGCCGGAGCTTTCCGGCGATGAACTGACCCTTCATATCCCCGGCTACCGGGAAGATATGGAAGGTTACCAGGATGTGGCGGAAGAAGTGATCCGTGAATACGGCTATGACCATGTGGTTCCCACCTTCATGCCCACGGCTGAGGTGACGGTGGGCGGCAGAAACCTGGAACAGGCGGAAATGCTCCGGCTGAAACGGGCCCTGAACGCTCAGGGAGCCTTCGAAGGCATCCATTATTCCTTCTTCTCGCCTGCCGACCTGGATCTTCTGAATCTGGCGGAAGACGCGGAGGAAAGAAAGGCCATCCGGCTTATCAACCCCATCAACGAGGATCTTTCCCTGATGCGGACGACCCTTCTGCCCCAGATGATCCGTTCCGCGGCCAGGAACCAGAAGCGGAAGACCATGGCGGGCCGGCTGTTTGAGATCGGCTCCCGCTTTATTCCGAAGTCCCTGCCCCTTACCGATTATCCTGAGGAGAAGAAAACTCTTGCCATCGGCGTCTTCGGACCGGAGGAAGACTTCTTCACCTTAAAAGGCCTTACGGATACCGCAGCGGAAACCTTCGGCGCTTCCTTCTCCTACAGAAAGACGGAGGTACCGTTCCTGCATCCCTACCGCACCGCCGCCATTTATTTTGAAGGCGGACAGGTCGGCGTCATGGGCCAGATCCGGTATGAGCTCCAGGACGAACTGGATATGAGATGGCCGGTCTATGTGGCCGAGATCGATCTGGAAGCCCTGTCGAAGAACTTCGGACTCAGGAAGAACTATAAGCCCCTTCCGAAGTTTGACATCGAAAAACGTGACTTTGCCTTCGTGGTGGAC
>JAFRVX010000089.1 GCA_017438305.1 Lachnospiraceae bacterium | reverse complement strand
CTGGACGAAGCTCAGGCCGGCGACAACATCGGCGCCCTTCTTCGTGGTATCAACAGAACCGATATCGAGCGCGGCCAGGTTATGGCTAAGCCCGGCAGCGTAACCTGCCATGACAAGTTCACGGCTCAGGTTTACGTATTAACCAAGGATGAAGGCGGCCGTCATACTCCGTTCTTCAACAACTACCGTCCTCAGTTCTACTTCCGTACAACTGACGTTACCGGTGTCTGCCATCTGCCTGAAGGCGTTGAGATGTGCATGCCTGGTGACAACGTTGAAATGTCTATCGAACTGATCCACAACGTAGCTATGGAGCAGGGTCTTCGTTTCGCTATCCGTGAAGGCGGCAGAACCGTTGGTTCCGGCAGAGTTGTCTCTGTTGTTGAATAATCACTGAAAAAACTTTCAGGGAGCTCCCGCTTGCGGGAGCTCTTTCCATTTATACGTCCGCTGTTCTGACTGGTGTATATCTCATGAAAAATAATCGCAGATCCTTATTGTTTGCCTGTTTTATCCTGGCCATGATGCTGGCCGGACCCCTTTGCCTCTCGGCTTCGGCCGATAACGACGCTTATGGAGAAGCTGCCTGGCAGTATCTCCAGGTCATCGATCAGAATTTTCCCAGCCGGATCACTAACGTGGCGGTGACTGAAGACTTCGGTCCGAAAAAGGCCGCCGGCGCCTGGATCCGGTCCACTCTGGAGGGCTTCGGTTACAATGTGACGGAAACCACCCATATGGCGGGACCCAATGAATGCATCACCTACAGGGTCACTAAGCCCGGAAACTCTCCGAAGAAGCTGGTGATCGGCGCCCATTATGACTGCGTCGCCACGAAAGGCGTGGAAGACAACGGTACGGGCGTGAGCCTCCTTCTGGAACTGGCTGCCCGTTTTATCAATACCGAAACGCCCCTGACGCTGGAATTCTGCTTCTGGGATGCCGAAGAATATCTGGCGTCCTTCAGCGCAGACCAGTATGTGCAGGAAGCCGCAGCATCCGGAAAGGCAGGCGATATCCTGCTGTATGTCAACCTGGATTCCATCGGTTCAGGAGATCATCTGTACGTTTACGGCGGCGTCTATCAGGAGAAGAACCTGACAGCGGTCTGGGGCCTGAACCTGGCGGATGCTCTGGCAAAACGCCTCGGCGTGCCGGTCTATCATCTGCCGGAAGAGGTCAGTTCCTTACAGAAATCCGGCTATCAGCCGCCTGCGAGAACCGCCAATTCCGACCAGGAACCCTTTGCCCGAAACGGCATACCTTATATCTATTTTGAGGCCTCTGACTGGTCAAAGCTTGATGATCAGCATCCTCAGCTTCTGACCACTGCAGATCCGAGGATCGTTTCCGTAAACGGCGGCCAGCTGGTCCATACTTCCGAGTATGAGGATCTGGCCGTGCTGGAAAGCCTGTTCCCCGGCCGGATCCAGACCCATCTCCGGGAACTCGGCCTTCTGGTCAGCACGATGATCCGGGAGACCGGCGAGGAAACGCCTGCCTTGTACCGGGACGGAATACCGGAAGAGGAGACGTCCACGGAGAACGGATCCGATGAGTCCGATGAGTCTGAAGAAACAGATGAGTCGGATGAGACAGAAGAAACGGATGAATCTGACGGATCTGGTAAGACAGAAGAAACGGACGAGCCGGACGAAGCCTCCGACGATTCCGATGAGTCAGAGAAGTCCGACGGATCCGGCAAGTCCGATAATGCTGATGAGTCAGACGGCGCGGATAACACAGATGATCCGGACAATGCGGATACGACCGATGATCCCTCCGCGGAAGAGACAACGCAGCAGGCGGCGCCTTCAGAGTCTGACGGTCCTTCGGAATACAGTGACGGCTCGGAAGGAAAATCTTCCTCTACAGAGGAAAAAGAGCCGGAAAAACTCACGTTTTTCTCCTATTTTGAAAGAATGCCGCAATACATCAGGATCATCCTGGCTTCCGGCGCGGCGTCCTTTATCCTGATCCTTTTGATGGAAAAGGGGATCCGGAAAAAGAATTTGAAGCAGCATTCGAATCAGAATGCGAACCAGAATTCAAAATAGGATTCAAAGCAGCATTCGAATCAGAATTCAAAATAGAATTCGAAGCAGAGCTCTGAACAGGACCTGACAGAATAAAATCGACGGACAAAATAAATCAACCCGATATCGGGGAATCTAAACGGATACGGTTCCCGATAGTATAGCCTGCCGGAGGGATAAGACTTCCGGGGCTTCAGAAGAGCGGAACAGGTACAGTTATGAATGAAATAACCTTAAAAGCCTTTGCAAAGATCAATCTGGCCCTTGACGTGCTCCGGAAACGGGAGGACGGGTATCATGATGTGCGCATGATCATGCAGAATATCCGGCTATTTGACAAAATCACAATGCGGCGGACGGCCGGAAGGGATATCCGGATGGAATCCAACTTACGCTTTCTGCCGACAGACGGCCGGAATCTTATGGTGAAGGCTGCAGAACTGATGCGGGAGCGCTTTTCTCTTTCCGGCGGGCTGGAAATGGTCCTGGAGAAGCATATCCCCGTGGCGGCTGGCCTTGCGGGCGGCTCTACGGATGCGGCTTCGGTACTCTACGGGATCGACCGGCTGTACGGGCTGGAGCTGAGCCAGGAAGAACTGATGGAGATCGGCGTGAAGCTGGGAGCGGACGTTCCCTACTGTCTGCTCCGGAAAACGGCCCTGGCGGAGGGCATCGGAGAGAAGCTTACGGTCCTTCCGGCCTGTCCGGAGTGTTCCGTGGTGATCGCCAAGCCGGCGGCGTCGGTTTCGACAAAATATGTCTATGAAAATCTGGATCTTACGGCGGGGGTGGTCCATCCGGACATCGACGGCATGATAGAAGCGTTGAAAAACCAGGATCTTAAGGGGATTGCTTCCCGTATGGGAAACGTGCTGGAATCCGTTACGGAAAAAGCCTGTCCCGAGATCGTTTCCATTAAGGGCATCATGAAGGAAAAAGGTGCCCTGAATGCACTTATGAGCGGGTCCGGACCGACGGTCTTCGGCATTTTCGATGACTGGAACAAGGCCGAGGAATGTGAAAAAGCCCTCCGGGCAGCGCCTGAAGCCAGAATGTGCCGGATCGTCGGAATGTTTCAGTCCTGAGCCTGTTTTTCAGGTTGATAGAAAAGTGAATTCGGGGTATAATCATCCGGGAGGCCCGAACGTTAGAACAGGTCTATATAAAAAATGAGAGATCCCGGGACGTGAATATGAAGAAGAATTGTCTGATTCTGTTTGGAGGACAGTCCTCCGAACATGATGTTTCCTGTATGTCGGTGCTGAATGTCATCGACAACCTTGATACAGAACTTTATGAGCCGGTCTATGTCGGCATTACCAAAGAGGGGCACTGGGTCTACGTGGATTACCGTGAAGCGATCGCCGACGGAAGCTGGATCCTGTCCGACGTCAGCGCGGTGCTTTCCCCGGATGCTACGGAGCAGTGCCTGTATCTGATGGATCAGTCCGGAGTGGGCAAGATCCATATCGACGTCGCTTTTCCGGTACTTCACGGCCTTTACGGTGAAGACGGGACGGTTCAGGGAATCTTTGAACTGGCCAGGATCCCTTATGTAGGCTGCGGCGTGCTGGCGTCTGCCGTTTCCATGGATAAAGTCCATACCAAGCTGATCGCGGACGCCCTCGGCATCCGTCAGGCGGATTACGTCTTTGTTTCCCGGAATGAGCTGGAAGCGGACGAAGAGAAGGCCATGGAGAAGGTCGAGACCCGGCTTTCCTATCCCTTATTTATCAAGCCTTCCTGTGCCGGTTCTTCCGTAGGCGTGCACCGGGTGGAAAACCGCGCTGAGTTAAAGGATGCGCTGTGGGATGCTTCCTGCCATGATTCAAAGATCCTGGCGGAGGAGCTGATCTCCGGCCGGGAGATCGAATGTGCCGTGCTGGGAACCGATAAAAACGCTGTGGCTTCCGGCGTGGGAGAGATCCTGGCGGCGGCGGAATTCTATGATTTTGACGCCAAGTACAATAATTCGGACTCCCAGACCATTACGGACCCGGACCTGCCGGTGGATATCGTGGACAAGATCCGGGAAGATGCTTTGCTGATCTTCCGGGGCGTCGGCGGTTATTCTCTTTCCCGGGTGGATTTCTTTGTGGACAGCAGGGGGATCGTATTTAACGAGATCAATACCATGCCCGGTTTTACGGCCATCAGCATGTATCCCATGCTCTTTGAAAAAGCGGGCCTTTCCAAGAAGGAACTGGTGAGCCGGCTCCTGGAAACGGCTTTTTCCCGCCGGGAACATTAAGCGGAGGGTCATATGGACAGACAGTCTCCGATAGGAGTTTTTGATTCGGGTCTCGGCGGCCTGACAGTAGCCCGGGAGATCATGCGGCGTATGCCGGAAGAAAAGATCGTTTATTTCGGCGATACCGCCCGGGTGCCTTACGGATCGAAGTCCAAGGCTACCATCACCCATTATTCCCGGCAGATCGTCAATTTTCTGAAAACCCGGGAGGTCAAGGCCATCGTGGTGGCCTGCAATACGGCTTCCGCCCTGGTGCTGGATGAACTCACCGGCGAAGTGGACGTGCCGATGATCGGGGTGGTAAAGCCCGGAGCGCTCACCGCCGTCCGCTCCACGAAAAACCGCAGGATCGGTGTGACCGGTACGGAGAGCCTGGTGAATTCCGGCGTCTACATCGATTTTATCCGGCAGCTGGATCCGAAAATCCAGGTGTTCCAGAAGGCCTGTCCCCTGCTTTGTCCCCTGGTGGAAGAAGGCTGGTGGCACGACGATATCACCACGGAGATCGTCACCCGGTATCTGGACGATCTGAAGGCGGAGGGCGTCGATACCCTGATCATGGGCTGCACCCATTATCCGCTGCTGCGTTCCACTTTCCGGATGGTGCTGGGAGAGAGCGTAGAGCTGATCAATCCGGCCTACGAAACCTCGGAAGAGCTTTCGGAGATCCTGAAAAAAGAAGATCTGACCCGGATCCCGGACGGGACGCCTTTGTCCCATGAGTTCTATGTTTCCGATGACCCGGAGCGCTTTGTGGAATTCGCGACGTCCGTCCTGAAATTCGATATCGGGAGAGCGGAAAAAATCGCCATAGAAAATTACGGCTGAAGCTTGAAAGAAGCAGGCTTCTTTGGTATAATTTAGCAATCTGATTCATAGAGGAGGAAAAACCCATGCCCTGGTGGGGAATCGTTTTAATCGTTATCGGCGTTCTTTTGATCGGTGTTCTGCTCTTTGCCTTTTTCTACGGCAGAAAGATGCAGAAGAAGCAGGCGGAAGCGGAAAAGCAGATGGAGGCAGCCAAACAGACGGTTTCAATGCTGGTCATCGCCAAAGCCAAGAAAAAACTGAAGGAAGCCGGTCTTCCCGATGTGGTCGTTCAGAGCACCCCCAGATATTACCGGCTACTGAAGGTCCCGGTCGTGAAGGCCAAGGTCGGCCCCAGAGTGATGAACCTTCTGGCGGATGCCAAGGTATTTGATATCCTTCCGGTCAACAAGACTTGCACGGTCTCGGTAAGCGGCATGTATATCACCGAACTCAAGTCCGTCCGCGGCGGAACGGTACCAAAAGTGGCAGCCAAGAAGACTTTCCGTGACAAGCTCAATGATAAAATCGCAGAAATGAGAAAGAAATAACGGATACGGGCGGGGATGATGTTTCCTGCCCGTAGGTTTTTTAGATGAAGACCGCCTTCGGACAATCCGGAGGCCCTGGTAAAAAAAGCCCGCAGGAGGATAGAAAAATGAAGTATGATGAAATGGACAGAAACGGACTTTTGGAACTGGAAAAGACCCTTAAAGAACAGTATGAAGCGTATAAGGCCATGGGCCTGAAGCTGGACATGTCCCGGGGAAAACCCTCCAACGAACAGCTGGATCTTTCCATGGGCATGCTGGATACGCTGCATTCCCTTTCGGATTATATGGCGTCCAACAATATCGACGTCAGGAATTACGGCTGCCTGGACGGCCTGCCGGAAGCCAAGCGGCTCATGGCCGACGTAATGGAGACCAGGCCGGAGAACGTCATTATCTTCTGTGATTCTTCACTGAATATCATGTACGATCTGATCTCCAAGGGCATGACCCACGGCGTTATGGGTTCCACGCCCTGGATGAAGCTGGATAAGGTGAAATTCTTATGCCCCGTGCCCGGCTACGACCGTCATTTTGCGATCACCGAGTATTTCGGCATCGAGATGATCAATATCCCCATGCTTTCCGACGGTCCGGATATGGATATGATCGAGGAACTGGTCAAAGATGAAGCCGTCAAGGGCATCTGGTGCGTTCCGAAATATTCCAATCCCACCGGCACCGTCTATTCCGACGAAGTGGTAAACCGCTTTGCCTGGCTGAAACCTGCGGCGGAGGATTTCAGGATCTACTGGGACAACGCCTACAACGTGCATCATCTTGACTTTGACCGGATCCATGACATCCCCGAGATCCTGGAACTGTGTGAAAAGGCCGGGAATCCGGATCTGGTCTATAAATTCGGATCCTTCTCGAAGATATCCTTCTCCGGTTCTTCCATCGCTGCACTGGCGACGTCAGAGAACAACATTGCCGACGTTCTGGGCCAGATGAAGTTCCAGACCATCGGCCACAACAAGATCAACCAGCTCCGGCACGCCCGCTTTTTCCGGGATAAGAAGACCGTTATGGAGCATATGAAAAAGCACGCGAAGATCATGAAGCCGAAATTTGACTGCGTCCAGGAAGTGCTGGACCGGGATCTTTCCGGAACCGGGACCGGGAACTGGACCAGGCCCGAGGGCGGCTACTTTATTTCCTTTGATTCGATGGAAGGCTGCGCGAAAAAGATCGTGCAGCTAATGAAAGAAGCCGGCGTGACCCTGACGAATGCGGGAGCTACCTTCCCCTACGGAAAGGATCCGGAAGACAGGAACATCCGTCTGGCCCCGTCTTTTGTGACTGTAAAAGAGATCCGTCAGGCCATGGAAGTCTTTACCACCGTCGTCAGACTGGTCAGTGTTGAAAAACTGCTGGAGAAATAAACAGATGAGTGAAGATAATACAAAGAATACAAAAGAGAGTTACTGCTCGTCCTGCAGAAGGCCCGAATCCAAGGCGGGTCCCCTGATCCGTATGCCGGGCGGCATCTGTATGTGCCATGACTGCCTGCAGCGGTCTCTGGATGCGACCCTCCAGATGACGGGAGGAGACCTTTCCCAGCTTCTGGGACCCATGGGTTTCCCCGGTCTGGATCTTTCCAATATGGGTCCCGGTTTCCCGGGGGCCTTTCCGCCGGCGGACAACGGGCCCGTTTCCCCTGCCGAAGCCCCCGGCGGTCCTGCCGCTTCTTCCGACGGCCCCGGAGGCGATGGGCCGGATACCGAAGAGCCTCAGGAAGAACCGGAGGAGCCTTCAAACCATCGCATGAACCGGCCGCCCATGGGCTTTTCCATGATGATGACCCCGGAGGATTTCCAGTCTTTTTTCGGTCAGAAACCCAAACGCCAGCCGAAAAAAGAAGGGGAAAGAAAACCGCCTGTGGATCTTTCCAAGATCCCCGCGCCTCATAAGATCTTCGAAATGCTCTCCGAATACGTGGTGGGGCAGGACCAGGCCAAGAAAGCAGTCTCCGTGGCGGTTTACAACCATTACAAACGGATCGCCAACGAAGACAAGGCAGTGGATATCGAGAAATCCAATATGCTGATGATCGGACCCACGGGTTCCGGCAAGACCTTCCTGGTCAAGACCCTGGCCCGTCTTCTGGATGTTCCGCTGGCCATCGCGGACGCCACTTCCCTGACGGAAGCCGGCTATATCGGCGACGATATCGAATCGGTGGTGACCAAGCTGCTGGCAGCTGCGGACAACGACGTAGAGAAGGCGGAGACCGGCATCATCTTTATTGACGAGATCGATAAGCTGGCCCGGAAGCGGAACGCTACCCAGCGGGACGTTTCCGGCGAATCGGTGCAGCAGGGACTGCTCAAACTCCTGGAAGGCGCTGAGATCGAAGTGCCGGTAGGCGCAAATTCCAAGAATGCCATGGTGCCCCTGGAGACCGTAAACACCAAGAACATCCTGTTTATCGTGGGCGGCGCTTTCCCGGACCTTGAGGATATCATCAAGGAACGGCTGAACGAAAAATCCTCCATGGGCTTCAACTCGGATCTGAAGGACAAGTACGACCATGAAGACGTGCTGAAATACGTGGAGACGGAAGATATCCGGAAATTCGGCATGATTCCCGAATTTATCGGCCGGCTTCCCATCATCTTCACGCTGCAGGGCATGACCAAGAAGATGCTGATCCGGGTGCTGAAGGAGCCGAAGAACGCCATCATCACCCAGTATCAGAAGCTGCTGGCCATGGATGAAGTGGAACTCTGCTTCACCGAAGACGCCTACGACGCCATCGCCGAGAAGGCCCTTAAAAAGGATACCGGCGCCAGAGCGCTTCGTTCCATCATCGAGGAGTTCATGATGGATATCATGTTCGAAGTGCCGAAGGATGAAAACATCGGCCGGGTGACCATAACGAAGGACTATATCAACGGGATCGGAGGCCCCCTGATCGAGATGCGTACGGAAGCCGTCCGCCGTCTGCCGGATACCCAGAACTGAGGCAGCGCCTTCATTGTTTGAATTCTTTGTGAAGTGCCGGAAAAGTCTTTTTTTGGCACTTCTTTTGTGTTATACTGCTAAAGACCTGAAACGTTCGATCCATGCTGTATCTTTGGGGTAAAAACCGGAGCGGCATATTTGGAAACGGCAGGATGAAAAGAGGTAATTATGAAAAACAGAGTAGTGACATTTCTGACGGCAGCCGTCCTGGGCTTAGGCCTTCTGACGGGCTGTTCCGCATCTACGGAACCTTCTTACCTGGTGCCCACCACCGAATCCGGAAAAGAAGAGAGCACGGCACCCACCAGCGCCAGCCAGGAGGCAGCGACTTCCGAAAGCGCTTCGGATCAGTCTGAAGAGGACTCTTCTGAAACAGTGCCTTCCCAGACAGAATACACCCCCACTCCGGAGCAGTTTTCCGAAGGCTATACGGACGAAGGCTACATCAAAGGCCTTACGGTGGCGGAATACCTGAAGCTTCCGGATTTCAAAGCCATTGAACTGAAGGAATCCGAGATCGCTCCCACAGATGCCCGGGTGGCGGCCTATATTTCCTATTTCCTTTCGCCCTATGTCACGGAAGACCGGGAGAGCGAGATCAAGGACGGCGACACGGTCAACATCGACTATGTGGGCTATGTCGACGGGGAAGCCTTTGACGGCGGCAGCACTCAGGGACAGGGGACCACGGTCACCATCGGCATCACTTCCTACATCGATGATTTCCTGGAGCAGCTGATCGGCCATAAGCCCGGGGATTCCTTTGATGTCGAAGTGACCTTCCCGGATCCTTATACGAACAATCCGGATCTGGCCGGCAAGGACGCTGTCTTCAAGACCACCATCAATTACGTGAATAAAGCGCCGGATTTCAATGAGGAATTCATCAAGGAACATCAGGAAGAAGTGGAAGCCACCTTCGGTCCCGACGCAAAGACCCCGGCGGACTGCACCAAGGTGATCTATGATTATTACTACGAGAATACGTTGATGACCAAGATCCAGGAAGCCCTCCAGGATACCCTGGATTCCTTTGACGCTCCCGAAGAAGCCTTTAATACCGCGAAGAACCAGATGGATCTGAACACCCGGATGATGTACGGCGAATCCCTCGATGAATTTGCCAAGAGCGCCGGCTATACCGATACCCAGATGGACGTCATGATCGAGGAAAATGCCAAAGCGCTGATGGTCTATCAGGCCATTGCCGAAGCGGAAGGCTGGCATTACACGGAAGAGGAACTGAAGGCAGAGTTCAAGGAAGAGTATGACAGCATGCTGGAGAAATACGGGAAAGGCTATCTTGCCCAGTACCTGATCTCAAAGAACGGCGCGAAGTATATGCAGGAAAACGTCACCATCATCAGGGATAAGACCCAGGATAAATAAACAGACATGATTTACACGGACCTCACAAAAAAGGCAATGCAGATCGCCTACGATGCCCATTACGGACAGGTGGACCGGGGAAATACCCCCTACATCTGCCATCCGCTCCATCTGGCTGATCAGATGGACACGGAGGAAGAGACCCTGACGGCCCTGCTTCATGACGTGCTGGAAGATACCCATGAGACAGCCCGTTCCCTGATCGAACAGGGCATTCCGGGGGACATCGTGGAAAACGTGCTGCTGCTGACCAGAAGGGAAGAGGAAACCTACGAAGCCTATATCGGACGGCTCCTTCTTTCCGGGAACAGATGCGCCATGAAAGTCAAACTGGCGGATCTCAACCACAATCTGGACGTAACGAGGACCGAGAACAATTATCTTCCGGAATACCTGATCAGACGGTATACGGAAGCCAGAGCCCGGATCCTGCGGGCACTGGAGCTTTGATCGGAGGAAAAGAGTCAGTTGGATAACCAGAATCAGAACCAGAACGATAACCAGAACGGCAATAAAAAACCCAACGGACGCCTTCCGATGCTCATTTTCGTGATCATCGGCGCTGTTTTAATGCTGTTTTTAGGGTCACGGATGGCCGGAACCATCTCGGGACAGTTCTCCCAGAAGATCACCTACGACCAGTTTATCGAGTACATCAATAAGGATCAGGTGTCTGAAGCTGTCCTGTACAACGGCAACCAGTGGAATTTCAAACTGAAAAACGATACCAAGACCTATGTGGTCAATTACATTCCGGACGAGGATATCGTCCCGCTGCTAAAGGAAAAGGGCGTTACCTTCTCCTCGGAATATTCTTCCTCATTCTGGGAGTATTTCCTGGTCTACATCCTGCCCCTCCTGCTGTTTGTGGGCTTCTTTGTTTTTATGATGAAGCGTATGGGCGGCTCCGGCGGCGTCGGCGGCATTATGGGCGTCGGCAAATCCAATGCCAGAAAGCATTCCCAGAAGGATACCGGCATTACCTTCGCAGATGTAGCCGGTGAGGATGAAGCCAAGGAATCCCTGACGGAGATCGTGGATTTCCTTCACAATCCCCAGCGGTACGCGAAGATCGGCGCGAAGCTTCCCAAGGGTGCGCTTCTTGTGGGCCCTCCCGGAACCGGCAAAACGCTGCTGGCAAAAGCCGTTGCCGGCGAAGCCAAGGTGCCTTTCTTCTCCCTTTCCGGTTCGGACTTTGTGGAGATGTTCGTCGGTGTCGGCGCATCCCGTGTCAGAGACCTTTTCAAGCAGGCCCAGGCGGAAGCCCCCTGCATCATCTTCATCGATGAGATCGACGCCATCGGCAAATCCAGGGATACGGTCTTTGCCGGCTCCAATGATGAACGGGAACAGACCCTGAACCAGCTGCTGGCGGAGATGGACGGCTTTGATTCGTCCAAGGGCGTTCTGATCATGGGCGCCACCAACCGGCCGGAGATCCTGGACAAGGCACTTCTTCGTCCCGGCCGTTTCGACCGGCGGATCATCGTCGATAAACCGGACCTTAAGGGCCGTGAAGCCATTTTACGGGTCCATGCCAAAGACGTGAACATGGCGGATAACGTCAACCTGAGGGAGATCGCTCTGGCCACCTCCGGCGCCGTCGGCTCGGATCTTGCCAATATGATCAACGAAGCCGCCATCAATGCCGTCAAGCACGGCAGGATGGCCGTTACCCAGCAGGATCTTTTCGAAGCCGTCGAAGTCGTGCTGGTGGGCAAGGAAAAGAAAGACCGGATCATGTCTCCCGAGGAGCGCCGGATCGTTTCCTATCATGAGGTAGGCCATGCTCTGATCAGCGCCCTTCAGAAGAACTCCGAGCCTGTGCAGAAGATCACCATCGTGCCCAGGACCATGGGCGCGCTGGGCTACGTCATGCAGACTCCGGAAGAAGAAAAATATCTGAACTCCAAGACGGAACTGGAGAATATGATCGTTATGGCTCTCGGCGGCCGGGCAGCGGAAGAGATCGTCTTCGGCGACGTGACCACCGGCGCGGCCAACGATATCGAACAGGCTACCAATTACGCCCGGGCCATGATCACGATGTACGGCATGTCCGATTACTTCGGACTGATGCAGCTGGAGACCGTCCAGTCCCAGTACCTGGAACAGCGCCGTGTATTAAACTGCGCGGATTCCACGGCGGCAGAGGTGGACCGGGAAGTCCGGACCATGCTGCAGAATGCCTATGAAGAAGCCAAACGGCTGCTTTCCGAAAACCGTTACAGTCTGGATAAGATCGCGGCCTTCCTGATCGAACGGGAGACCATTACCGGAGAGGAATTCATGGAGATCTTCCGGAAATGTAAGGAAGAAGTCATCGAACTTCCGGATACCAATGCGGCGGACGGAACAGCTGAAACCGCTCAGAATACGGAAACTGTTCAGGATACGGAAACTGTTCAGAATGCTGGGTCTGTTCGGAATACCGGGAATGTACAGAATGAGGGGAACCCGCAGGAACAGGCAGGAGCAACGGCTTCTGATACCTGAGAAACGACTCCCGGAGGAACAGACAGGACCAATAAGCTTCTGATATCGGTGCAGCAGTCCCGGAGTATCATCTGATACGGCCGGAGGATCCAGAGATCCGGCAGCACAGACCGGTCCCGGAGCCCTGAAGGGTTCCGGAGCGGTCCGTTTATAAAGAGGCGTTCTTTATGGAGCAGAATATCCATTTTGATCTTGAAGAAGAACTGAAAAAACTCCCGGCAAAGCCGGGAGTTTACCTTATGCACAATAATAAGGATGAGATCATCTACGTCGGGAAAGCCGTGGTCTGAAAGAACCGGGTCCGGCAGTATTTCCAGTCCCGGAAGAATAAAACGGCCAAGATCCTGAAGATGATCGACAACATCGCCTGGTTTGAATACATCGTCACGGATTCGGAAATGGAAGCCCTGGTGCTGGAATGCAACCTGATCAAGGAATACCGGCCCCGGTACAACACCATGCTGGTGGATGACAAGGGCTATCCCTTTATCAAAGTTTCCGTCCAGGAGGATTTCCCCCGGGTATCGATGGCCCGGGAGATGAAAAAAGATAAATCCCAGTATTTCGGGCCCTATACTTCGCCCGGCGCGGTCAAGGAGACGCTGGAACTTCTGCATAAGCTCTTTAAGATCCGGACCTGCAGCAAGGTGCTGCCCCGGGATATCGGGAAAGAGCGGCCCTGCCTGAATTATCATATGGGCCTTTGCGCGGCGCCCTGCCAGGGATATATCAGCAAAGAAGAATACGGAAAAAGTGTTGACAGCATCATCCGGTTCCTCAGCGGGGATTTTTCGGATATCGTCAGCAGCATAGAACAGAAAATGAAACAGGCGTCCGAGGATCTGGACTTTGAAGAGGCCATCCGTCAGCGGGATCTTCTGGACGCGGTGAAACATATTGCCCAGAAGCAGAAGATCACGGATTCCGGCACCCAGGAAGACAGGGACGTGATCGCGGTTTACAAGGAATTGGACGATGCGGTGGTCCAGGTCTTCTTTGTCCGGGACGGCAAGATGATCGGCCAGGACCATTTCCACATGCAGATACAGGAAGGCACCCCCAGAAAAGAAATTCTGAGGGATTTTATCATGCAGTTTTATTCCGGAACGCCCTTTATCCCCCGGGAACTGCTTCTGCAGGATGAACCGGAAGATAAGGAGATGATCCAGGAATACCTTTCCCGGGAGAGGGGCGCCAAAGTGACCCTAACCGTGCCGAAAAGGGGCCAGAAAGAGCGTTTCCTGCTTCTTGCGGGGAAGAATGCCAAAATGATCTTTGACCGGGACAGGGACCGTTTTAAGCGCGAGGAAGCAAGAACTACCGGCGCTGTCCGGGAAATTGAAAACCTGCTGGGTCTTGCCGGCATCGTCCGGATGGAGGCCTATGATATTTCCAATATTTCGGGCTTTGAATCCGTCGGTTCCATGGTGGTCTTCTCCGGCGGAAAGCCCAAGAAAAACGATTACCGCAAGTTCCGGATCAAAACGGTCACCGGGCCTAATGATTATGCTTCCATGGAAGAAGTCCTGACCCGCCGGTTTGAGCATGGACTGAAGGAGGCAGCCGAAGGGAAGGAGACCGGAAGGTTTTCCGCTTTTCCGGACCTGATCCTGATGGACGGCGGAAAAGGACAGGTGCATTCCGCTGAAAAAGTCCTGAAAAAACTGTCGCTAAATATTCCGGTTTGTGGTATGGTAAAAGATGACCATCACAATACGCGCGGCCTGTATTATCACGACCTGGAGATCGATATCGACCGGCATTCGGAAGGCTTCCAGCTGATCACCCGGATCCAGGACGAAGCCCACCGTTTTGCCATTACCTATCACCGGGGCCTGCATATCCAGAACAGCGTTCATTCCGTCCTGGAGGAGATCCCCGGGGTGGGAGAAAAGCGCCGAAAAGCCCTGATGAGGCGCTTCGGCAATATCGATGAGATCCGGAACGCGTCCGAAGAAGAGATCGCCGGCATCGACGAATTCAACAGCCGGTCTGCCCGTCAGGTATATCTCTATTTCCACCCGGAAGAAGCGGAAATATCGGCAGCGGATACGGATAGCAGTGCTGAAAAGAATGAGACTGCAGATAGCGGCGCTGAAAAGAATGAGGCAGCAGATAGCGGCGCTGAAAAGGGTGAGGCAGCAGATAACGGCGCTGATAAGAGTGAGGCTGCAAATAGCGGCCCGGAGGATCCCGGGGACTGAAGGACTTGAGGTGAAGAACCGAACCGGGACTGAAGAAATCGAAGCGAAGGCAGCGGTCATTTTTAAAGCCGGCTGTCAGACTAAAAAAGCCCTTAAAGAAAACAGCAAACGAGAAAGATAAAAAACTAACGGATAAAAAAACATACGGATAAAAAACTAACGGATAAAACAAACGAAAAAAAACAAAGTCTGAAGGGAGGAATGTACCTATGAAGTGGAATGCATCCTGGATTGCTTCGCCTGAAGCTCCTCATGATGCAGCAGATCGGTTTTACAGATCCTTTGAGATCAGGAAAACCGTAAAAAAAGCGGAAGTGTATACGACCGCAAAAGGCGTTTACGAAGCCTTCTTAAACGGCAGCCGGATAGGTGATTATATCCTGGCGCCGGGCTGGACAGTCTATCAGAAACGGATCCAGTATCAGGTTTATGATGTCACCGCATTGTTAAGGGACGGGGAGAACCGGATAGAAGCCGTTGTCGGAAGGGGCTGGTATTCATCCCCGCTGGGCTGGGCAAATGATGAAAACAAGAGAAAGATCGTGAGGGCCAGAGAGAAAGCGCTTCTTCTGGAACTGCACCTTCTTTATGAAGACGGTGAAGAAGAGATCATAAAAACAGATGAGAGCTGGCTGACAGAGGAATCAGCTGTCCGTTTTTCCGAGATCTATGACGGAGAGACCTATGATGCTTCTTTCAGACCCGCAGAACCGGTTTACTGTGCCGTCCTTCCCTTTGGCGGGGAAGATTTGATCCCCCAGGAAGGGGAGCTTATCAGAGAACATGAGGTTATCCCGGCGGAAAAGGTTTTTGTAACCCCTGAAGGGGAGATCATGGTGGATTTCGGCCAGGAAGTGACGGGTTATGTGGAATTCACTGTTAACGCAGAAGAAGGGGATGTCGTCCGGATCCTGCACAGTGAAGTCATGGACCGGGAAGGAAACTTCTACAACGAGAATTACAGAAGCGCCAAAGCGGAGATCAACTATATCTGTAAAGCCGGACTTCAGACCTATCATCCTCATCTGACCTTTTTCGGATTCCGGTATATCAAGCTGGATAAATGGCCGGAAAAGGCACAAGATGTGCGTCCCGGATCCTTTAAAGCTATAGCGGTGTATTCCGATATGAAGCGGACCGGGTATCTGAAGACCTCCGACAGTCTTCTGAACCGGCTGATCCTGAACGCAGTCTGGTCGCAGAAGGACAATTTCCTG
>JAFRVX010000088.1 GCA_017438305.1 Lachnospiraceae bacterium | reverse complement strand
CTCCCACCATCCTCCCTCATTCCGCACTCTCGTGGAGTAAAAACTCCACTTCGTGCTTCATGAGGGGCACGCCAAGAAGTCTTTCCTCCACTGGAATGTAAACATTCCGTGGAGTCCGACTTTTGGCGTTGGAATCATATAAAGATCGAATAGTCCAATTAAGATATTATGTGCCGGTGATCTGTATCAGCCTTGATTTAAGACCGATACCTTCCGGCAGCTGCTGAAACCTGCAGAAACCGCTCGTCACTCTTCGGCATTCTCAGGCAGCGGAAAGGAGAACCAGTCATGGCAGATGCCTCTGTGCAGACGTCCTTCAAACGAAAAGAAAAAAAATATCTGTTAAACCGGAAGCAGCATGACGCTCTGAGAGAAAAACTTAAAGATCACATGCAGGAAGACCAGTACGGCCTTTCCACCATCATGAGCCTCTATTATGACAACGATGAATATCAGCTGATCCACCGGTCCATCGAAAAACCCCGGTATAAGGAAAAGTTCCGTTTAAGAAGCTACGGTATTCCGAAGGAAACCACGCCGGTCTTTGCGGAGATCAAGAAAAAATACGACGGCATCGTTTATAAAAGACGGGTGACCGCCCCGCTTTCCGAAATGCGGGGATTTCTGGAAAAGGGTGATGAGCTTTCCGAAAACCGTCAGATCCAGAAGGAGATCCGCTGGATGTTTGACCGGTACCGGCTTAAACCGAAGGTCATGGTGATCTACGAAAGGATCGCCCTCTTCGGTATCCGGGATCCGTCGCTCCGGATCACCTTTGATTCAAACCTCCGGTACCGGACGACGGATCTGGCCCTGGAAAAGGGATCTCATGGAGATCTTTTCATGCCGGAGGATTTTTATATCATGGAGATCAAATTCCCCGGAACATCCCCTCTGTGGCTTGTGGATATCCTGGACGAACTGAAGATCTACCCGGGTTCCTTTTCCAAGATCGGCACGGTCTGCCGGACACGGATCTTTACCCGATGATGACAGCGTTCCGGACAACCGGACAACTGCACATAGACTAAACAAAGAGAGTATGAGGTAATCAAATATGTTAAACAGTATTTTTGCAAGCAGCATCACGCTTTTAAGCGTCCTGATCATGCTGGGTACCGCCGTGGTCCTCGGCATCCTGAATTCCCTGATCTTCGGCTGGAAGAGCCGGATGACAAAAAGCTTCGCCCTGACGCTGGCCCTGCTTCCCCTGATCTCTTCCGTGATCATCTTCCTGGTCAACGATCATCTGGGCGTAAGCGTCGCCGTAGCCGGCGCCTTCACTCTGGTAAGGTTCCGTTCCGTAAAGGGAACCGGTCGTGAGATCGTCGCCATCTTCGCTTCCATGGCCATCGGCCTGGTGCTGGGCATGGGCTACATCGGCATCGCCTGCATGGTCTTCGTGGTCATCGCCGCCCTGACCCTGCTGCTCACCGCAGTAGATTTCGGCAGCAGCCGCGAAATGAAACAGATCCGCATCACCATTCCGGAAGACCTGGAATATGACGGCGTTTTCGATGATATCTTCACGGAATACCTGGCCGGAAAGCCCTCCCTCGAAAGTGTCCGCACCAAGAATATGGGCACCCTCTTTGAACTGACTTACGCCGGATCCTTCAAGCAGGACGGCATCTCCAAGGCTTTTATCGATGCCATCCGGGTAAGAAACGGCAACCTGCCTGTAGTGGTGGGCGAGTTCCCGGAAGATGAGAAGATGTAAGTCGAGTAGTGTCCTACTGAATTGATTAATACCCTACTGAAGCAATACATCAGATTTATTACAGCAGGTCAATCGCTATGAACAGAAAATTCTTAATTATCCTGATCATACTTATCCTCCTTCTCGGCGGTGCCGTGGGATATACCATCTCCCGCGGCATAACGCCTGAAGAGGCCGAGTCCATCAGTGAATCCAGAAATGCGGAAAACCTGCCGTCAGCCTCCGTCATCTCCGATGAGGAAGCCGCAAAGATCACCGCTTCCATTATGCTGAAACAGGACGCTTCCGAAAGCGGCAGCGATCAGGTGCGGATCGACGGCAATACCATTTATATTACGCAGCCCGGGACCTATCACCTTTCAGGAGAACTGAAAGAGGGACAGATCCTGGTCAATGTAAACCGCAAGGATCCCGTTGTCCTGGTCCTGGACAACGTTTCCGTAACCAATTCCTCCGCCGCCGCGCTTCTGGCGGAAAACACCCATAATCTTTCCGTCTATCTTGCGGAAGGCTCTTCCAATACCTTTACCAGCGGTGTGGAAACCGCCGTTTCCCTGGATTCTTCCGACGATTCCGCCTCCGGCGGCGCGGTAACCTTTAAGGACGATGCCACCATCTGCGGTCCGGGGTCTCTCACGGTGAACGGCTATATCAATAACGGCATCCACTGCAGCAACTGTTTATTCATCGAAAGCGGCACCATCTCCGTGACGGCCGTCAATAACGGGATCAAGGGCAAGGATTCCCTGACCGTTGACGGCGGCGAGCTTACCGTCCTTTCCGGAAACGACGGTCTTAAATCCGACGATACCACCGGCGCAGGTTACGGCATCGTCGTACTGAATGACGGTACCATATCGATCACCTCATATCAGGATGCGGTCCAGGCGGAAACGATGCTGATCGTAAACGGCGGGACGCTGGATCTGAAAACTTACGGAGATCTTTCAGGCAATACTGAAACCGGCATGCAGAAACTTTCCGGCCTCTATGCCAAAGCGCCCCTCATCAAGACGCTGTCCAGTCAGGAAAGTGTTTCTCAGGAGATCACTCAGGAAAGTGCTTCTCAGGAGGCCGCTCAGGAAGGTACTGCCCCTGCAGATAACAACGAAACAGAAATCCCCGCTGCCGGACAGCAGGACCTTACAGGCACGGACCGGGGCCGTATGGATGGCAGGGGAAACAACGGCTGGGGCGGCATGAACGGCGGCTGGGCTGGAAAAGGCGGTAACGGAGGCATGATGCCGGGAAACGGCAATTCCGCCAAATCTTCCGTCAGCGCCAAGGGCCTGAAGGCCGGGACCTCACTTATCATAAACGGCGGTCTCATCTCCATTGATGCCGCGGATGACGCGCTCCATTCAGACGGATCTCTGATGATAAAAGACGGAAATGTGACGCTTTCTTCCAAAGATGACGGCATACACGCGGAAACCGACCTTACCATTGAAAACGGCACCGTTGACATCCTTGCCGCCTATGAGGGTATTGAAGGAAAACAGATCACGGTAAACGGCGGGAAAGTCTCCATGACCACCTCGGATGACGGCTTTAACGCCAGCGGTGATTCTTCTCAGCCGAATCTGATCATCAACAATGGCACCATCACCGTCAACGCCTCCGGCGACGGTCTGGATTCCAACGGAAACCTGATCATAAACGGCGGTCTGATCATTGTGGACGGGCCGTCCCAGTCAGCCAACGGCGCCCTGGATTCAGGTACGGAAAGCGGCGGCGTGCTGCAGGTCAACGGCGGGACGCTCCTGGCTATCGGCGCGGTGGGTATGGCGGAAACGCCGGATTCCGGCAGCAGCCAGCTTTCCTTTGCCAGCAATACCGCCTATTCAGCGGGAGATCTTATCACAGTCAAGGCAGCGGACGGCACCGAACTCATCTCCTATACCGCCCTGAAGAGCGGCGGAAGCATTATTTTCAGCTCTCCGGCCTTTTCCTTAAATGACACCGTTACCCTGACAGTGGCCGGCACAGAGACTCAGATCACCCTGACGGAGACCGTTACCGGCGGGCGGGGCGGTATGAATCCCGGCGGCATGGGGCCGGGAGGTATGAACCCCGGTAGGAAAGACCAGGACGGGACCCGTCCCGGCAGAGAAGGAAGACCAGACGGGGAATCCGTTCCTGAGGGCATGACTCCTCCCGACGGTGAGAGCCGGCCGGAAGGGATGGAACCTCCCGAAGGTATGACACCTCCTGAGGGTGAAAGCAGGACCGAAGGCATGGAACCTCCGGAAGGGATGGAACCTCCGGAAGGCATGACCCCTCCTGAGGGCGAAAGCAGGCCCGAAGGCATGGAACCGCCGGAAGGCATGACACCTCCCGAAGGCGGACGTCCGGGTGAAGGACAGATGCCCGGGGGCTTCCCCGGCGGCCAGCGCCCCGGCGGTGAATTCCCCGGCAGCGGTGAAAACCAGACCCCCGGCGGCGGATTCCCCGGCAGCGGTGAGAACTCCGGACAAGGCTCAGGTGAGAATAACGGGGACATTCAAAATCCCTCTCAGAACAACGAAGACGATTCCCTCTGATCGATCCCGGCACATTCTGTGATCCGAAAGGAGCTCAGTGTTTTCGGTACGATCTTCTTTCCCGGGTCAGCCAGCCGGATTCCTGCCCCTGTTCCATCGATGCCGAAACCATTATCATAAGGAGAAGAACCGCATTGTAAAAAGGCAGAATTCCATATTAACCGAATTCTATATAAACTGAATTCTATATAAACAACATCCCACATAAACAAGTACAGATCTGGCTCGAGGGATCCGGCAGACTTTTCTGCCGGATTCCTTTTTTTCGGATCCTCTTTTATTCTGAAACGTGTCTAACCATTTTACGAAACCTCTTCAGCGACTGCTTCGAAAACGCCATTGGAAGCGTCATTGGAAACATCTTCAGCAACCGATTTTGAAACCTCTCGGGAAGCAGCTTTGCAAAGGTTTGACATAAAAACAGTTTGTCTTTCGAACGAACTCATTAGAATATTTTTTCTTTTTTACGCTCTGTGAACAGCTTTTTTCATCATTTTTGAGGGGTCTCTTTGATTGACTCTGCTTTTTCTGTCGGGTATAATTAGTTCAATAATAAAGTATTGAATGGAGGACAGAAAATTGGCAGTATCGCAGAAACAAGAGCAGGCCCGCGAAGCGCGGCGCAAAATGATGCTCGAAGAGCCAATGATGCGGGTCATCCCAAAGGTTGCCATTCCCATGATCATCGCTTCTCTGATCGATTCCGTCTACAACCTGGTGGATACCCTGTTCGTCAGCCAGCTGGGCGTTGATGCCACAGCGGCCGTGGCGGTCAATGACTCCCTGATGCACATCCTTCGTGCCATTTCCATGGGCTTTGCCATGGGCGCATCCAGTTACATCTCCCGGCTTTTAGGCGCCAAGGAGGACGACAAAGCTTCCCGGGTTGGAAGCAGCACTTTATTTATCGGTATTATCTTTTCATTGTGTTTTGGTCTGACCTGTCTGGCCTTCCGCTCCACCATCGTGGATCTTCTGGGCGTAACAGAGAAAGCTAAACCCTATTCCATGGACTACTCCTTCTGGATCCTGCTGGCGGCCCCCTTCACCACGGCCGAACTGATCCAGAACCAGCTTCTCCGAAGCGAAGGCAGTACCACTTTCGCCATGATCGGCATGGTCTCCGGCTGTGTGCTGAACATCGGTCTGGACCCGCTCTTCATCAACGTTTTCCATTGGGGCGTTGCCGGCGCCGCAGGCGCTACCGCCCTCAGTAAGGTCGTCAGCGCGGCTGTCCTGGCTTATCCCTTCATCAGAAAACGGACGATGCTGGATATCGGCCTCCACAACTTCAAGCCCGATAAAGAAGGCGCCAGAGAAGTGGCCCGTATGGGCGTTCCCGCTTTCCTCCGCATGAGCCTGATGAGCCTTGGCGGCATCATCACCAACAATGTAGCGAAGCAGTTCGGTTCCGCTGTTCTGGCCGGTATCTCCGTCGCCAATAAACTGTACCGTCTGGTGGCTTCCGCCATCATGGGCTTCTCCCAGGGCTTCGGCCCCGTCGCCGGCTTCTGCTATGGCGCCCGGCGCTATAAACGTGTCAAGGAAGCCTACTTTACCACCATTACCATCGGCGTCATCGCCGGCGCCATTTTGGGCACCCTGATGTTTATCTTCTCCCGCGGCCTGATCGGCCTGTTCAATTCAGAAGCGAATGAGACCATGTATCTGATCGGCTCCCTGAAGATAAGGGCCCTCTGTCTGGTGCTGATCCCCCACGAGATCGTTATGATCACCTCGAACCTGTACCAGTCGCTGGGACGGCCTATCGGAAACCTGGTGTTAAGTATGTCGCGCCAGCTGATCTTCCTGATCCCGATGGTCCTGATCCTTCCCAAGATCTTCCCCAGCTTCGGTCTTCCGGGCGAATACGGTCTTGCGGTGGCCCAGGCCTGCTCCGACGGCTTTGCCTGCATCTTCCTGGCGCTTCCCTTAGCCATCAAGATGCTGAAACAGATCAAACTGCCGGACGGCGCGGAACCGCCCTTTGTCTCTAAAAAGAGGAACGCCCGGGCGGCCTGATGATCGCCGGCCCTCAGGACGACGCTCCTGAGAAGGTATCAGATCATCAGGAAAGTTCCGATAAAAAAGATCAAATGGATCAAACAAGATCATAAAAGATCATAAAAAACCCTGTATTGTACTTCCGAAGATCACAGTACAGGGTTTTTTCTCTGTCCGGGAATTGCCTGCGCAGGGAACTTCCTGCCCGGGAACTGCTGAACTCCGGAAAGACTGAATCTGCTTTTTATCATATATCAGAGATCAGAACAGCGCTCCCTGACGTACATCAGAGGGCAGACGAAAAAAATATGATTATGCTGTAAGAATCATGAAAATATCCCGTCTTTACAGATAGAACAGCAGATTTAAAAACCATCAGCTGCGGTTTACCCGGCTCAGCTGTGATATAAGGAGTTATTTATGTCAGATGAACAGATCATAGAATTATACTTACAGCATAATCAGGAGGCTATTGTTCAGACTGAGGAAAAATACGGGGCGTATCTGTTAAAGATTTCAGATAACATCCTGAAGGATCCGGAAGATTCCCGAGAGTGCGTTAACGACGTCTATTATAAAGCCTGGTGTCTGATCCCTGACGACCCGCCCCGGAACCTGGGGGCGTATCTTTCGAAGCTCACGCGGTCGCAGGCGATCGATATCTGGAGAAGCCGGAACACCGACAAGCGGAAGCCGCTTCAATACGCTGCGTCGCTGTCGGAACTGGACAATTGCCTTTCTGCAAATGAAACCATCGAAGACGCTGTCGGCGGGCATCTGCTGGAGGAAGCGATCAATGATTTCCTTAAGTCACTGCCAAAAAAGACCGCCGCGATATTCATCAGCAGGTATTTTTACATGTACTCTGCCAGGGAAATCGCCCGACAGATGAATACCAGCACGGCAATGGTATACGTAAGCCTGCACAGGACCAGAAACAAACTGAAAGAATGGCTTGAGAAGGAGGGCTACATCATATGAAAGAGAATAAGATCAGCGATGCGTTAAATCATCTGGACGATGATCTGCTTGGGATGACAAATGAGTTCTGGGAGAAAAAGCCGAAAGGAAGGATCGTGAGGGATATGCTTCTCGTATCCGCTGCCGCCGTGCTGATCATCGTGGGCATAGCGGCTGTCATTCACAGAAACCATGAAACCGCGGCAAACACCAAGTCCCCCGAGGATTTTACTTTCTCTATCGTCTTCGGGACCTATGGCATCAGTTCCTATGACAGCGCGACCGGAAAACTTGTCAAGACAAATGATGCATCAGACGTAAGCAAATATACCGCCGACGTTCAGCTCACGGAAGACCAGCGGTCAGAGGTATACCGCATCCTGTTTAAGGATATCGATATTTTCAGCTATCCGGACGCCTACGATCCGTTCAACGCGCCGGGGGCGGAATTCATAATAGCATCAGAACCCAGTCAGACCATTATCATTTCGGTATCCGCAGAGGGCCGGACCAAGACCGTGACCTGCAGCGGGATCGCCTATGGATCATTGGAAGACTGTTACTGTGAAGAAGCCAAAGCCTTTATGAAAGCGGAAAACAGGATCGTTGAACTTCTCACATCCCTTCCGGAGTGGACCGCTTTCCCCGAGTACGAACATTTTTACTATTGAATACCAGCAGCAGGAAACAGCACCGAAAGAAAACGACCGCGGCAAGAAACGACACCGAAAGAAAACGACACTGACAGGAAACGGCATGACCCGAAGATCATGCCGTTTCTTTCTTATGCTTATGCTTACTGCCTGAAGCTCAGCTTTTTATGCCTTCTGCACTTTGGCAAGCAGGCGGGCTTTCTCTTTCCGGGCATGCTCCAGGCCGGTATCTTCGGTAAAGCCCCATTCATTTTCCAGTACATCGATAATGCGGTCCTGGGTCTCTGCGGCTTCTTTATAGCAGCCCAGGATCTCGTAGATATCGGAGATGCTCAGCAGTTCGTCGATAAAACGCGGACGGCGGGGTTCCTTTTCAAAGGACTGCTCGTAAAGCTGGATCGCCTTCTGGTAATCGCATTTCTTCGCATAATACTGAGCGGCTTCAAAAAGACAGACAAAATCCTCCGGATAAGCGGCGGTCAGCTCTTCCATGATCCTGTCCGCAGTCTCTGCATCAAAGCGGGCCAGCGCGATATGCGCCTGGTAGACCCGGACCATAACAGGTCTTGCATCCGGCAGTTTTGCCGCGCGTTCCAGATAGTTTTCGGCCTCATCCGCCCGATGGTCGGCCAGCAGGTTGTCGATCAGATAACAATACGGCAGCCGGACGTCCGGGTTTTCTTCCACGATACCGCGCCAGAATTCGATCGCTTTTGTATGATTGGACACGTTCCAGTCCCAGGAGGCATGCCCTTCCGTTTTGTCAAGGACCCATTGGCAGTCCTTTTCCCCCGGCGCCATCCGGATGACATCCTTCGCGTAACGGGCAGCCTTCTCTGCATTTGAATTCATGCGGTGCCAGTACAGATAGGCGATGAGGCTGGCAGCGCGCTGTCTGTACTGTGTGTTGTCAAGCTGGGCCTTTAGATAGTCTTCGTATTCCCGGAACAGGTCCTGGGGAAGTTCTTCATTGATGTCCAGGCTGTTCTCAATGCGGTTCAGATGCTGTTCGGTGCTTAAGTCAAAAAGGTCGTCGATGCTGACGCCAAAGGTCTCTGCAATAAGCGGAAGCGCGGTGATGTCCGGCATTGATGCGGCATTTTCCCATTTAGACACCGACTGCGGACCGACGCCCAGCTTATCGGCTAGCTGTTCCTGTGTAAGGCCGGCTTTATAGCGAAGCTGCCGGATCTTTTTTCCCAATTCCATATGTTTATCCTCCGTTCTGAGAAAGTGTTCCGTGATCACGGCTACATTATACGGAATCGGCTGGAGTTATTCAATAACGCAGTCAGCAAGCTGACTCGCCTGATGGTGGAATAAAGCCTGTTCTTCCTCTTTGCTGATATTCCTTTTTTGCATAACATGGTATTCATTATAAGCATTAGCGAATAAAAGGGAAAGGCGGTATAATAGGCTCGTACGTAAAAAAAGAAGGGGAACTATAGTGGAAACGAAAAAACTGTGGAGCCGGAATTTTATTTTCATCAATCTGTGCGTGATCTTCGCGTCCTTCACCAATTTCGCCTACATCTATGTTCTGCCGGTGCATATGCTCCGCATCGGCGGCAGCAACACAGACGTGGGCTTAATGGGCGCTGCCCTGACCATCGTAGGCCTGGTGACCCGTCTCGCCCTGGCGCCGCAGATCGACCGCTGGGGCCGGAAGCCCATGCTGCTTCTGGGCGGCTTCCTCTTTGCTCTCACATCACTGGGCTATCTTCTCCTTAAGGATCTGGTATGGGGCGTTCTCCTGATGCGCTGCTTCAGCGGCTTTGCCCAGGGGATCCTGTTTCCCGTACCGCCCACCATCGTTTCCGACATCGCTCCGAAGGGAAAACTGCTGGACGCTCTGGGATACTTCGGCATCGCCAGTTCTCTGCCGGCCATTTTTTCCTCTCCCCTGGGCCTCTATCTTTATGAAAAGATCAGCCCGGCTGCTTTCTTTGTCACGACCCTGGCTATGGCCATGGTTTCCATCGCCTTCGGCTTCCTCTACCGCGACGAATACGTTCCGGAGAAAGCCCCGAAGACTTCCGGGAGCCGTCGGTTTGCCCTGGGCAACGTGCTGGAGCTTTCCGTGCTTCTGCCCTGTCTGGTCTTCCTGGTATCGATCCTCGGCTTCAGCGCTGTCAACAATTTTGCGATCCCCTTCGGGGAAAGCCGGGCCATCACCGGCATGAGCTGGTTCTTCACCATACATAACATTGCCATCATCGCTACGCGTCTTATCGCCACCCGGCTGAAAAAATGGTTCTCTTCCCGGACAATCATTGCCGGCGGCCTGGCCATTATCGGCGCGGGTACGGTCCTGATGGCCTTCGCCCGCAGCACCTGGAGCATGATGGCCGTCTCCGCCATCATGGCCGTCGGCGGCACCCTCTATTCCCAGTACCTGCAGGCGGATATCCTGATGATGAGCCCGGATCACCGCCGGGGCGTCGCCAATTCCACGATGATGCTCTTCCAGGACGTGGGCGGCGGCATCGGCGCAGCGCTCTTCGGCGTTACTTCCGAATACCTGGGCTACGGCTTCAGCTTCGTCACCGCCGGCATCATCACGCTCTCGGCCATTCCCCTGGCGCTTCTCTGCGGGAGAAAAGCTCTCCGAAAGGCCGGTCCGTTTCAGTAAAGGTCTTTATTGATCCCCATCAGGAATTCTACTCTCTCTTTGGGATAGGATAACAGCCGCCCGTACAGTTCGGCGATCTCTTTTCTCACTTCGCCGTAGGTGCCGTCGGCCTTGCTCCTTCTGATCTCTTCTTTCAGGGCGAGATAGGCGTTGATGTCCTTTTCCTCCCGGTAGAAGATCACCTGGAATTTTCCCCGGTTCATTTCGGCGGGAAACAGATCCGTGATGATCGGTTCATCTTCCACGTAGTAGTGGGTGCCGTACTCGACGCACAGCATATCAAAGTCCGAAAGGAATCCATCCCGCATTTCCTTCGTATCACAGGGGTGGGACAGGGCGATGCGCTTCACGCCGGCCCTGACCATTTCGCAGAAGGCATCCGCCGCGCCTAGATGATAGGAATATTCATCAATCTTTCGTTCCATAGTTTTTCCTCCCGATCATTATCAGTTCAGGCTGCCGTATGAGGACAGCTGAAGATTCCTGCCCGGCAAACCCGACATTTCTGCGGTCCTGCAGAAATCATAATGATTTAATGAGCCCTGCTCTCCGGATAACCGGAGCCAGGGCTCTCCTTAACGTTTCAGACTTATTCGGGTTTTGCCACGTTTCCGGAATTGATGCCCGCGTTGGCATCGTCCAGGGGCAGCCAGTTCAGGACCTTCTCGATATAGGTATCCCAGAAGTTCCACTCATGTCCGCCGGGGCCTTCTTCGTACGTTACGTCAAAGCCCTTCGCGATCAGGTCGTCTCTCACCACGTGGTTGGGACCCAGCAGGCCATCTTCCGTACCGCAGGCCATGAAGATCTTCGGCAGATTGACGTCTTCGCCGGCAGCCTTCTTCTCCGCCAGTTCTTTTGCGATATACTGAGGATTCTTATCGGAATACCAGCCTTCCTTCATGGTGCCGAAGCAGTATTTCTCAAGGCCCATGCGGCCGATCTCTTCGTCGTCCGATACGGGCTCATGCAGAATAAAGGCGCCGGAAAGGGCTGCAATAGCGCCGAAGGTATCGTTGTAGCGAAGGCCGTTTCTCATGGCGCCGAAACCGCCCATTGAAAGGCCGGCAATATAGCAGTCTTCCCGCTTGTCGGAGATGTGGAACATCTTGCGCATCATGGCCGGAAGTTCTTCACCGATAAACTTGCCGTAGAAATTTCCGCTCTGGGGAAGATCCACGTAGAACGCGTTGTCGCCGGAGGGCATGACCACGCAGAGATTCTTGGCTTCCGCCCATCTCTGGATCCGGGTGCCGTTGACCCAGTCGGTATAGTTGCCCAGGATGCCGTGAAGCAGGATCATGAGCTTAAAGGGTTTGTCTTCCGGCTCAGGCATGCCGGGGAAGACCAGTTTGTCCGCCGGAAGGATCACGTTAACGGGGACAGTTCTCATTAAAGATTTGGAAATGAAGTTGACAGTCAAAAATGCCATGTGAGCATTCCTCCTTTAATTTTTTTAAAAGATATTACCCTGTTCCTCTTCTCCGAAACCGAAGAATTTGAAGGCGAGCTGAATGTCGCGTTCCCAGACTCTCCATTCGTGGCGGCCGGGGCCTTCGTGATATTCATAGGGGAGGCCGATCTCGTCGGCGTGCTTCAGGAATTTCTGCATGTTCTCATAGCCGCCGTCCTCAGTGCCGATGGCGAACATGAAGCGGGGCAGATCAGCGCCTGCGGCTACCAGTTCGTCCAGTTTCCGCCAGGTGTTGGAGATGGAATTCAGGTATTCGTCCACCGAATCATAGCGGTGCATCTGGTTGTACTGGCGGATGGCCATGCCGGGAAGCTCAGAGGGTTTCTTGTTGAAGATCTCTTCCAGCTGCTCCTTCTGGGCGTCCAGGTTTCTGGGGCAGGAAGACAGGACCGCCGCTGCCGCAAACTTCTCGGGGAAGTTCAGGGCGAACTTCATGGTTCCGCCGCCGCCCATGGAAAGACCGGAAATAAAGTTGTCTTCCCGTTTGCTGGAGGCGGGAAGCCAGTTGTAGACCATGGGCATAAGTTCTTCCGTTACGTAACGGGTAGCATCATAGCCCAGGGTGAAAGCCGGCCAGGCTTCGTAATCCGCGTTGCCGACGCCCATCATCACCACGATGCAGTCATGCTCGCAGGCGTAGGTCTCGATGTTGGATTTGCGGATCCAGTCGCTGTAGCCGCCGAAGGTGCCGTGAAGCAGCCAGAGGACCGGGTATTTCTTGCCGTTCCCGTAAAACTCTTCCGGTGTTTCGGATCTCTTCTTGTCCGGCATGACGATGTAGACGTCTTCATTGTGGCCGGTGAACTGGGATTCAAACTCAAAATGAATCAGTGCCATACGTTTCTCCTTTACTGTAATACTGTAAAAACCTGTTTCAGCGTCCCGGGCGGGGCGCCGAAACCCACTGCACTTAGCTGTTCCCAGTATACCATGAAGTTCCCGGGAAGAAAAGAGCACACCGATCAAAACTTTTCGAGGCACCGGTCAGAAAACTTTTCGAGGCACCTTTCAGAAACCTTTCCGCAGTGCCGTCCGGAGCCGGTTATTCAATGCACCGGGTCTGCTGTTTTCGCGGCACCGGTCCGCCCGTCTATTTCCAAGATAAAATTGACGGGAGGCCTCCGTCTTTGCTATAATCAGAACAGAGTTACAGATTTCTGACCGTAAAGGAGAAATTTCATGAACGAGAGAACCTTTTCCAATCCCATCATCCCGGGATTTTACCCGGACCCCTCCATTCTCCGGGTGGAGGATGATTATTACCTGATCAACTCTTCCTTCGGCCTGTTTCCCGGCATTCCGGTCTTCCACAGCAAGGACCTGGTGAACTGGGAACAGATTGGAAACGCTCTGGACCGGGTGGATCAGCATTACGTTCCCGGCGATTCCGTCAACGGCGGCGTCATGGCGCCCACCATCCGGTACCAGGACGGCACCTATTACATCATCGTAGCGAACTTTGCCGTGGGCGGCAATATCATGATCACCGCAAAGGATCCTGCCGGCCCCTGGTCCGATCCTGTATTCCTGGATGACATTACGGGCATCGACGCCTCCATCTTTTTCGATGAGGACGGCAAATGCTACGCCCAGGGCACCGGAAGCTTTGATGAGAATTTCGAGCTTACAGAGGGCATGGGCTACGGCGGAAACCGCGGCATCTGGGTCTGCGAATTTGACGTTAAGACCATGAAGGCGGTCTCTCCCAAAAAATACGTCTGGAGCTGCGCTTTGAGCAATGCTTCCTCTCCGGAAGCGCCTCATCTTTACAAAAAGGACGGCTGGTATTACCTGATCATCGCAGAGGGAGGCACAGAGCATTATCATGCCATAACCGTCGCGAGAAGCCGTGAAGTCATGGGCCTGTATGAAGGCTTCCGGGGAAATCCCGTGCTGACTCACCGGCACCTCGGATATGATTACCCCATTGCCAATATCGGCCACGCGGACATCGTTGAACTGCCGGACGGCTCCTGGTACGGCGTCGCCCTGGGAAGCCGCTTCCTGGACGGGTATCATAAAAATCTGGGCCGGGAGACTTACCTCTTCCCCGTCAAATGGGAAAATGACTGGCCGGTCTTCTGCCCCATGACCGGAAAGGTGGAACTTTCCTATCCGGCTCCTGCCGGCCTTCCCTGGACCCCGGTGGATCCGGAGCCTGCCCTGGACGATTTCGATGCGGATAAACTGGCCATTTACTGGACCACCATCGGCACCCCGAAGCCCTGCTTCTATGAGCTTAAGGACAGCGCGCTGGTCCTTGACCTGAATCCCCGTTCTGTTACGGATGAGCCCTATCCCATGCGGTTCGTGGTCACGGAAAAGCCGGATATCCGTCTGTTAAGCGCAGTGGTCAGAAGGCAGACTGCCTTCTCCTTCGACTTTACGGCCTCCCTGACCTTTGAACCTGCCGAAGACGGCGAAACCGCCGGTCTTCTGCTGGACCACAACGGCAATGATTACGTGATCGAATACGGCCTCTTTGACGGGGAGAAAAAGATCCGGGTCTCCGAGATCCTGATCCATACCACCGGAAACTTCCTGGAAAACAATCTGAAGGCCGAGAAAACCGTTCAGGTGCTGAAAGAGCTTCCCTGGTCCGGAAATGAAACCGTCCTGCGGCTTTCCGAACGGGAGAATGTCGTGACCTTTGCTTTCGGAAAAACGCTGTCTGCCCTTGAGGACGCCGGCGCCGAAGGCGATGCCCGGAAGCTGAACGTCCCCGTGGACGGCGGCATGGTAGGCGCAGTCATCGGCGTCTATGCCAGCGGCAGCGGCAAAGAAAGCACGAATAAGGCCGCTTTCAACTGGACAGAGTACAGAAACATTCTGTAACCGGGCAGCCATCTCATCTGCCCGGAAGCAGTTAAACAATTGCAAACGCCATAAGGAGGTACAACATGGCAAGAAAATTCATTTCCAATCCGGATTACCCGGTAGTCGAGACCCAGTGGGGCAAGGTAAGAGGCTTCGAGCTGGACGGCGTCTTCTCTTTCCGCGGCATTCAGTACGCCAAAGCGGAACGCTTCATGATGCCTGAAGATCTGGAGCCCTGGGAAGGCGTCAAGGACGCCACCAACTACGGCTGCACGGCTCCGACCATGGGTAATCCCATTCCCTCGGGCGAGATCCTGATCCCGCACCGCTACTGGCCGGAGAACGAGACCTGCCAGTTCCTGAACGTCTGGACCAAGTCTATCGACAAAGAGGCCAAAAAGCCTGTCGTGGTCTGGTATCACGGCGGCGGTTATGCCGACGGTTCTTCTCTGGAGCAGGTGGCCTATGAAGGCGACGCTCTGGCGGAATACGGCGACGTGGTCGTGGTCACCGTCAACCATCGTCTGAACATCCTGGGCTTCCTGGATCTCTCTTCCTACGATAAGAAGTACTTCAACTCCGCCAATGCGGGCATGGCTGATATCGTGGCTTCCCTGAAGTGGGTCCATAATAATATCGCCGGCTTCGGCGGCGATCCGGAAAATGTCCTGATCTTCGGTCAGTCGGGCGGCGGCGGAAAGGTCTGCACCCTTCTGCAAATCCCCGAAGCGGCAGGTCTTTTCCATAAGGCCATCATGATGTCCGGCGGCGCCGGCACCGGCGGCTTCGGCGAACCCGTTGACCACAAGGTCGTCGTGGACGTGATGCTGGAAGAACTGGGCTTCGACTCCGTTGACAAACTGGCAAAGATCCCCTATTCCCTGCTGACCAAGGCTTACAACCGGGCCTGCCGAAAGATCGGCAAAATGCTCTTCTGGGAGCCCAAGGCCAACGGCTGGTACATCGGCCATCCCCAGGAAGTGGGCTTCTCCGAGTATGCGAAGAAGGTTCCCACCATCGTTTCTTCCTGCCTGGCGGAATTCGGCGGCATGGGCGCTGCCCAGGATCCGGCTGAATACTATCAGGGCCATCAGGACGAAGTCATCGATGCTTTCAAGAAGGCTTACCCTGACAAGGATGTTTCCCTGGTCACCAAGGTCGATACCATGGCCCGTCCCGGCATCATCGACTTCCTGAGCGTAAGAGCGGCTTCCAACCCGGAGACCAAGGGCTACAGCTATGTTTTAGGCCTGGTCTTTGACGTTAACGGCGGAACCCCGGCCTGGCACTGCGCCGATATCCCCTTCATGTTCCACAATGCCTACCGCGTAGGCAACTGCAACATCGAAGGCGTTACCGACAAGATCGAAGATGATATGGCCGGCGCTCTGGTAGCCTTTGCCTATACCGGCGACCCGAACCATGAAGGCATGGCAGAATGGCGTCCCTTCACCGAAGAGGATCACGCCACGATGATCTTTGACCGCGAGACAGCCTGCAAAGCTGATCATGATAAGGAACTCATCGAAATGGCCGGCAAGTATGCCAAACCCTTCTCCTTCGACTTCTTCTCGATCCCGTCTGAGGACGAGGAAGAAGAAGGCAGAGCCTGGATGTACTAACAAGCCTTCCCCTTTGGGGAAGGTGGCGCGAAGCGCCGGATGAGGTTGAACTCAACTGGCACATACCTCATCAATCGCCTTCGGTGACAGCGTATTGCCTTCCCCTTTGGGGAAGGGGGACCGCCGGAGGCGGTGGATGAGGTCAGAGGGCCTCATCAGTCACCTTCGGTGACAGCTTCCCCAGAGGGGAAGCCGAGGACAATATCATAAGCTGAAAAGACCCCCGGGTATGCGCAATGCTGCCCGGGGGTTTTCAGATAACACAGCCCCTGGGCCAGTCTGCCCGGGGGTTCATATGACACAGCCCCTGGGAAAAGTCTTCCCAGGGGCTTGTATCGTTTGCTTATTTTTCAGAATAATGATGAGCTTCTTCCAGCATCATGTCTTTCACCTTCATCAGCCGGATCTGGGTGCTTCTTTCGTTTTCGTCCAGCTTCATGGTGATATACTTGATATTGGCCTCTGTTTCGGGAATGATGACATGTTCCAGGGCGTTTACACGGCGGCGGGTCTTTTCGATCTCGGACGCCATCAGCTGGCAGGATTTTTCCAGCTCCGCCAGCTTCAGCATGGCGGGCAGGACGTCCGCCAGGGATTTGACCGCGGCATCCATATCGCCGGAGGTATAGGCAAAACCGTAGGAATAAATGTCATTGTCGTCGGCGGTCTTCGTCTTGTATTCGTAAACCGGGATGTCCACGCTCATGACGTTCCGGGTGGAAGTCTTCAGCATGACTTCCTGCTTCGGACTCATCAGCGCTTCCTCCAGGATCGCTTCCGACATGCCCGCCTGGGCAATGACAAAGTTCACGTTGGCGGCTTTGATACCCTCTTCTACCTGCTGTCTCACCTCCATGTTTTCCCGGACCATTTCCATAAACTGGCGCATAAGCTCGTCCCGTTTATCCTTTAAGAGCTTATGTCCCCGCACAGCGGTAGAGAGCTTTTTCTTCTGTTTCTGAAGCTCCATTCTGGTGGGATTTACCTGTGAAGATGCCATGGAAGTTTACTCCTTTTCAGCAACGGTGGGATCGTAATACAGATCCAGGAACTTATCGTCGATACGCTTCAGTTCGCTTCTCGGAATGATGGAGAGCAGCTGCCAGCCGATGTCCAGCGTCTCTTCAATGCTTCTGTCGGTCTGATAGCCCTGGGAAACATAGCGCTTTTCAAATTCGTCGGCAAACTTCGCGTAGATCAGGTCCGTGTCGGAAAGGGCTGCTTCGCCGAGGATGGTCATCAGTTCCTTTGCGTCCTTGCCCTGGGCGTAGGCCGAAAACAGCTGGTTCAGGGTATTGGAATGATCCGCCCTGGTCTTGCCTTCGCCGATACCCTTATCCTTTAGACGGGACAGGGACGGCAGCACGTCGATGGGCGGCATGATGCCTTTGCGGTAAAGCTCACGGCTTAAGATGATCTGACCCTCGGTGATGTATCCGGTAAGGTCCGGGATGGGATGAGTCTTATCATCTTCCGGCATGGTCAGGATGGGGATCATGGTGATGGAACCGCTCTTTCCCATCTGGCGGCCGGCGCGTTCGTACATCTGGGCCAGGTCGGTATACATGTAGCCGGGATAGCCGCGGCGTCCGGGAACTTCCTTACGGGCAGCGGAGATCTCACGAAGAGCATCCGCGTAGTTGGTGATATCCGTCAGGATAACCAGCACGTGCATGTTCTTTTCGAAAGCCAGATATTCCGCCGCGGTCAGCGCCATACGGGGCGTGGCGATACGTTCGACCGCCGGGTCGTTGGCCAGGTTGATGAAAAGCACCGCCCGGTCAATGGCGCCGGTCTCCCGGAAGCTTTCCACGAAGAAGTTGGATTCTTCGAAGGTGATGCCCATGGCGGCGAAAACCACCGCGAAAGGCTCATCGGTGCCGCGCACCTTCGCCTGACGGGCGATCTGGGCCGCCAGCTGGGCATGAGGCAGACCCGAGGCCGAGAAGATCGGCAGCTTCTGTCCCCTGACCAGGGTGTTCAGACCATCGATGGCGGAAATGCCGGTCTGGATGAATTCCTGAGGATAAGATCTGGCTGCCGGGTTCATGGGCAGGCCATTGATATCCCGTCTTTCCTCCGGCAGGATCTCCGGACCGTCGTCAATGGGATTTCCCAGACCGTCAAAGACACGGCCGAGCATATCTTCGGAAACGCCCAGCTGCATGGACCGGCCCAGGAAACGGACCTTGGAATTGGAAAGATTGATACCGGTAGAGTTTTCGAAAAGCTGCACCAGGGCGTTGGAGCCGTCGATCTCCAGAACCTTGCATCTTCTGGTCTCGCCGTTGGCCAGCTCAATTTCTCCCAGTTCATCGTAGGTTACGTTTTCAACGTCACGGACCAGCATCAGAGGTCCCGCAACTTCCTGAATCGTTCTGTACTCTTTCATTTAGAACAGGTCCTCCTTTCTGTCCAGCACTTCCTGGATATCCTCGCGGAGGGCTTTCTGCACTTCCAGAAGCCTTTCATCCAGCTGATCCTCCAGGGTGTATTTATAACGGCCAATGGCTTCGCGGGCGGGGATCTTCAGCAGATCGTTGATGGCGGCGCCTTTTCTTAAGGCCTCCGACGCCTGCTCGTAGAATCCGTATACCAGCTGCATCATGTAGTACTGCTTTTTCAGTGACGTATAGGTGTCGATCTCGTGGAAGGAATTCTGGTGGAGATAGTCCTCACGAATAGAGCGGGCGGCTTCCATCTTTAAGCGGTCGCCGGGCGACAGGGCGTCCATACCGACCATCTTGACGATCTCTTCCAGTTCCGCTTCGTCCTGCAGGAGGCTCATCAGCTTCTGACGGATCTCCATCCAGGCGGGATCAACGTTTTCATTGAACCAGGATTCCACATCATCCAGGTACAGGGAATAGCTGTTCAGCCAGTTGATGGCCGGGAAATGACGCTTGTAGGCCAGAGCGGAATCCAGGCCCCAGTAGACCTTGACGATACGCAGGGTCGCCTGGGAGACCGGCTCGGAAATATCACCGCCGGGAGGCGAAACCGCGCCGATGACCGACAGGGCGCCTTCACGGCCTTCCTTGCCCAGGGCGATGACCTGTCCGGCACGCTCGTAGAACTGAGCCAGACGGGACCCCAGGTACGCAGGGTAGCCTT
>JAFRVX010000087.1 GCA_017438305.1 Lachnospiraceae bacterium | reverse complement strand
GGCGCCCGTCTTACTGCCCATAACGTCAAACCCGGCGTTGCAGAAGGCGGAGACCGAATGAAACACCGACATCCAGACCCCGGAAGCCCCGTACTGCCGGCAGAATACCGGCATCATGAAAAGCGCCCCGGCGGCTTCGGCGATCAGCGCGGTCAGAAAGATAAACCGGGTCATTTTCACGATGCCCCCGATCTGATGGGCTGAGAGGCTGTCCTGAAGGAGGCCCCGCTGCATCAGGGAGATCTTTCTTCCGGAGATCATCGCGATAAAGGCGGCAACGGTTACGATCCCCAGGCCGCCGATCTGTATCAGCACCAGAATGACCGCCTGGCCGAAGCCTGACCAGTATTCCGCCGTGTCCCTTACCACCAGTCCCGTGACGCAGACGGCAGAGGTGGACGTAAACAGGGCCTCTTCGATCGTCGCGCCATGGCCTCCTCTGGCCGAAATGGGAAGCATTAGAAGGATCGTTCCCACAAGGATCAGCCCCAGAAAACCAAAAATAATGATTTGAAAGAAGTCAGCTTCTTCCCGAAAACCTGTCTGGCCATAAGATCTATCTCCTCATGAACCTGCAGACTTACCTCATGAACTCTCAGACTGCCTAATGAGCTCTCGGGCTAACTTCATGAGCTCTCGGGCTAACTTCATGAGCTCTCAGACTAACTTCATGAGCTCTCAGGTTCTCCTTGTGAACTCATGTGATCCCCTCATAAATCTGCAGGTTCTTCTTCTGAACTGTTCCCTCATTTTACAGGAACGGCTGCAAAGATGGCATTAGGATTCTGCCCCGCCATATTAAGATAAAATAAAGAAAACGTCCTTCAAGGCACCGGGTCCCCTTGCACGAAGGCATAAAAAAACCCTGTCCGGCCCGCAGGCAGACAGGGGATATAAATAATGATATGATTCCAACGCCAAAAGTCGGACTCCACGGAATGTTTACATTCCAGTGGAGAAAAGACTTCTTGGCGTGCCCCTCATGAAGCACGAAGTGGAGTTTTTACTCCACGAGAGTGCGGAATGAGGGAGGATGGTGGGAGTGCGAAGCACGGAACCATCCGGAATCTACTTTTGGCGACTATATCATGATATGACAGCAGCTGCGCAGTTTCTCAAGACAGCCGCTGCGATTTCGTATTTTAACGACAGGTCCTGACAGGTATAAATGCGTGGTTTATGACGCTTCCGCGTCTCTATTCCTCCTGGCTTTGTCTTCGTTCGGTCTGGCTTCGTCTTCGTTCAGTCTGGCTTCGATCTTATTCAGCGTATCAAAGAACCGGTGCGTCGCCACGGCCGGTCCGAAAAGCAGGATCCCTAAGGTATTCCAGCCGAACATATGTCGCCAGGAGGTATACGGCCCGTCTATGCCCAGGCCGATCGCCTTTTTCTTCAGTTCTTCCGCGATCCGCGCCATCCAGACCAGGGGATACAGAAACAGCGTCGGAATGCCCAGAAGATAAGCTTTCCAATAGGGCATCACCCGATGTCCCAGCACCGCCTCCAGTTCCTTCTGCAGGCCGCCGAAGGGCATATACAAAAGAAAGAAAAGCCCGGCGGTAAAGAAATCGATGAATCCGAGCCAGAATCCCGGCCGCTTCGTATGGCGGAACCTTTTCGTGCCTGAATCTTCTGTTTTCATGCGTGATCATACCCCCTTCATGCCATAACCGGCTTTATCAGGTGATCGTTTTCGGGATCATCTCTTCCTTTTTCAGAACTGCTCCTGCAGGCTGCAGAACCAGTTCTGTGCGGCCGCCGTCTTTTTTATGGTTCTATTATAGACAGGCCTGTCCCGAAAATCCAGTCATGAAAGACTGTCGTTTGCTTTTTTCTGCCCAGTGGTCCTGTTTCGTGCCGATCCCGGGCACCACGAAGGTCCCGCGGGCAGTGGAAAACTGCGGCGGCGATGATCGAATTGGATTTCTACAGCGAATACAGCGACACCCTGACGGTGACTTTATCGTAAAAATCCGGCACGAAGTACTGACAGAACTTATTAATAAAACCGGAGCCCGTATCCGTTCTGGATACGGGCTCCTTCTGTGTTTCGGATCATTATCCCGGGTTCCGGGTGTCAGCGCCTGTACGCTCTTCTTACACCTTGATCATTAAGACGTTCAGTCCCAGGATGTTCTGATACTTAATGTCACTGGCAAGCCTGTAGATCATGCGGATGCCGATGTTCTTCGTAATGTCTTCAGGATCCACGATCTCGCTTCTTTCCTTCGGGTCGAAGGGGACGCAGTCATCCTTCAGCCTGAGGATCATTTCATCGTCCTTATGGATCACGCGCACGTCCACGGAGTGCTGTTTCTTATCCTTTGTATAGCCGTGCTCTATGATGTTGCCGGCCATCTCCTCCATCGAAAGTCCGGCGAGATAGGCCCGTTTTTCATCGATCCCCCGGTCCAGGCAGAACTGATGCACTTCCTCAGCCACTTTAACGACCTCGTCCAGCTTTGTCACGGTCAGGTCCATGCGCTCATTTTCCGGTACGCCGAAAGACGCGGGCACCACCAGAAGATCGTCGGTGTTTTTCGGAAACCGTTTGTTTTTAAGGACGGAGTAGCCCACAAAAATGATCAGTGTGACGATGCCGTTTATCACATTGGCCACGTACACGCCCTTGATCCCGATCGCCGGGGTCAGAAGCCAGGTGAAGAAGGAGACGGAGATGAATCCGTCAAAGGCATTGGCCACATGGATCAGGATATCCTTTCCGGAGAGCTGGCCGTAGCAGGTGAAGTGCATACTGATGATGGAAAGGGGCATGCAAAGAGGCAGGATCATGAAGCCGGCCTTTGTCATCTGGTACACATCAGATGCCCTGTCCTGGAAATAGAACCCCGCCAGCGTTCCCGAAAGCAGGATGATCGCAGCGCAGATCACGGTCATCAGCGGGATACACCGGGTGAACATGATCTTGATCTCATCTCTTAAGGACTGACGGTCCTCTTCACCGACGCTGATGCTCATCAGCATCCGGGAAACCGCCAGCATGGCGCCGGGGATCGCCCAGGCGAAGCCCAGCATGGTATTTGCGGCGGAGAAGGCGGAAAGCCCCAGTTCGCCGACGTACTTCACGATGACCGCATTGACGATGACGCCGCGGACCGCCTGATAGCCGGTGTTCAGCGCCGTCGGCAGGCCGATCCTGACGATCTTTCCGGTATCATTCCAGTGAACGCCCTTCGGAGAGATCTTCAGAGATGATTTTCCGCTGAGATAATGCTGGAACTGGACCAGGAAGAACACCCACATGCCTAAGGACGAGGCCAGGGAAAGACCGAAGGCGCTCATTTTCAGCAGGTAAACGAAAACATAGTTCAGAATAAGGTTGACGATAATAAAGACAATGCTCGCCACGGTGGTCCGTTTATTCTGGTGCTCCAGGGAAAGGAAGGCCGATAACTGCTGGCCGAGGACCATGGGCAGCACGCCGATGGCCTGGCCCAAAAGGTACTGATTCAGGATCCCCCCTACGGCCTCGTTTTTCGTAAACAGCCTGGCGCCGTTTGCGAGTCCCGCCAGTACCAGGAGGAGGCTGATCACCAGGCCAAAGGCCGTGGATAAAATAAGGTCCAGGGTGAAAGCATTCTGGGTGTGCCGCACCTGGCTCTTTCCCATATATTCGCCCGCCAGAAGCTGTGAACCGCCGAAGAGCAGGGTGCTTACGGCGCCTATAAACAGGTTGATGGGCCCGTAGAGTCCTACGGCGCTCATGGCTTCCGCTCCTACGTAGTTACTGGCAAAAAGAGTGGAAACAATGCCGTTGATGGATCCGACCACCGCGATCAGGATCTGGATCGGCAGCAGGCGGAAGTACAGTTTTGTCAGCATAACCGACGGTTTTGCCGTTGAATTGACAGATCCTTCCATAATTGATGACCTCTTGAAAAAAAATATTCTCTGCGATTCATTATAATTCCTGAAAAGAAACAAAACAAGCTTTGTCTTAACGGATTTTTCACTTCAGTCCGATCGGACTCTCTCTTCATTCCGAACGGGTTTTGTTCTATTCCGGCAGATTCTCTCTTTATCCCGGTCATGTTTTTCGTCTTGTGTAAACTGAAATCGTTTTCTGCAGGGAAACCCCTGCGCCTGAGTAAAAAAAAACAGCTAAAAAAAATTTTAAAAAAAATTAGTTAGGTACCTTGACATTTCTTTTCGGCGCTGTTATAATCTCCTATCGTAAGGTACCTAATCAATTGACGCCACTATTCGTTTGCAGCGATCTTATCGCTGCCTGACTTACAGGAAAGGAGAACAGATCATGACTTTAGAAGAATTAAAAAACATAATGCCCAACTGTGTAAACTGCGGACGCCGCTGCCCCATCGACGATCTTCACTGTGAAAGAGGCCAGGAAATGGTGGAGCGGATCCTGTCGGGAGAAGCCGCACCGGAGGAATACCTCAAGAAGGCGGAGGAACGCAGAAAAGAACACGGAGAAGAACACAAAGACAGGCATGGCGCCGAACATGGCGCCGAACACCGGGGCGGACACAGATGCCATCGCAAAGAAGACCGTGAAGGCAGCCCTTTCAGGGGACACGGCTTTTTCGGGAATCAGGAACCCGGCATGCATGAGGGCCCGCGTTTCCCGCATCTTCCGCAGGATGATTCCCTGCATTCTCTCCTGGCCTTTGCCGCCCACGCCGTCCGCCCCGGCCGGGGAAGGGGAAGATCCGGCATGGAAGGCATGGCGCAGCTCCGCATTCTGAAGCTCCTGGGAGAAACGTCGGATATTTCGCAGCAGACCCTGATGGAGATCCTGGCCATCCGCCCCGGTTCCTTAAGCGAACTGCTGACGAAGCTGGAAAGCAAGGGGCTGATCCTTCGTAAACCGGATGAAAATGACCGCCGGAAAAACACCCTCTCCCTCTCTGACGCCGGCCGGCAGGCCTTAAAAGAGACCGAAGAGCACAGCGATCCCTTCCATATGCTGAGCGAAGAGGAACAGGAAACGCTGAAAACATTACTGAAAAAGATCATTGAAGGAAATCACTGATTCATGACAGGAGGTCATCATCGGCCTCCGGGTCACGATCCGTAAGAAAAAGGGCAGCCCCGGGGCTGCCTATTTTTCAGCTGGCTCAATTATCATTTTACGGAAGGCGATCCAGCGGCAGCGCTGTAATCCGAAGCCGGCGCGAGTTCATGCTCGATGGCATAGATCATGCCTTTCATATGGCCGGTGGGATAGGCAAAGGATCCGATCATTCCGCCCGTGGACGGATACCCCCGGAAGGCATGATCGATGGAGATGGGGCCTTCATAGCCGCAGAGGATGAGCTGCTTCATGATGGCGTACATATCCGCATAACCGTCTTCCGCCAGGGTTTCCTCAAAGACCGGCAGCGGAGCGCTTACATTCCGGAAATGCACGCAGACGATGCGGCCGTCTTCCTGGAGTTCTTTGATATCCGCCAGGATATCGCCGAAGGCCTCTCCGCCTTCCAGCCAGCAGCCGACACAGAGCTTGACGCCCACGATGCCGGCCTTATCCAGGGCGAACGCCCGGCGGTAACCGTCCATGTTCCAGATCAGACTGCCCACGCCGCAGAGGCTCGGCACGGTTTCCTCCTCACGGAAGTTCAGCTCGACGTATTCGATGCCCATCTCGCGGATAAAAGCCAGTTCTTCATCCGTCACAGCGGACCGGATGCCTATGATCGGTTTCATGGACATGATGTACCTCCTTATCCTTCAGCCTGCTGTTATGAAACGACTTTATACCTGAGTCTTAAATAAGAGTCATTCAGGACCTGGCACTCTTCCAGTTTCAGAACGCCCAGTCCGGATAATTCGTCTTCACTTACCAGGGATCTGCCGTCGATCAGTGTCGAGGTGTCTTTTCCCCCGATCAGTACCGGCGCCACCACGAGATCGACATAGTCAAACAGCTTTTCCCTGAGGAAAAGACTGTTCACCGTGCCGCCGCTCTGGATCGTCAGCCGTTCGCATCCGAACTGTGTTTTTAAAAGTCTAAGCGCTTCCTTCAGATCCTGTTTCTCCTGGAAAAGAATGTGGAGATTCGGTTCCTTCACGCTGAAGGCAGGATGCTCCTTATTCCTTGTGATCAGCACAAACTCTTTCGATCTTGCGCAGAAATACCGCACGCCGTGCTCTGTCAGATGATGGTTGTCCAGAAGCACGAAGGACACCGGCGTTTTCTCCGGCAGAGGTTTTTCGTTGACCCCCATCTTCTCCTGCACCCGTCCCGTATTGAACGACCACAGGTCCGTCGTCTGCTCTATCTCATAGTACTGATGAAGGCCGTCTTTAAGGCCGTCTATGCCCGGGAAATCCTTATCAACATCCAGGTCATCCGACGCCCCGGTACTGATCTTCCCGTCCACTGACATCAGCATGTAAAGTGTCGTAACCGGTCTGTCTGACATATGAGATCCTCCTCGTTTTAACTTGTACAGTTTTTTTCGTTTTAACGTGTAAAGGTTTTTACGTGGTTTTTGTCAAAAAGCGGTTATCATAGATCCGGATCCGGTCCGTTCATCTGCCTGCCGCATAGGGCTGATTAAACACGGCCGGGTATTGCCGGCGATCCATTTTCTCTTCACCTTTCCACTCCCTGCCGGGAGTTATTCTTCTCCGCTGTCTTTTCCCGCCTTTTTCAGGGCGTCCCAAGTTTCGGCAAGCCATTCGTTATAATAATCGTAGGTGTCCTCGACCCACCAGTTCAGCAATTTGCTGAGCTGCCGGGCGTCCTCGGCAATATCTGTTTCCCCGTACTGTTCGGGATCGCGGTTCACGGTCACCACATGCCGGCCATCCGGTCTTAAGTCTATCCGGTAAATGCAGAAGCCGGACCAGCTGCGGTGGGCATAGAGGGTATCGCCCTCCACATACCAGAACCACTTATCCTCCATTCCCTGAGGGATATTGCCGCGGCGGAGGGCTGCCATCTGTTCTTCGGTAAAGGGTCTTCTGAAAACAAAGGTCTCACACCGCTCCGGCATGGGCAGGTTCTTCCAGTCCTTCCGTGTTGCGGCTTTAGTACGGGACCCGGATTTATCGCCGGCCTCGTTTTTGCTGCGGTCCCCGGGTCCGCTGCCGGCTGTGGTTTTATCGCCTGCGGTTTTATTCCCCTGCGCGCTGATTTCTTCGAGGGCCTTCTTTCCGATCTCCAGGACCTCATCGCTGAGAACGGCAAAGAGGATATCCAGGGACACTTCTTTGTGCCGGTCAAGAAAATCCCGGCAGGCGGCGAGGGCCTGCTTCCAGGCCCCCTCCGCCGGATAGCCGAAGATACCGGAGGAGATCAGCGGAAAACCGACAGAGCGGCAGTTATGGGCTGCGGCAAGCTCCAGGGACCTGTAATACGCTCCGTACAGAAGCTCCGGTTCCCTGTGCTTTCCGTCCGTCCACCGGGGTCCGACCGCATGGATGATGTATTTTGCCTTCAGGCCGAAGCCCGGCATAATGACCGCCGAGCCGGTATCGCAATGGCCTATCTTCCTGCAGGCTGCCTGAAGCTCGTCATGCCCCGCCGCTTTGAAAATGGCGCCGCATACGCCTCCGCCGGCCCACAGGCCCTCGTTCGCGGCGTTGACGACCGCGTCGGTATCCAGCGCGGTTATGCTGGTCTTTCTGATTGTTATCGTACTCATTATCTTTGCTCCCTTATATTGCTCACGGAAAGCATTTATACACAAAACTGTTTACTTGAACCGGAGTCTTATCTCGGTGGTCCCGTCTTCTTTGATCGGCACGATATCGTCAATGCCCCATCCGGAATGGGTGTCGCTGTAGGTGTATCCGCTCATGTCCTCCATTTCCAGAAGCTTCCGTACCGGGATCTCATAAGAATCCCAGGTCACCGTCATGGTCCGGACGGTTTCATAGATAAAAGGCATTGTCCCCTTGCCCCTCTTCAGGATCTGGAACACCAGCGTAAAGGTCGGCGGGATCTTTTTCCAGATGGCCGTAAAGGTCTCGTCCTTTGTGCTGACGGGCAGATCGTCCATGGAGACCATCTCTCCCGCTTCGTTCTGCCATCCGACGAAGTCATATCCCTGTCGGGTCACGGAGGGGAACTGGATCCTGATGCCGGGAACGATCTTCTTCGTGGTCTTGTTCCCCGCTCCGTCGTCGAAGGTGATGGTGTTGGTCACCCTCTCCAGCCGGAGTTCGAAGACGGTGCTTCCGGTATCCGAGATGTAATCGCAGGACAGTCTGGAGTCCTGTTCATTGATCCTGTAGTACATGAAGGGAGGCCTTCCTTCAAACTGGTAATCCGGTTCTGTTGCCAGCAGATGTTTTTCTTTCAGGATCCCGAGAATATTGTCGACCTTGTCCCCGGGATAGAAAAGCCCCTTAATGATATCCTGTCTCCTGCTGTGGGTATCCTGACTGTTTTCTTCCGAAGCACCGTAAGCCGTCCACAATTCCGTATAGTTTATGGTAACGGGGACGGTGACCCTGTCCCATTTTGAGGTAAAGACCATATCGGTCCGGCTTGCTTCTTCAGTTTCTCTTATGCCCGGGATGACTGATCCTTTCCGGATCGGAAATGATCCGCGGCTTCAGGCTCTGCCGGTAATTTGTTCCGGTCCGGCGCTTTCTTCGCTGCGGGTCAGGTTATGGATCCAGTTAAAGGAATTGATCTTGATAAAGGCCACCGGCCATTTCAGGACCTCGTCGGATTTCAGCACGGTAAAGACGATCCAGGGCGCCAGGTTCCAGACGTACCGGCACAGGGCAGCCGCCGGGATCACGAACAGGAAGACGAAGATCGTATCGTTGATGAAAACAAAGCGGGTATCCCCGCCGGGCTTTACGGTGCAGCCCATGGCGTGGCCCTGCACGCAGGTGCCGATGAACAGGAACGAAAAAGAGGTCAGGATCTGCCGGGCGATCACCGCCGTTTCCTCCGAAACGCTGTACAGCCGGATGAACGGCATCTTGATCAGGTTGATCAGGAGGCAGCCCGAAACGCCGATTCCCAGAAGCAGAAGCTGCGCCAGGCGGGCATGGTTTTTCACCCGCTCCACTTCTCCCGCGCCGGCCAGCTGGCCCGTAATAATGCCCAGGGCTCCCGAGACGCCGGAAAGGATCACGTTGGCCATCTGGCTGCAGTTTGAATAAATGCTCACCGCCGCCGTAACACTTGATCCCATGGAGCCCACCACGGCCCCCCGGAAGGCGTTGTTGATGCCCCAGACGATCCAGCCGGCGATCACCGGCGCGCCGTAACGGAAGAAATCCGCCCATAGCTTTCTGTCGGAACGGATAAAGTCCGGCAGGCGGAAATGCAGGCGGCCGTCGATAAACAGGACGTAGCCGAAGGCGATGCCGAATTCGACGATCCGCGAGATCAGGGTCGCCAGGCCCGCGCCTGCAACACCCATAGCCGGGGCGCCGAGCTTTCCGAAAATAAAGATATAGTTCAGCACCACGTTGACGCCCAGGGAGATGAAGGAGGTGTACATGCCGATGCGCACCTTCTCCACGCTGCGCATGCCCGTAAGCAGTATCTGGGAAGAGACGAACAGGATGTAGGTCCAGCGGACATAAGTCACATAGCGCATGGCTTCGCCGATCACCGCTTCATCCTGGGTAAACAGATGCATCACCCCGTAAGGCGCAATAAAAACCACGACGGAAAGAATGACCGCGAGGCCGGCGGAGATGCTCAGGGCGATCACCAGCAGTTTTTTGATGCTGTCCGTGTTTTTCGCGCCCCAGTACTGGGCTGCCAGGATCAGCATGGCGGAGTCCACGCCGATCACGATCATCTGGAGGATCGTCTGGACCTGATTTCCGATGTATACGCCGGAGATCGCGGTCTCCCGCAGCGTCCCCACCATGATATTATCGGCAAAACCCACCAGGAACGTGACCAGGTTCTGCAGGACCATCGGTACGGCCAGGATGAGAAGATGTTTAAAAAAGCCTTTTTCCGGCACCGGCAGACGTCTGCTGCTCATTTTTTGTCCTTTCCTAATAAATATAGATCGTATCCGTAGGACTGTCCCTGTAAAAAGTCACACTTCCCGCAGATATGGACGCGGCTTCGCTGCCGGTCTATGATCACCGGCATCATTGTTCTCCGGGATCTTCTTCCAGGATCTTTATCACTTCCAGTATCTTCTTCCAGGAGATGGCCGCTTTTTCCTTCTCCATGGCCTTCAGATACGCTTCATTGTCCTCCAGGCTCCGGGCTTTTACCCAGGCATGGTAATACCGGCCGAAGGCCTCATACTGGGACACGTCCGCCGAAAGTTCGTCGTCAGCCCAGGTGTTGGCGGCGGCAGCGTTCCAGATCTTCTGATATTCGCCCTGGTCGAACCAGTCGTCCAGGGTGCTTAAGCCTGTGCTCCTCGAGCCGTATATGACCTGCCGCCGGATATCCTTAAACAGCTCGAAGCTGTTGATAAAGAGGATGATCATCAGAAGCAGCGCCAGGATCCGGGCCAGGCCTGTCCATTTACTTTTCATTGTTAAGCCTCTCATTCACAAGGATAAGCAGGGCGGATTCGTTCATATCCTTAATTCTGGCGATGTCCTGCTCTGTAAGCCCCAGGAAATTCCGGAGGAAGCCGTTCACTTCGCCATTTATTTTTTCCGTATGGAGTCGTACGGTCTCGCTGACGTCCCTTTTGTTCAGCCGGACGTATTCCTCCTCGTAGTCCCCTATGGCCCGGCAGGTGCTCACCAGGGGATCCTCGTAGGGATCAGTGCTGAAAAGATACCGGGTCACGGAATCCGTCATGCGGTTCTGCAGATCGGCGAGCCAGGCTATCCGGCTGTAGTCTTCGTAATCCCGGTAGGAAAGGGAAAACTTGTTCATAAAGAGAGCCATTTCCATATATTCGCCCGCTTCCAGGTATTTATCCAGCCGGGCTTTTATCTCGCTCTCCGTCATTTTCGAGGCGATGATGCGTTCCGCGATATCGTAGCTCTTTGCGTGCATCACGAAGATCACCAGGTTCGCAAGGAGCAGCATCACCAGGATCACCAGGATGCCGTAGCCCTTACGGCTTTTCTTTACCTCCGCGGCGACTTCCCGGCTGGCGTTTTCGAACTGTTCGTTCATCTCCTGAAGCTTCTTCAGATGTTCCTGCGCTTCCGGATTGGGCTCGCCGCAGTAAGGACAGTAAGCCTGGTCCAGGGAGAGCGGCGCCCCGCATTTTCTGCAGTTAACCATTCCCGTCCTCCTTCACATGTTTTTTCAGAAGATCAGCGTCCATATAGCCGTAGTCGTCCGAACATCCGGCGTAGATCTCTTCGAGCTCGGTATAGGTGTAGCCCAGATCTTGGAGCTCCGAGACCAGGGTCTGCCTCAGTTCATTGTATTCCGTTTCATCCACCCGCTTCATCCCGTTGTATCCGGTGTAGTACTCCGGATAGAAAATGAAATACAGCATGTCCCGGAACCGCCAAAGGTCAAAACGGCTCTCCGCTTCGATCTTTTCGTACGCGTATTTTAACTTGTAGGCAGAATAGCGGGACCATTTCTGAACGGCGCGGGTATTTTCGTAATACTGCTTTTCCACGGCCTTGTAATCCCCACTTTCATAGGCATCGTTGAGCCGGTCCAGGTTTTCGTCCATCCAGACGATCTCTTCATAGGCCTTCTGGTCATATTCCGGGTCGTTGTAATAATTGACCTGAGCCGTGCGGGAAAAGGCATAAGCCGCCCCGACGATGACGGCGATGAAGAGCAGGGAACGGAGCAGCGACGACAGGATCATCCGGCTGACGGACTGCTGCACGTCTTCCTTCAGCCCGAACATGGCGTCCGTAAGGGAGGAGATCTTTCCCCTGAATTCCGCGTAGGCGCCTCTTTTATTCATGACGCCGCAATAGGGACAGTAACTCAGTCCGGCGTCGAATACCGCCCCGCAGCTTTTGCATCTGACTTTGCTCATAGGATCCTTTCCTGATTAATTATGTGTATTCCCGGTTATTGTACTCCTGACAGACCGGTTTGGCAATCGGAAAACAATTTCCGCGCCGTAACGCACCGCTGATCAGACAATTCTGCAAATTTTGCCAAACATAAAGTAAAAATATCTTGAATTTTGTGGCGAAGTTGCTATAATACGAAGTATCATGTTTTAACAGGCCGTTACGTGATAATGTCCTGTCAATATTTATAAGGAGGAAAAAACATGAAGAAATTACTGGCTGTCTTTCTGGCAGCACTCCTCTGCGCTTCGGCCCTTCTGGCCTGCGGCGGCGGCGGAGACACCACTACCAAGGCTCCTGAATCTCAGGAATCCACCAAGGCTCCGGATGCCTCTGAAGGCACTACCGCAGCTCCCGAAACAAAGGAAGGCGAAAGCTCCACTGAAAAAGAAGGCGACCTCACTGAGCTTCCCAGAAACGAGACCGTGTATTTCGGCGGCCTGCAGTGGGGTGTCGTTGCTACCTGGAACCCCATCGGCGTTACCCAGAACAACTTCGCGATCAGCGCAGTGGCCAGCGGTTCCCGTACGATGATGTTCGAAACCCTGTACATGTACAACTTCATGGATGGTTCTCTGCAGCCCCTTCTGGCTGACGGTGATCCTCAGTGGAGCGATGACATGTCCACCATGACCGTTAAGATCAAAGAAGCTGCCAAATGGTCAGACGGAACACCCGTGACCGCTACAGACGTTGCGAAGACTCTGGAAGTTTCCAAGGCCATCGGCAACGCTACTGCTACCACTTACGGCGCTTATATCGACAAGATCGAAGCCGTTGATGAAAAGACAGCTGTCTTCCACCTGGCTCTTAACGATGAAGGCGTTCCGAAGAACCCCCTGCTTGTTAAAGACTATCTGGTAGGTGTTTATGTATGCCAGGCTGCCTGGATGGATAAGGTCTGCGAGCGCAACAATAATGATGCTTCCGCTATCCTTCAGGATAAGGCAGAAGATGTTGTCTGGTCCGGTCCCTACACCAGACTGTATGACAATGATCAGAAGGTCGTGTTAGTCCGCGATGACAACTACTGGGGACAGGATAAGTCCATGTGGGGAACACTTCCGGTTCCGAAGTACCTTGCACATGCTCTTTATGCTGACAACGCCGCCACCGAAGTTGCTTTCAAGGCCGGCCAGATCGACGTTAACCAGCAGTTCATCGGCAACGTCCAGAAGATGTGGCTTGATGAGAAGCTTCCCATCTCCACCTATTACAATGACGAGCCTTACGGTGTATGCTTAGGCATGCCTACCGGCTGGTTCAACATGAACATCCCGGTCATCGCCGAGAATGTTGCTCTTCGTAAAGCTATTGCTATTGCTGTAGACTATCCCGCCATCATCAAGAACGCCATGACGAATCAGTCTCCGTCCTTCGAAGCTGTTCCCCGTTCTCTGATGAACCCCACCGCCGGTGAGCAGGCCCTGTATGATCATGACGCTGTCAAGGATCTGCAGTGGGCAGGAAACGACGTCGAGGGCGCCAAGAAGCTCCTTGATGAAGCAGGTATCGTTGACTCCGATAATGATGGCTGGCGTGAATACAAGGGCGAGAAGATCTCCCTGAAGGCAGTCTGCCCGAACGGCTGGTCTGACTGGCAGGCGGCTATGGAAATCGTAGCTTCCGCCGGTAAGGAGATCGGCGTTGAGATCACCACTCTTTATCCCAATGCTGATATGTACATTCCTGTCATCCAGGATCCTGACCAGAAAGATTATGAAATCTTCATGTGGTCTCCTGCAACTGCTGCCCCGTCTTCACCCTGGGCACGTGTTATGGGCTTCATGAGCAAAGACTATGTCGGCGTTAAGAACAATGGTTCCGGTAACTGGGGTCAGTACGTCAATGATGAAGCGGATGCTCTTCTGAAGAAGATCCCCACTATGACCGATGAAAAAGAGATCAAAGATGCTTACACCGAACTGACCAAGATCTACCTGACCGATGTACCCAGCTTCTCGCTGATGTATCGTCCTGCTTTCTTCGATGCAGTTAACGAAACCATCTGGACTAACTATCCTTCTGCAGATGACGGAAGAAATATTCCTCCTGCAAACTGTGTGTCCGGTTACGGTATCCGTGCACTGTTCGAACTTGAACTTGCCGAATAATTAATATTCACTTAAGGGTGGCCGTGTTCCTGAAGGGCACGGCCGCTCTTTTTTCCAATGTGAAGGAGAAGTCAGATGTCAAAAGGCTATAGAAAGTATTTTGGGAAGAAGCTCATCTGGTTCCTGGTCACCCTGTTCTTCGCTGTGGTGCTGAACTTCCTGCTTCCCCGTCTGATGCCGTCAGATCCCGTAGCATCTATCGTCAACAAGGTGATAGGTTCTTCCACGGATCCGACCGCCTCTCAGGAAATGTACAATCACTTCGCTGAAGAATTCGGGACTAACAAACCCCTGATCACTCAGTTTTTTATCTATATCAAGAACCTGTTTCAGGGAAATCTGGGCACATCATTCAGCCAGTATCCCAGAAAAGTTTCCGATATAATCAAAACATCCATCGGCTGGACCCTGGCCCTGCAGATACCGGCTATTATCGTAGGCTGGATCCTGGGCAATGTCTTAGGTGCCGTGGCGGCCTATATCAGAAAAGGCTGGGACAAGGTTGTCATGCCGGTCTCTATGTTCATCAGCAACATTCCTGCATTCGGATCAGCCATTATTCTGCTGTTTATATTTGCCATTAAACTGAAGATCGCTCCGGTGGCCGGTGCTTACAGCTATGAAATGATCCCGAATTTCAGCTGGAAATTTGTAGCATCAGTCATCCAGCATTATCAGCTGCCATTCTGGTCCATCGTTCTCATCTCTATCGGCGGCCAGGCAATCGGTATGAGATCCATGTCTATCTATGAATTAAACGCGGACTATGTTAAATATTCCCGCTTCTTAGGCATAAAAGACAAGAAGATCGTCGGATATGTGTTCCGTAACGCCATGCTTCCCCAGGTCACAGGCCTGGCCATGTCTTTAGGCACCTCTATCGGCGGCGCCCTGGTAGCGGAGAGAGTATTCTCTTACCCCGGACTCGGCAGTACTATGTTCGGCGCTGTTACTTCAGCTGACTATCCGCTGATCTCTGCCTGTACGCTGATGATCACCTTGATGGTGCTGATCGTAACACTGCTTTTGGACGTCATCTATGGCTTCATTGATCCGCGTGTCAAAGCTGCGCAGTTCGATGCATAAAGGAGGAGTCAAGGATGAAAAGTACATTAAAGCAATTATTGCATTCTCCTAAATTCATGTCAGGACTGATCACATTCCTGGTGGTTTTAGTCCTGATCATTATTTATCCCTTTATCGTTCCGGGTGATCCCTTGGAGCGTATTGGTGTCGGTACCTTTGCAAAACCAGGTGTATATTTCTCGCTTTATGACGCCGTTACGACAAAGACAGAGGTATTAAAACTCTCCGACGCTGATGAAAAGCGTATGGCGGCGGCGATCGATGAATCTGATAAGACTTCCATGAAAGAGCTTATCGCGAAATCCGGGATCACCTATGAAGGCGATCTGGAAGATCCCATAGTCCTTATCGATATCTGGGAAAAGAATTATGATACTTTAATGCAGACAAAGATGAAGTCTGCGGAAAAAAAGAATTTCCAGCGTATTCAGAAAAGACTGGAAGCCTTAAAGAGCGCCGACAATATGCTGGTGTATGATGAAGGCAGTGAAGAGGCGAAGTCTACAATAAACAAGACTGACTATGTCAGGACCGGTGCTGTTGCTAACGTAAAGGTCCTGCCTCTGGGTACGGAAAACTTTGGCCGCGACATGCTGAAAGAACTTCTGGCCGCTGCCGGAACTTCCTTAAAGATCGGCCTTCTGGCAGGTATCGTTGCTACGATCCTTGGACTGTTCTTCGGCCTTCTTTCCGGCTATTTAGGCGGATGGGTAGATGAGATCATCATGTTCATTACTACCATGTTTACCGTCATCCCCGGTTTCGTGCTCCTGATCCTCATTTCCTATTCTTTAGGCCAGGAAGCCCGCGGTCCGATGATCATCGCTGTCGTAATCGGTCTGACCTCATGGACATGGACGGCACGTTCCGTTCGTTCGCAGGTCATTTCGCTCCGTAACCGTGATCACGTGAACCTGTCCAAGATTTCCGGCCACAGCCTGGCCCGGATCATCCTGACGGACATCCTGCCTTATATCGCATCCTATGTTGTGATGGCATTCATCCTTCAGGTGTCTTCCGGAATCCTGGCCGAAGCCCAGCTGTCTCTGTTAGGTTTAGGACCGAAGACTACAACTACGCCTACTCTGGGCCTGATGATGAACTGGGCCATGAACTACTCCGCTCATACTAACGGTTCATGGTGGGCATACTTCCCGGTCATCTTTATCATTGCCGCCATCACGTTCTCACTGAACCAGATGAATACCGGTATGGACCAGGTGTTTAACCCGGCACTGCGTGACTAAGGAGGGATGTATGGGAAAAGCAATGCTTGAGGTCAGAAACCTCAAAACCAAGTATGTTACCCGTTTTGGTGAAGACGTTTACTCTGTGGACGATGTCAGTTTCAAGATTGAAGAGGGAAAGTCCTTAGGTATCGCCGGTGAATCAGGCTGCGGCAAGTCTACTCTGGCTTTATCTGTCATGGGTTATTATTTCGCGCCGCTGCATTATATGAGCGGGGATATCTTTATCGACGGGCAGAATATTTCCGGTTTAGATCCGGATAAGGTAAGAACCTCCGTATTAGGTACGGAAATCGCTTACATTCCGCAGGCAGCAATGAATGCCCTGAATCCGACCATGAAGATCATTCGTTTTATCGAAGACGTGATCAGGGCTCATGACCCCAAGGCCACGAAGGCGGAGATCAGGGAGAGAGCTGAGCAGCGTTTCGCTGAGCTTGGCCTGGGAAAAGAAGTCCTGGACCGGCATGCAGTAGAACTTTCCGGCGGTATGAAGCAGCGTACCGTCATCGCAGTCTCCACGATCCTTTCACCCAAGGTACTGATCGCGGACGAACCTTCATCGGCTCTGGACGTTACTTCTCAGAAGATGGTCATTAAAATGATGAGGGAACTCATGGAAAAAGGCTACATCAAGTCCATGATGTTCATCACCCACGAACTGCCGCTTCTGTATAACGTTACGGATGATATAGCGGTCATGTACGCCGGTCAGCTGGTGGAATACGGTTCAGCGAAGGAAATGGTCTTTGATCCGATCCATCCTTACAGCCATGGTCTGATGGGCTCCATCCTGGTTCCCGAAGAAGGCACCAGAGGCCAGAAGCTGACGGCCATCCCCGGCACGCCGCCTAACTTAAAGAAACCTCCGGCAGGCTGCCGCTTTGCCGAAAGATGCAGATATGCGAAACCGGAATGTTTCTACACGGCACCGGCAGAAAGGATGTTTGGAGAGAATAATTCCAGAATGTATCGCTGTCTGATGTCGGAAGAAGAGATCAGAGAGGAGTTCAGCCATGAGTGAAACGATTGAAAGAAAAGATTATACAAATGGCCCGCTGTGCCTCTCAGGCCGGAATGTAACCCGTGTTTTCGGCATGGGTGAAAAGGCTAATGTAGCTGTGGACCATGTTGATTTCGATTTTCACGAGGGAGAATTTGTTTCAATCGTGGGAGAATCCGGATCAGGAAAGACGACATTGTCCAAGATGCTGTTGGGCCTCCTGAATGTTTCCGAAGGAGAGATCCTGTTCCAGGGCAAACCCCGGGATATCTCCACCCATAAGAAGAGGAATGAATACTGGAAAGGCATTCAGGCTATCTTCCAGGATCCCTTCTCCTCCTATAACACCTTCCATAAGATCGATTCAGTACTTCTGGACTGTATTCACATGAGAGGCGGGAGACATCTTCCTTATGAAAAGAAAGTGGAAATGATGACGGAAGCCTGCTCTTTCGTTAACCTGAAGTTCGCTGAGCTGACGAATAAGTATCCCTTCGAACTTTCCGGCGGCCAGATGCAGCGTCTTATGATCGCCCGCATCTTCCTGCTTCGGCCGAAGATCCTGTTAGCTGACGAACCGACCTCCATGGTAGACGCCTGCTCACGTTCCACCATTCTGGACATGCTCCTGAATCTGCGTGACGAAACCGGCATGACCATCATCTTCATTACTCATGATATCGGTCTGGCCTATTACATTTCAGATACCGTCTATATCATGGAGCACGGCAAATTCGTAGAATTCGGCAAGGCGGACGAGGTCATCCTCAATCCCCAGGCTGATTACACCAAGAGACTGATCAGCGACGTTCCGAAGATCCATGAAGAATGGGATCTGTCCACCGTCGATCTCAATTCGGCAGGCTGATCTTCAGACTGATCAGCGGCCGGATCTTTCACGGATCAGATCAAAACATCCATCACCGGAAGCGGTATAAAGCCGCTCCGGGTCATAAAAAAGGCCATCACAAATCGACAGGTTTGTGGTGGCCTTCTTTTATATTCAGTTTTATTTTCAGCTTTTCCCTTAAGCCTCACTGTTTGGCCGCATGAAAGCACTTTGCTGATCCGGATCAGTCTTTCTTATCCCAGGCATGTCTGCCTGCTTCCAGATCTTCTCTGATCTCCGTGACCCGTTTATCGGTCAGCTTGTACCAGATCAGCGGGATGCAGGAAACCAGGGCCAGGATCGCCGGCAGCATATTGACCATGAAGTTGATGCCAAGCTTTGTGGATTCGGTCTGTTCCGCGTTCGGCACATAACCTACCGCGAAGAGCAGCATGACCACCGGTGCGCAGATGGCTGTGGCCAGCTTAACGCCGAAGGAAAGCATGGACGCAGCCAGACCTTCCTGACGTCTGCCCAGTTTCCAGTCGCCGTATTCCAGGGAATCGCCCACCATGCCGTAGCAGATGGCCGGAGCACCGAAGCCCAGAGCCCCGATAAAGGATACGCCGATCAGATAGACCGGATTGCTGGTCGGATAAAGGAACAGGGCCGTGAAGCCGGCAGCCATCACGATATTCATGATGATCATGTATTTCTTCTTGCCGAAGACCTTCGTGCCCCACGGTACGGTCAGGGTTCCCACCAGCTGACCTACCGTCATAGCGGTGAACATCGGCGTGATATACTGCGGACCGCCGACAACATAGATAACGTGATAAACCAGGATGCCGTAACGGCCGGTGACGCAGATCGTACCGACGATGGTCGCGATGACGACGATGAGAAGCTGGTCATTCTTTACCAGGTCCCTGAGGTTTTTGACAAAGCCGGTCTTTTCCGTCGGGCCGGCATGAAGTTTATCCGTATAAGTTTCCTTACAGAGAGCGGCACAGGCCCAGAAAATGGGGATCAGCGCGATCGAAAAGATCAGGGTAGCCATGAAGTAACCGTGACCGTCTGCAGCCGGAGCGCCGTCAGGACCTACAGCTGAACTGAAATGAAGAATGATCGGCATGGCGACCATGGACAGGATAATACCGATAATGGAGGCTCCGGTACTTCGGGCTGTAGCTAAAAGCTGCCGTACCCGGGAGTCTATGGCAATGACGTTCAGCAGCGCCTGATAGGCGATAGAGCAGGCGGTGTAGGCCATGCCGGCGCCTATGTAACAGACCGCGCACAGTACGATCTTCATGATCCCATGGACCGGGAAGACCGTAAAGGTCAGCAGGTTGAAGATGGCCAGGACCGGCGGCGCAAACATCAGATAAGGCCGGAATTTTCCCCAGCGGGTCTTGGTGCGGTCCGCGATCTGGCCCATCATCGGATCATTGATGGCGTCCCAGATACGGGCGATCAGGACGATGGCGGATATGGCGGTACCGGTAAGACCGACGACATCCGTGTAGAAGATGTTCAGATAGCTGTTGATCATGTACCAGCTCATCTGGCAGGCAACCTCACCCAGGCCATAGCCGAACATCAGCTTGAGACCGGCTCTTTCTTTAACAGCCGGTTTTTCTGCGGGCGTGTTCATTAACACAACCTCCTTTCAAAGATTCCCCGTCGTTATTGATATCTTTGAACGGGATCTGTACTGCATAAAGTCCGACATCCATAATTTTGTTTATATCGGACTTAATTTGATTTATAGTATATTCCTTCCGCTCCTTTTAGTCAACGAATAAACTCTTAAAATACATAAAAAAATCTTACCGATGTACTCAATAAAAATCCGGCCGATGTAATCAAAAAACAGATCAAAAAACAGGCCGATGTGCTTAATAAATACCGGGCTGACGCAATAAATAAAGACCTGGCCGATGTACTCAACATAAATCCAACCCGAATAATCATATTCATGGATCAGGAGACTTCTGAAGAGAAATGACCCTTCTGTCGGAAAACTCATAAAAGAGGCCGGACATAATCGTCCGGCCTTGGGCTGTAATTTTCAGTTTTTCTGTTCTTCAAAGGTCTTCTATTCTGTTCAGTTCTTTATTCTCAGTTCTTATGACCTTTCTCAGAGCCCGTCTTTATATGTTGTCCCCGGATGTTCCCGGGTCCGTCGCCTTCGCTGTCATACCACCACTTCATTATCCGTAAGACCGGTCAGGATCAGCCCTTTTACGGATATTATCCCGATAGCGGCTCTCTGTCCCTCGGAAAGGGCTGCCGCAAAATAATACCCGTCAGTCTGTTGCGGATACGAGCATGACAATGTATCTGTCCAGGCTTCTGTCATAGATGCTCCAGCAGCACGCCCCGTACCACTCATGTCCGGCATCAAAAAAATTGGACCAGTCTGTTGTCCATTCATAGACCTCCAGGGCATCTGTACCCTTCGGAAAAAGTACCTCATTCACTTTTCTGAAGTCTTCAGGCGTGTTTCTTCTGCTATGAACCGGTTCCATCAGCGCATACCAGTAAGGGACTGTCGTTCCGATGTTGTTATCATCCGGTTTCCATTCGGCATCATACCAGGCATTGCCGTAACGATCCGTCCTTATAATATTCGGGCAGTAAAAAAACATCTGCGGATCCAGCTGCTCTGCCTGTGCCTTATCGATATCACAGCCGGAAGGATCCAGCCGTTCAAAGACAAAAAGCAGTGCTTCTTTATGGGATCTCAGACCTTCATGGGCCTTTTCATCATATAAAAGATAATATTCAACCTCGCCGACGGAAAGGTATTCGCTGTCCGGATCAAACTGAGCCGCACATTGATAGAAAGGATCCGCGAATATTTTCTGCATAATCTCCCCCCTTTACATTTCTTCTTTCTTTTTCTTTCTGCCAAACACAACTGCCAGCAGGATCAGGACAACGGCGCCTGCGCCGCCGGCTATGAACGGCCAGGAGGGGATCCGTTCGGAAACAGGTTCAGGTTCCGCAGATGTGCTGCTTTCTGCGGATGTGCTGCTTTCCGTGGGAATGCTGCTTTCCCCGGACTCTTCGGAAGCTCTGCTCTCTTCTGTTGAAGGAACGATGGTGTGGGACATGAACTCGCGCTCCGACGTTTCAAAACGGCTTTCCAGCGCGTTGATCACATAATGGGGCAGCGCCTCTTTTGCCTCCTCTTCCGTTTCGTTCTCATCCACGACCCGGACAGCGATCCTCGAAATCCCGCTCTTTACAAACATATGGTCCGCGGCATCGAAGCCGGCGTAGGTGATGCCGTTCACCGCTGTCAGGCCGCTGAAGGGTTTTTCAAGGAGTACTTTGCCGGAATCCGCATCGGAGAATACGATCTTTCCGTTCCGGGTCCCGGGTCCGTCGATGCCGACGTACACAGACAAGGATTCGTAGCTGTTTCTGTACAGATGCTTTGCCGTCACATGATATTCCGCGGCCTCCACCGTCACCGGACACTCGCTCATGACGTCTCCTGTGGGAGCGTCTTCCAGACGGATGCCGATCCGGGTATCGAAGGGATAAACATTCTCTGTGTAAGGCAGCTTGACCGGGAAGCGGAGGTTCACGGTCTCGCCGGCGCCGATGTGTCCGTCCGAGGCCAGCTGCATATCCCACCAGCGGTCGTAGGCGTCCCGGGAATAGCAGTACAGCGTATCAATGGCTTCAAGACCGGTATTTCTGACCATGGCGTTGGCGTAACAGACCACGCCGCTCTCTGTTATCTCATTCTCGATATAGGCAGAGACGATCGTCGCGTGGCGGTTTGCCTCACCGGCCTGGATATACAGATCGCCGGCGGTCTCTTCGTAGGGCAGCGGATCCATGAAGGCGGCATTGCTGCCGGCTTCGTTTTCATAGGCGACCGGTTCGTCCGTCATGGCGTAACGCTGTACGCTGTAGAGGATCACCGGCCGGCTGCTTCCGTAGACAGCGGTGAAGTGGTTGACGTTTGAGAAAGAATCCACCTCCGTAAGCTGGGTGGTGTACCAGCCGTCGTTCTCCGAGTGGAGCACGGCCACGGCGTCCTGAGCATACTGACCGGAGGAGGTCCCGACGATCATGCAGTTTTTCCCGAGGTCGCCGAAGATCCGGTATTCGGAGGGAACCACCAGGTCTTCCGGAGTGACCGCGGTCTCGCCGCTTTCCTGAACAACATAAACACGGTCGTTTTTCCGGCAGGTCAGGACTGTCTTCCCCTGATATTCCGCGAACTGTACGTTTGTCATGCCTTCCGGCAGTTCGCCGGTATCGGTGCCGGAAACAATCGTTCCGTCCGGATTTTTAACGGTATAGGCCAGATAAGGCTCGTTTTTCGCGTTTGCTGCAGCGTCAAAGGAAAGGATCCTTCCGCGGACGGTCTTCAGAAGACGGCTGCTGTCCCACTGCTCATCGATCCGGTTGTAGCTTAAGACACGGAGTTCATGCTCAGCTTCCGATGATATGCCGGCAGGATCATCCAAAGGCTGCGTGCAGAAGGCAACCGCGGGAACGGGCCGCCCCAGATGATTGACCAGAAAGACCTTCGGCTCTGCCAGGCGGCAGGTATCATCCCGGCAGATCAGTTTCTGGTCGGTAAAGCTGCCGGAGGAAACATCGTACCGCGCAGCAGCGATGCCGCACTTCGCGGCAATGTTCGAAAAACTGTCTTCGGCTCCGACGGGAGAAACCGCTTTCTCCCAGGCAATATAGATCTGGTCATCCTTTTTCCCGGCATAAAGGTCCGGATGATAGTCCGGAAGACCGGCATATTCTTCAGAAGTCCACACCGGTTTCGGCTCTGTCACGCTGTCGGTTTTTTCCGAGTAGACAGAATACATCAGCGTTTCCCGGTTCCCCGGCGCACGGCTGACGTCATTCCCGATAAAGGTGATCAGGTATTCGCCCTGGTGTCCCGGGATCTCACAGCACCGGATCTCGGTTTCGGGATAAATGCCGGAGGCCAGCAGATGGGAATAATTCTGATTGAGGCCGTTCTTTTCGGTATTTGCTTCTCCGGTCCGAGCGGACGGCGTACTGACATCATTCCCGTACCAGACCGGTTCTTCGTTTATTTCATTCCTTGCCACCGCATAGGTGGACGCGTACCCCGAAGCCAGCAGCAGTTCAAGCTCCTGATCCAGACGTTCCAGCGTGCTGATCTCATTTGATTTCAGAAAGTCGTGGGAGCCGCTGACGATGGTCCACTGGAAAAGCGTCCGTCCGAAAAGCTTCGCCCGGATACCGAACTCGCCGCTTAAGACGACTTTTGTAAATTTGAGGTCCGGAATGATCTGGCCGCCGACCGTGAAGCCGGCCGCACCGTAGATACCGAGGCTGTAAACATTGGCCACGCCTACGCCGGCCCCGACGTCTAATTTAAAGCGGCCCTCCAGTTCCACATTAATAGAAGAAGACGGATTTTTATGCGGATCATAAGTCCATGTCCAGCTGCGGTTAAAGCCGCCCGTGACCGCCACATCGATGACGAACATCTCATACTGCCAGGCGCCGCCGTAGGAGATGCCGGCAAAAATGTTAATGGTACCGGTGACTTTCTCCGGGTTTTTATCATAGGAGATCGCGGCGCCGTTCACGCTCCAGGCCACGACCGGCTTGCCGCCGCCCATCCACCTGGTATCATGCTCCTTGCAGAACTGCTCGTACATTTTCGCTTTGGAGATATTCTCCGCGATCTTGTTCGTGGTCAGTGCTTCATGCCAGAAATTGACGTCGCCGGAATTCGCGCCGAAACCGACGATCGTCCGTCCGTCCGCCGTGACCTTTGCCGTCACCGGGATCACGAAGGGGATCAGCTTCAGCGCCATTCCCGGACTGAGGGAATCCATGTCCACCACGACCCCGGAACCGCCTTCCAGTCCGATCTGGATCGATTTCCCGAAGCGCTCCTGAACACCGCCCGGCATGAAGCGGAGCCCCAGGACGTAATCCCAGATATGCGCGCCTTTCTGATCAAAGACCCGGGCTTTCAGGACTGTATTCTCGGAGCATTCCGCCGTCTGGATCGTAAAGGAACGCTCCCGGCCGCGGTACAGGGAGCTGACCGCGCCGTCCGTTTCGGCCGTCAGCTCCACGTCGCCGACTGCTTTTTCATTAACGTCCAGTTCAAAGGGCAGTTCCGCCAGGAGTCCTCCCGGGAGGTTCAGCACCTCCCCCAGAAGGTCATAAGTCTTTTCATCATAGGTGACCCTGACCTCTTTTAAATCGAAACCGTAGTCAGGATCCACTTCCGCCGAAACAGACAGCGGCAGGGCCTGCAGCAGCAGGACCAGCGCGGCGGCCAGCGCCGCGATCCGTTTCAGAAAATGTTTTCGTTCGTTCATTTTGCCCACCCTTTTTTTATTTTATAATAAGGGTTTAAAAGCCCTGAAAATGATTGCCGGCGTGTCCCAAAATCTGATCTCCACATACATACCATGAAGGACTGGCTTCGCGCCGCAGGCATGAGTGTGGATCGGTCTTTTGACACTGTAATCATGTTATTTTTTGTTACTATTATCGTTTTCACACACGTTTTTCCGTCTTTTTTCGTTATGTTTTTATTTTATTTTACTTTTCCTTAAATGTCCATAGCCACTTTGGTGAACATAAAATAATATTTTCTTTCCGACACTTAACCATCCATGGCAGGATCCGCTTGTAAATATCCGCGGCAGGTTCTGCTTGTATACGTCTGAAGCAAATCCGCTCGCAAACACCTGCACTGGGATCCTCTTTTCTTGACTGCCGGAGGATCTCAGATCATGAATACACCTGTGGATAAGAAGGGCTTCGCCCAGATCTGTATTGTCGTCGCGGACATTGAAGCCGCCGCGAAGGGATGGGCGGATCTTTTCGGCATTGAGATGCCGCAGATCCAGAAGCGGCATCTTGAGGGAAATGAACAGTATACCTACCGCGGAAAGCCGGTTTCCTGCGATCTGCTGGTCGCGGATATCGAGATGCCGGGCTTTGTGATCGAACTGCACCAGCCGGCGGGCGGCGAGAGTTCTTTTCAGGAATTTCTGGATAAACACGGCAATGGCGTTCATCATATCGGCTTCGAGGTCGGCGGGAAACGAGATACGATCATTGAAGGACTCGCGGCGGAAGGCTACAACACAAACCGGACGCTCGGCATCTATCCGGGTTCCAGCTGGACGATCGTAGACGCGGAAGACAGGCTCGGCGTGAACCTGAATATCAAACCGGTGCGGTAAAAATGCCGGGGGCTGAATGTTTCAGCCTCCGGCAAAATGCTGTGTCCGGCTATCCGGATCTCATACGTCGGTGTATCCGATCCGGCCTTATCTGTCCGGCACCAGCACGAAGATGATCTGCGTATAAGCCAGGTTCGGGTTGTCCGATGAGACGCCCAGCGGCTGGTTTGCGTCCATCGTATCAAAGACCACCGCGAGGGCTTCGTCTTTCACGGCGTCAAAATAGGCAAGATCCATCTCATCACTGGTGTAAGCCGCAAAGTCGATATTGTGCTTCGCCAGATCGCCGTAGGGGCAGACCAGGCTGGCTTTTCCCGTAAACCCGGCGGATTCGGAGACGTCGTCCGGAACGGAAGCTCTTTCCTCCGGTGCGCTGTCCCGCTGCTCTTTTGTGTACCGAAGCGGGATGCAGCTTTTCCCATAGGTGCGTCCGGCTGAAAAAAGTCAAAAAAGCGCCGGAGGCTTAAGCATCAGCCCCCGGCGGAAATTTCCGTATTCAGTTATCTTTATCTGACCGGTCTTTATCCGTCCGGTCCTTTTCTGCTTAATGCTTATCTGATTGGTCTTTAGCTGATCAGTCATTAACTGAATAACATTTTATCCGGGTCCGTCTTATCATAGGACTTTCCTTTTTCAGATTATTTTTTAAGATACACGTCGCCGACCTCATAGGTGCTTTCCAGGAAGCCTCCCGTGATCTGTCCGGCGGGCTTCACCCTGCCGTTGGACCGCTGGGCGAACATGTGGATCCGGACGTCTTCGCAGTAGTCGCCGTTGCAGCTCGCCGCGCCGTAGTTCACGTCTATCGGCGCTGCATCGTCCCTCTCCATGACATATTCCCAGGGGAGATACTCGTTATAACCTTTTCCGCTGACCGCCGCGATTGAGCGCTTCATCGTATAGGTCATATCTTCCTCTTTGAAACTATTATACGGTACCCGGTCTTTTTCGCCAAATCCCAGACGGGTGATGAAACCGGAGAAGACCGTCTCCGGAGAGATCGTCGACTGGTTCGTCCTCTTGTTGTAGGCCTGGGAATGATACGGCGTCGCGTAATACACATAAATGGGCGAGCCGGTGATGCAGCCTGAATTCAGGCTCTTCCCGGATGCCGGCGTGAAATAGATTCCCTTGCTGACGATGCCTTCCGCATGATAGGGCTCATTCCGGGTAACGATGATGTCGTAGATGGCATCTCTTTCCTGGCGCTTCATGACAGCCTTTCTTTCGTCCTCGGAACCCTGCCTGTTGATCTCGTCCCAGTTATAGGATCCGGAGCGGTAGCCCAGGAAGACCGTATCTCCTCCAGCCCTGCGGCTTTTTCATCCGCGCTGATCAATACTTCACGGAAAGCATCCCAGTTCTGCAGCAGGGTCCTGGCGTCATCTTCGAAATCTTTCGCCGCCTGGAGCTTCTGAATAAGGGGGATGACCTGGCTGTCCATCCGCTGCTTTATAAGCGCTTCGTATTCCTGTACGTCATAGCCGCCCTTCATGTTCATGACAGCCAGGTCTGTGATGGCTTCACTCTGTTCCTTCGTGGTCTTGTAACCCAGGATGACTCTCTTGTCTCCCTGGGAGCCCCAGCCGCCGCCGGCGTCCTTGTTCAGGTCGACGGCCTTGCCATTCTCGTCGCTCAGAATGGTATAACCTTCCAGGGCTTTCTCCGCGTCGCCGCCCATAGCGATCTTCACTTCGCTGATGTAATCCTTAGTGTCCGCGTTCTGTGTCTGTGCATAGGCGCGGGCAGGCATCTGGATCAGAAGTGCCAGTGCCAGAACGGCCGCGGCTGCTGCTTTGAATATCTTCATCACAGTGTTTCCTTTCTCTGATGATCTTTTAAAGAATGCTGCATCTTGCGGCATGGCTCAGGCCGTGCCGTACGATTTGTTTCATACTTCTGCAGTCTAATTCTTTGATCCGGTGCCATTATAACAGGCGAGGGTTACAAAAGGGATACAAAACAGCACGGCAAGTCTGGATTTTACGCTTCTTTTGACGATTTTCGCAAAAAAGACACCGATAACGTCTTTTCAGACGCCGCCGGTGTCTTAAAATGTACTCTCTGTCCGCTTCAGGCCGAAGGGCCGCCGGGCGGTTATTCTTAAAATGCATCCGGTGATCTGTATCCTGCCTGCACCCGGGCGAATTCTTCCGGCGTGTTGCAGTTGATCAGGAGGTCCGGATCTTTCGTATAGGGAACGGGATGATACCCGTACAGGTCAAACAATCTGCGGGGGCTGGTTTTTTCTTCCTTCAGGATCCTTTCGCAGTCCTGAACCAGGCAGGCGTCATAGACCGCCGCCAGAGGCTCCGGGCGGCCATTAAACGTCAGGACAGTGATCGGAAGGTCTCCGTGGGCTTCGATAAGAAGCCGCAGGGTTTCTTCCGGGATGAGGGGCGTATCCACCGGCAGCACCAGGCCGGACCGGTGACGGATCTGCCGCAGTCCTGCGTGGATACCGCTTAAAGGGCCCCGTCCCGGGATCATGTCCGGGACAAAGGTGGTTCCCGGCGGACAGTCGGAACAGCCGGATACGACGATCTCGGTGATCCCCAGGCGTCTCACCTTTTCCGTCATCAGCTCCAACAGAGTTTTTTCTCCCACCCGAAGCTTCGCTTTATCCGTACCCATGCGCGAGCTTTGTCCCCCGGCCAGGATAATGGCAGCTGTTTCTTCAATCTTCATTCCGGATCGACCTCTATTCGTACTGTGTTCTTTACTTTGCGTTTTGAATTGCTGTCGCCGAAAACGACCAGCGTAAAAGTGCCATCGTCCTCGCTGACCAGATATACCTTGCCTGCTTCCCGCAGTTCTTCCCCGGAGACCTCGGCGGAATACGCGTCCTGAGACGTTATTTTCAGGACCGATACTTCGGCCGGATCGATACCGGCGCGCGTCAGCAGGTCCGCCAGCAGGCTTCCTTTTGCGTCTATGCTGACCTTCTCCCCTTTTCCGTTGACCAGTTCGCCCTTTACCGGGATCCGGGCAATATCCGCCTCACCTGCAGACCGTTTCTGATCCTTCCGGCTGATCTCCACCCTGCCCGGTTCCGCAGTCCTGTCCCCCGTAAGATGCAGGACCGCAAGCAGCGCTGCCGCTGCCGCCAGGATCAGAAGGATCAGTATAATGATTCTTTTCTGCCGCATGACTCATATCCTTCTTTTCACGAATTTTCAAAATAACTTCCAGATATCCGGCCGTTTTCCCCGCCGCAAGGCCGCAGACCGCTCCGGTAAAGAGACTGACCGCCGCATACAGCATCAGGACGATGCCCTGCAGCCGGAAAACAATGAAGTTTGCCGTAAGCGCCGCCGCAGCCGATGAAAGCATATTGGCCAGCAGGCAGCCTGACAGGTTGCCCAGCCGGCTTTTTCTGCCTGCCCACAGGACGATATCCACGATCAGTCCCGGAATAATATACCCGACAGGGGCAAGAAAGCCCATGCTCCCGGTCATGCCGAAAAACACTGCCAGCATGCTCTGCACCGCTCCCATAAGCATACCGCTGCCGAAACGCGGGATCACACAGGAACCGATCACCAGAAACATCAGGGAGAAGCTGGTCCCGATCCCTCCGGGGATATGAAGGGCTTCCGTGATCAGATTGGCGCCCGGAGCGATCAGCCGCTTGGCGAATAGCCCCAGATCGCAGCAGAGCGTCCAGAAAAGCAGCTGCTGTAGTTTTTTATATTTCACAGATTTCCTCCCGAAACCCTTCTTCAGACCGCACAGCGGCCCGGACAGATGTTCAGGGCAGCAGCTGTTGAATGCTTCTGCCGCCTGTTTATGCCCTGCCGCCTGTTTATGCTTTACGGATCTCCACCAGGTTCGTATGCTGGGGGTTTCCCTTGGCGATCGGCGTGGGATAGGCGGTGGACGTCAGCACATTGATGCTGCCGCGGGTATCGGTACCCTGTTTGTCCGGCGTAAACCAGCCGCCCTGGGAAATGGCCGCCACCCCCTGCCGGATCCTTTCCGTCACGACCGCCGGGATGCGGATGCATCCCCGGTCATTATAGACCTCTGTCATCTCTCCGTCCCGGATGCCGCGGTCGGCCGCATCCTCCGGATGGATCCAGACACCGGGTTTTTCCACTTCATCCTGCCATTCATTGTTGTCATGGATGGAATGCGCCCGGCGCCTTGTATGCCAGCCGATCAGCTGCAGCGGATATTTCTCCCTGAGAGGATCCTCCGGCCCTTCGGGACAGCGCATATAGCGGGGGATCGCGGCGATATCCGGCTGATCCAGATCGTAAAGCCTTTTTGAAAAGATCTCTATCTTTCCGGAGGGCGTCGGGAAGGGATGGTTTGCCGGGTCTTTGATCTCCTGCTCAAAACCCACCGCTTTGATCTGCTCTTTGAACTGCCAGCCGCCCTCCCGGCTGAAAGTCTCATAGTCCGGCAGCTCCGGTTCTCTTTCCCGGATATACGCGTAATTGGCTTTCAGCCAGTCGCTGACCTCCGGTTTTCCATCAATAAAGTCATCGTACAGACCTAAACGGGCGGCGGCTTCCTTCAGCCAGTCAAATTCGAAACGGCAGCCGAAGAGGGGCCGGATGACCCGGTTATGCTTCAGATAATAGTTGCTGCCCGCCCAGGGGCTGATCATATTTTCCCCTTCAAATACCGAAGTGGCCGGGAGCACAAGATCCGCGTACCGGGCGCTGGGCGTCATGAAGACGTCGGAACAGACGATCATCTCACACTTGCTGTCATCCTTCAGAATACGGATGGTATCGTTGATATTGCTGTGCTGGTTGATCAGGATGTTGCTGGCCATGCAGAAGAGCATCTTGATATTGCTGTCCAGCTTCTCCGTCCCTTTGATCCCGTCTTTAAGCGGTTCCAGTTCGGTACCGTGCTCTATGGCTTTGGTCCATAAAAACGTGGGGATCCTTCCGGGATAGGGATTCCTTGTGCGCAGAAGATAATTCGCCATCGGCGTATGTTCATTGATGCGGCTCCCGTTGGCGCAGCTGCTTCCGCCGCTGACGCCCACATTGCCGGTCAGGCAGGAGAGCATCATCAGGGCGCGGGCGGACTGTTCGCCGTTGCCGTGGCGCTGGGCGCCGAAACCGGCTTCGATGCAGGCAGGTTTCGTTGTGGCGTATTCCCTGGCCAGAGCCCGGATACGCTGCGCTTCGATCCCCGTGATCGCTTCCGCCCACTCAGGCGTCTTCTGAATACCGTCTTTTACGCAGAATAGATAGCTGTGATAGCTTTCTCCCGCCGGCACGCCTTCCGGCATATGTTCCTCGTCGAAACCGAAACAGTAGGTATCGATGAAATGCTGATCCTGCAGGCCTTCCTCGAAGATGACGTACGCCATGGCGTCCGCCAGCGCCGCATCGGTGGACGGTCTGAGCGCAAACCATTCGTCCGCGTAGGCCACCGCCGTCTGGCTGAGGCGAGGGTCGACGGCTATGATCTTCACGCCCTTCTGCTTCAGCTGGGACAGATAATAATTCCGTTCCGGGCCGAAGATCGTTTCTGCCGTATTGGCCGCCCAGAGGATCATCAGCTTCGCATCCAGCTGGGTGGAAGCGCTGCTGCCGCCGTTCGGCGTCCCGTAAACATAATCGGATATATAGGTTACGCAGGCGGAGCTGTAGGAATTATAGGCATCCAGATAGCCGCCGTCCAGCGCAAGCAGCCGGTTCATCAGCGTGCCGGGACGCATGATGCCGCACACCCCCGTGCCGTACAGGACGAAGCGGCTTCCCGGGCCGTACAGGCGGCCGGTGCGCCGGATATTATCCGCCACCTCGCTGACCGCTTCTTCCCAGCTGATCCGTTCAAATTTCCCGCTTCCCCGTTCGCCGAGCCGGCGCATCGGATAACGCAGCCGGTCGGGATTCAGATAGGTCTTCCGGTAGCCGCGGCCGCGGACACAGGCTCTGATCTGAGGCGCATGGGAAGGATTGCAGTCGGATTCGATCTGCAGCACGCAGTTTTCCCGGACGTGGGGCCGGATCACACAGATCCCGCCGCAGTTATTGAGGCCGCCGCTGTTGATGATATGTTCTTCCTCATCCGGGACAGGCGCTTTCAGTGCATATCCGCCGCCGCCAAGATCCTCCTCGGTGATCTCCCGAAGACTGAGTTCCGAGAGCACCTCCCGGAAAAACGCCGGGATATCGGGATAAACGTCCGGATAACCCGCCAGGCTTTCGGTAAGGGCCTTCAGTCCTTCCAGAAGATAATTATCCAGGAAATCCTCTGCGGCCTGTACGCGGGCCGGAAGATCTCCGCCTTCCGCGAAAAGCAGATATTCGAAGAAACGGAACATTTCCCCCAGATAGTCCGGCGGATTGCCTTCGATCCACTGAGGCTCATACCCCCACCGATGATAGAACCGGATGATCTCCAGCGTCGTCTGGTTGAGGAGCGCCTTTTCGCCCAGGCAGACCGAAGCCCACAGGGGCGGCGTAAAGTCCGCATCCGTTCCGCGGAAGCAGAAATCGTACATCAGCTCCCAGTCTCTTACCGTATGCGCTTTGAAGCCCGGAAAGGACGCGCAGACGGCCATCCCCTTCTCCCGGCTCTCCAGGAAATCCGCCGGGCGGCTGATGAGTTCCTGCCAAGTTTTTCTTTCTTTCATTCCGGCCGCCTCCTTACCATTCGTCCGGGATCTCTGCCATGCCGCTGATATCGCCGATCAGTACCGCGCCGCAGAGTTTCCCGTCCTGATAAAATCGTTTCTCAAAGGTCTCTTCCCCCCGCGCGTTCTGATTGACGCGGAAGGCTCCCGGATCCGCCGTGTTTGGCCGCCGCTTCCGAACGGCCGTGACATTCTCTGTTTCCCCGGTATTCCCTGAGGCATAAAGCCCCATGCCCATCGCCGACATGATGAGGGGGAAGGATCCGGCTTCAAAGGTCTTTGCCTTCTCCGGATGGACCGCGTTGTAACCCGCCGTCTCACCGGAGATCCGGGCGTAGTTCCACAGACCCGGATTGGGACCGCCGCACTGTATGCAGTCACCGGCCGCCAGGATATCCGGATCGCTGGTAAAAAGCGCTGTATCCGTCACCACGCCGCGATCGCACACAAGCCCCGCGTCCCTTGCCGGGCCGATCACCGGGCGCACTCCGGCGGAAAGAATGACGATGTCCGCCGGAAAACGCCGTCCGTCCGCCAGAAGAACGCCGTCGGCCTTATCTTCACCGGTGATCTCAATGATCTCGGCGCCGGTACAGCATCCGCAGCCCGCTGCGATGATCCTTTCCTGAAGCACCGCGGCCGATTCCTCGTCCAGCTGCCGCGCCATCAGGCGGGGCATGGCTTCCAGAATGGTGCAGCGGATGCCCAGCTGCCGCAGTTCCCAGGCCATCTCAATGCCGATGACGCCCCCGCCGATCAGTACGGCTTCTTCAGCGGTAAAAGAGTGTTTTTTAAGCTTATGGAAATCCCCGATGGTGCGAAGCGTAAGCACGCCTGCCTTTTCCCTGCCGGGAATGGGCGGCACGTAGCAGTCCGCGCCCAGGGCATAAATGCATTTATCGTAAGAAAGATTCCTGCCGTCGGAAAGGGTGACCAGGTGCTGCTTCGGATCGATGGCAGCCACGGCGCATCCCTTCATCAGACTGATCCTGTTTTCTTCATACCAGCGCTCTTCCTCGATCAGGATCTTCTGCCGCTGAAGCCGCCGGAAATCCGTTTTGCTGAGGAGTGGACGCAGGTAAGGGCTGTCCGGCTCCGCACCGATCAGCAAAACCTCCGCTTCCGGATCCTGACCGCGGATCTCTCGGGCAGCCGACAGGCCGGCTATGCCGGTTCCTAAAACCAGATATCGTTTAGCCATGAAACGCCTCCTTTGCCAGGATCAGCAGGTTCGGATGAGTCTTTTCCGGAGAAGGCAGGATGGGCAGCGTATTGGTGCAGCGCTGCTTTTCTTCATCCGTCAGGGTGTCCAGATCCACAAAAGCCAGGCAGTGGGTCAGACAGGCCTCCACACAAAGCGGTTCCCTGCCCTCTTTCCGCCTGTCCGGGCAGGCGTCGCATTTCATGGACCGGCCTGTTCTGCGGCTCACCTTCGGGGCGCCGTAGGGGCAGACCCAGGTACAGGTCCCGCAGCCGATGCATTTCTCCGGATCGACGGCGACCGTTCCATCCTCCTGCCGGTGCATGGCGCCGGTGGGGCAGTGTTCTATACACGGCGCGTCCTGGCAATGATTGCAGCTGCCCGAATAATGCATGACCGCAAGACGGCCCTGATCATCCGTGTATTCCAGCGTCTGCGCCCTGCGGAAAAACAGTCCCGCCTCCAGGTCATGCCCGTCCTTGCAGGCCATCTGGCAGGCATTGCAGCCGATACAGCGGGTCTGGTCATACAAAAAACCATAATTTGACACGATTGACCCTCCTCATTTCTTCTTTATCTTTTCCGCGCCTTTATACAGCAGCACGGCAAATGCGACCGTTACGGCCATGAACAGGATGAACAGAAGCCGGCGGTTTATTCTCCGGCTGTTATCAATACGGCTCTGCAGGGTGAACCGTCCGCTCCGGACAGATTCAACGGAGCCGCGCTTAAAAAATAAGTTCCCTCTTCAACCGCTGCCAGACGGATACCTTCAAGCAGTACGGTTCCGGCGCCCAACAGGATGAGATGCACTTCCATCGGTGCGTCCTCCGGCCCTACGGTCTGGGATTCATTGCCGAGAAGCCATATCCCTTCCGCAGCAAATACTTTTGCCGCTTCGGAAGAGACGACGGCCGGCCCTTTTATCAGGATCCTTTTTGCCGCTTCCGGATCCCGCTTTTTTGCTTTTTCAAGGATATTCGCAGCGTCTTCCCCGGAAACGGTCCCGCAGTGCTCCGCAACATAAGCCATCCCCACAAAGTGTTCCAGGGAGACCGCGTCTACGGTCTTCCCTTCCCGAAAGAAATGAAACGGCGCGTCCACATGCGTACCGTTATGGGCACACATGCTGAATACCGTCAGGTTATACAGATCACCTTTTTCCATTGAACTGAACAGCTGTTTTTCCGGCGCAGGATCGCCGGGATATATCTCACAGCTGAAAACTTCCTGGGAAATATCATAGATCATCTCTGTACACGCTCCTTTGCCGCTCCATTGCCCGGATCATCGCCCGGGTCAGTACCGGGTCTCATAGTAAAAATAATGATTTCCGAGACTTTCCACATAGTACTGATTATCTCCGCCGGGTTCCCGATAACGGTATCCGCTGCCGTCCGCTTCCAGTTTCTCCGTATTTTCCGGAACAGGGGAAAAGCACTCGGCCAGAAGGTCATCTTTTTCCGAATAGAAGATCCCGCAGTAACAGGTCTCGGATGCAAAACCTCCCGCTCTGCATCGAATATCCACATGTTCGTTTTCCGTCTTTACCTCAAGGATGCCGCTGACCTTCTCAAGGGAAGCAAAATCATTTCCCAAAGCTGCCTGCGTAAAGGACGCCTCGTTCTTCTGATACAGTCTTCTGACACGGTTTCTTCTCGAATTCTGTGAAGAACAGGCGGCAAAGATCAAAAGCACGGCAGCTATGAATAATACCATCCATAAGATTCTTTGTTTTTTCATGTTGTTTCAGACCTCTCTTTCAAATCCTGACCGGCCGGGATTTCCGGCGCTTTTCTGATAACTCCTGTCAATCATGAACCACGAATGAAACAGAGATCCTTCATAAACCTCGGATCACTGTCCTCAAAGCTATTGCAGCCGGAAGATCAAAGTGCTTCTTTGGGACAATTCTTTACGCACTCCATACAGAGGATGCACTCCGTGCCGTTTTTCCTTTTTCTTGAATTATCTGTAACATCTACCTCCATGGGGCATACCCGTCTGCACTTTCCGCAGGAGATGCATTTTTCCTTATCGCATCTTACTCTCAGAAGCGAGAAATAACTCATGGGCTTCAGGAAGACCGTGACCGGACAGATATATTTGCAGAAGGCCCGGTTATCCTTAAAGGCAAAGGCCAGGATGATCCCCGCCGCATAATACAGAACGTTGCCGGCGATAAACGCCCAGAACATGATCCTTTCGATATTCCCGACATGCGCCAGAAACAGTACGGCAACAAAAATCAGGGAAGCGGCAAAGATGATATATCTTATCCAGCCGATCTTCTTTCCCGGTTTTTCCGGAACCTTATAGGGCAGAAAATCCAGCACCATGGCCGTCCAGCAGGCATATCCGCACCATCCTCGGCCAAAAAGGAGCGGCCCGAATATCTTTGCCACGGCGTAATGGATGACTGCCGCCTCAAACACGCCCGTGAAG